>JANNAT010000023.1:0-10739 GCA_031384605.1 Cypionkella sp.
CTGAAAAAGGGGCGCGCGACCCACTTCAGTGGGAAGCGCGCCCCTTCGCAGTTAGGGCGGGTTTTGCGATGCAATGACAGATGACAGCCCGCATGCTTCGCGGTATTGCAGGGGGACCTGCCGCATGGAGCGTTTTACCCGCCGATGGCTATAACCTTGAATGACGTGGCCTTGCGGGCCGGCGTATCGCGGTCTGCCGTATCCCGCAGCTTTACGCCCGGCGCGTCGGTGTCCGCCAAAACCCGCAATTTGGTTGAAAAGGCGGCAGCCGATCTGGGCTATAGCCCCAATATTCTGGCGCGCAGCCTGATGACGGGCAAAACCCAGCTGATCGGGCTGGTGTCGAACAACTTTCACAACCCGGTGTTTTTGCAGATATTTGATCAGTTCACCAAAAGCTTGCAGGACCATGGGCTGCGCCCGTTGCTGGTGAACCTGTCGGAGGAAACCGATCCGGCGCGGTCAGTGCAATTGCTGCGCGCCTATTCGGTTGAAGGCGTGATCCTTGCGTCATCCGAGTTGCCTGACGGCTTTGCACATGCATTTTTGCAGGCAGGTCTGCCGGTGGTGCATGCGTTTGGGCGGGCATCCCAATCGGCAGCGGTGAATATGGTGGGCATCGACAACCATCAGGCCGGGCGGATGGCGGCGGCGACGCTGATCGCGCGCGGATACACGCAGATCGGGTTTATGGGCGGGCCGCAAGGAGCATCCACCACCATCGACCGGATGACGGGTTTTCTTGCTGAGGCGGCTTTGCACAGTAATGTTTTGGCAAGCATCAGTTTTGCCGGGGCCTATCGGTTTGACGACGGGCGGGCGGAAATGCTGCGGCTGTTGGCCAACGGCCCGGCGCAAGCCTATTTTTGCGGCGATGATGTGTTGTCGATCGGGGCGCTGTCGGCGGCGCAAAGTTTCGGATTGTCGGTGCCGGGCGATCTGGGGCTGATCGGGTTGAATGATATGGAAATGGCGGGTTGGCCTAACATCAATTTGACCACCATCCATCAGCCGTTCGAGGCGATGATCGCGGCGTCGATTGATCTGATGTTGGCGACGCTTGCCGATCCTGACCGCGCGCCGGAAACAAGGGTGTTGCCGTGTCGGTTGGTGGAACGGGGCACGTTGTGGGGTTTGGATTAAGAGACGTGGGGGTTTCACACCCCCGTCTCAATCGTTGCACGTTTGAGACTCCCCCGTGGAGTATTTTTACCAAAATGAAACGCAAATTTTAGCTAAATTTGAAGGACTTGAGGGGGGCAGGGCGTGCTGCCTGCCCCCCCCTAGCATGGTTCAGCGATACATTTTAGGCCGTGCATCAACCCAAGCACCCGCTTGCCCGGCTGACGCCACAGCCGCGTGGATTGCCGCGATGGACCGCAAGCCATCTTCCGCGCGCGGATAAAGTGCCGCTGCCGGATCGGGAACCTTGCCCGCGTCCAATGCGGTGATCGTCTCGGCCAGATCACGGTAGACATTGCCAAAGGCCAGCGGCATGCCTTCGGCGTGGCCCATGGTAACACGGCTGGCACGGTCAGCTTCGGGGGACAGGTTCGCCTCACCGCGTTCAATGGTTTGCAGGCGCTGGCCCAGCGGCATGTAGTAAAGCTGGTTGGGTTGTTCTTGCGCCCAGCGCAGGCCGCCGGTTTCGCCAAACACCTGGATCGTCAGCCCGTGTTGCCGCCCGATCGCCACCGACGATGTCCACAGACGCCCGACCGTGCCGCCGTCCATGCGGAAATTCACCATCGCGTCGTCTTCCAAGCTCCGGCCCGTCAGGCAAGATGCGAAATCCGCCGACAGTTTCGCCACTTCCTGCCCCGTCACAAACGACGCCATATGCAGCGCGTGAATGCCGCAATCGGCGAACTGCGCCGAAACCCCGGCTTGCGCCGGATCATAGCGCCAGCGCACGCGCGGATTGTCCATGTCGGCGGCATTGGCGTGGTGGCCATGCGCAAATTCCGCCACCACCAAGCGGATTTTGCCCAAGTCCCCCCGTGCCACCATCGCCCGCATGTGGCGCACCAAAGCATAGCCCGTATAGCCGTAATTCACCGCGCAAATCTTGCCGGATGCGGTCGCGGTTTCGACCAGATCCTGTGCTTCGGCTTCGGTTACGGTCATCGGCTTTTCGCACAGCACGTTGAAGCCAGCCTGCAAGAACGCCTTGGTGATTTCGTAATGCGTGGAATTCGGCGTGGCGACAGTAACCAGATCAACGCGGTCGGGGCGGTTTACCTCGCCCGCCAGCATTTCGCGCCAATCACCGTAAGACCGATCTGCCGCCAGCCCCAATCGTTGGCCAAAGGCGCGGCCAGCATCCGGGTTGTGATCCAAAGCGCCCGCCACAAAGTTGAATTTCGCGTCCAAACCCGCCGCCAGCCGGTGTGCCGGCCCGATCTGGCTGCCATCGCCGCCGCCAATCATGCCCCAGTTCAGTTTTGCCATGATATGCCCCTTAAAAGCCGATTGAGGAAAGATAGGCCCGGTTTGCCGCCGCATCCGTGACAGGTGATGTGCCGCCCGATGGATCACAGTCTTGTTCCACTGTGCACCAGCCGTCGAAATTGGCGTCCAGCAGGATTTGGCGCACAGCGGGGAAATCAACGTCGCCCTTGCCCAGATTGCAGAAAATTCCTTGCCCGCAGGCGTCATAGAACCCGGTGCGGTTGGCGACGGCGGCCGCTTTAACAACCGGGTCGATGTCTTTGAAATGCATGTAGGAAATGCGATCAATGTGGCGGCGCATGAAGGCAATCGGATCAAAACCGGCATACGAGTGATGGCCGGTATCAAAGCAGATTTTCAACAGCGACGGGTCCACCTCATCCAGTAGCCGCTCCAGTTCGGGTTCAAAATCAATGAACCCAGCCGCATGGGCGTGGATGCCAACGGTCAGGCCGTGATCGACGCCCAGTTTGGCCACCGTGCGGATGCGGTCGGCAAAGGCGGTCCATTCGGCCATGTCCATCTGTTCGGCCTCAGACGCGCGGCCCGCGGTAGGCGCGCGGCGGGGCGAAATAGAATCGATGATCACCAGATGCTTGGCACCATGCGCCACCAGCGCCTTACAGGTGCGGGTGGCCCCGTCCCAGACATCATCCCAAGCGGTGGCATCGTGAAAGGCGCGAAACACCACGCCGCCGATCAGGGTTTGGCCGTGTTCTGCCAAGGCATCCGCCAGAATGGCCGGGTCTTCGGGCATGAAACCAACGGGGCCAAGTTCGATGCCACGATAGCCTGCGGCGGCACAATCGGCCAGCACCTGACGCCAGCTGGGGTTGCGCGGGTCATTGGCAAATTCGACGCCCCACGAACAGGGTGCATTTCCGATGCTGATCATAGCGTTGTCCTTCATAGGTTAACCCAAGCGCCTGACGCCGCCGAGGTATGGGCGGCGGCGATGACGCGCATCACCTCTAGCCCATCGCGGAAGGTTGGCCAAACGGCAGAGTTGGTTTCAATTGCGCGCAGAAAATCCCGCGCCTCGATGATGATCTGGTCTTGATATCCGGTGCCATGGCCGGGGCCTTGGCAGAACGGCAGATAGTCGGGGTGATCCGGCCCCATCAGGATTTTACGAAAGCCGCGCAAGGCAGGCGCGTCATCTGAGCGGTAAAGCCAAAGTGCGTTCTGGTCTTCCTGATCAAAGCGGATTGCGCCCTTTGTGCCGGTGATTTCATAGGCATAGCCCATCTTGCGGCCCGTGCTTACCCGGCTGAACGACAAATGCCCCATCGCGCCGTTTTCAAAGCGGCACATGAATTGGCCGATATCGTCGTTGGTCACGGTCACCGGGCCATCCGCACCGGGCCGCGTCGGATAGACCGTTGCAATATCGGCAGACAGCCGGGCTATCGGCCCCATCAAGGCCAAAGCGGCGTTCACCATATGCGGGGCCAGATCGCCCATCGTGCCATTGGCCACGCCTTGACTGCGCCATGTCGCGGTTGATGTGGGGTCGGCATCGAAATCTTCGGTATGCTCGCCGCGAAACCACGTAATGTCGCCAATTTCACCGCTTGCAATCAACGCGCGGGCAAATTGTGAGGCGGGCGTGCGGATATAGTTGAACCCCACCATATTGGGGCAACCCGATGCCATCGCTGCGGCCACCATGGCCGTGCTGTCGGCCAGATCCATGCCCAAGGGCTTTTCGCAAAACACCGGCAGGCCGCGCGCAAAGGCGGCCAAGGCAATCTCGCGGTGGGTTTCCTGAGGTGAGGCTATGACAACCGCCTGCACAGCGGGATCATTCACCAGCACCCGCCAATCCGCCGTGGAACGTGCAAAGCCATAAGCCGCGCGATACCGCTCTGCCGAGGCGTCAGTTGTCGCACAGATCATTTCCAACCGGGGACGCAAGCCCGTGCCGAACACCGCGCCCACTGCCGCCATGGCAACGGAATGGGCCTTGCCCATATAGCCGCCGCCGACGATTCCGATACCGATCTCGCGCATGGCACCCTGCCTTTTAAAAAGAATTGCAACCGCTTGCAAAATGAGTATCCTACTCGATAACGGCTGGTCAATGAAATTCCCGACTGCGGTCGATGAAAGGGTGCAAAATGATGTCGATGCAGCCAAGGCACGCGCACTGATGCGCCGGTTGTGGGACAGGCTGCGGCTGAACCGCTTTGTCGTTTTGGGGCGGGTGGGCATGGATCTTTATGCCGATCCTCCCGGCACCCGGATTGAAGAGGCCACGCGCTTTACCACGGCCATTGGCGGATCGGCGGGCAATATTGCCGTGGCGCTGGCGCGGCAAGGGGCGCAGGTGGCTTTGCTGTCAGCGGTGTCGGATGATGCGGTTGGGCGGTATTGCGTGGCGCAATTGCACGGCTACGGCGTTGATTGCACTTTGACCCGTGCCGTGGCGGGCGAGGCGCGCAATTCCTTGGCCGTCACAGAAACCCGCGCAAAAGGCTGTCAGGTGGTGCTGTATCGCAATGGTGCGGCCGATTTCGATTTGTCGCAAGGTCAGGTGACGGCAGTGGATTTCACCCCTATGGCCGCATTGATCATCACAGGCACCGCTTTGGCCGCCGAGCCTTCGCGCGCGGTGACATTTGCCGCCATTGCCGCCGCCCGCGCTGCAGGGGCATTGGTTGTTCTGGACATAGATTACCGCGCCTATTCTTGGCCTTCAATCGCCGAAGCAATCGAAGTTTGCGGGGCTGCGGCATCCGCAAGTGATATCGTCATCGGCAATGATGATGAGTTTGGGCTGCTGGCCGGGGATGTCGCGAAGGGCCAGGATTATGCCCGCCGTTTGGCCGCCAATGCGCTGTTTTGCGTTTACAAACAAGGCGCTTCGGGATCCACCACCTTTACGCCCGATTTTCACTTCCGCACAGGTATCTTTGCCGTCGCAGCCCAAAAGCCGATGGGGGCAGGCGACGGCTTTATGGGTGGCTTGATGGCCGGACTGGCGCATGGCCAAACCCTGGATGCCGCCGTTCGGCGTGGATCGGCCACGGCCGCGATGATAGTGGCGGGCATCGCTTGCGCGCCAGCCTCGCCAAACACTGCCGAACTTGATCATTTTATGGAATATACCTTATGCACATAGCGCCCTATGACAACCAAAATCAGGCGATTATCGGCGCGGATCACGCCGCCGTGCCGCTGGTGTATTTCAACATCGTCAAACTGGTGCGCGGGCAAAAGTTTACATCCACAGTGCCGGGTTATGAAACCTGCATCGTGCCCGCGACGGGGACAATTGATATAGCGACGGGCGGGGCGGTTTTCACCAATATCGGCACGCGGCGGCTGAATGTGTGGGACGGCGAACCTGAGGGCGTCTATGTCAGCAGCGGGACGGCGGCAGTGATCACCTGCTTTTCGGATACCGCCGAAGTGTTCATCGCTGGCGCGAAATTCGACGACATCCTGCCGCCCTTTGCCATCCGCGCCTCTGATATTGATCCTGTGCAATACGGATCGGATGACACCAAAACCCACCGTAAAATCAAGCACATCCTTGGCACCAAATATCATGGCCGGGTCGGGCGTTTGCTGGTATCGGAACTTTACACCGTGGGCGCGGGCGGCTGGTCTGGCTTTCCCAGCCACAAGCACGACACCGACCGTCTGCCATTGGAAACCCGCCATGATGAGGCGTATAATTTCCGCTTCAATCCCCCGCACGGATCAGGCTTGCAGATGTTGCAGCGCGCCGATGGCCAACCGGGCGATGCCTATCATCTGGTGGATGGATCGACCGTGGCCATCGATACCGGCTATCATCCGTGCTGCGTTCTGCCGGGGTATGAGATGTATTATTTTACCATTCTGGGTGGGCTGTCGCAGCGCAGTCTGGTGCAGTATTTCCAACCGTCGCACGCGGGCCAAATCGAAACCATTCCGGGCATCAAAGACATGATCGCCAAGTTCAAATGAGCCGCGCCACTTTGTCCGACGTGTTGCGCCCCTGCTTGAGCGATGGCACAGCGATTGTGGGTATGGTGGTGCTGGGCTGGGAAGATGCGCGCGCCTATGTGCACGCAGCCGAGGCTGAAAATCGCCCGGTGATTTTGCAGGCTGGCCCCGGATGCCGCGCCCACACGCCGTTGCCGGTGCTGGGGGCAATGTTGCGGTATCTGGCAGAGACGGCTTCGGTGCCCGTCGTGGCGCATCTGGATCATGGCGAAAATCTGGACGTGTGCCGGGCCGCAATTGCCTGCGGCTTTACGTCCGTGATGTATGATGGATCGGCGCTGTCCTTGGCTGAAAATATCGCCCGAACTGCCCAAGTGGCGGATATGGCGCGGGAAATGGGTGTCGGGGTCGAGGCAGAGCTTGGATTTGTCGGCTATGCGGGGGGCGTGGTGTCGCAGGGCACTGATCCTGCCCAAGTGGCGCAGTTCTGGCGCGAAACCGGGGTTGATGCGCTGGCAATTTCTGTTGGCAATGTGCATCTGATGCACGCCGCTGCGGCGCAGATTGATCTGGCGCAGTTGGCCGCAATCACCACCGCAGCACCCGCATTGCCACTGGTCTTGCACGGCGGATCGGGCATCGCCGCTGCCCTGCGCCGCGACCTTGCCCGCACCAACATCTGCAAATTCAACATCGGCACCGAATTGCGCATGGCCTTCGGTCAGGCGTTGCGCGCGGCCGTCATCAGCGATCCCGCCCGTTTTGACCGCATCGCATTGCTGTCTGAAACCGAAGCCCCGGTGACCGCCGCCGCCCGCGCCGCGATCAGATCCTGCCGTTGATCTTGTGCCTTCGTTTGGCTAGGATTTTGCAATGATCACGCAGAAAATGAAATATGCGCTAAAGGCGTTGCTGGTGTTGGCGGACGAGGCAGCAAAGCCGCGCCCCGACCCGTTGACAATTGAGGCGATTGCCAAAAGATCTGATGCGCCGAAACGGTTCTTGGAACACATCCTTCTGGATTTGCGCAATGCCGGTATCATCGCGTCCACCCGCGGACGTAGCGGTGGCTATCAGCTGATCCAAATCCCGGCGGAAGTTTCCATTTCCGAACTGCTACGCCTGATCGACGGCCCGATTGCGCCGCTGCCCTGCCTGTCGCGTTCGGCTTACCAGCGCTGCGAAGATTGCACGGATGAGCAAACCTGCCGCATTCGCCGGGTGTTTGCCGATGTGTTCTGGACCTATCTGGTGATCATCGATTCGTTGACGCTTGCCGATATGCTGCGCTCTGGGGTGGTGGCTGAACAGGTGTTGGGCAAGGTGGGGTAGCCTGCCAACCAGAAACAATTTAGCTAAAATTTGCGTTTCATCTGTTCAAAAATATCCCACGAGGGGTCTGGGGAGTGTGAAACTCCCCAGCACTTTGTTGCGCAAACCGCCGTTTCAGATCAATCCGCGTAAGGCAACAATGACCCAATCGTCATCAGCCCCGCAATCTCTCGCCGGAATGGCAACGCGTCACCGTGATCTTGCGTATCCAATTCCTCGGCAAAGCGGCGTCCGGCATAGGTGGCCCAGGCAATCGGTCCGGGGGCGGCCGCATCGCCAATCAGTTTGACCGATTGTATTCCCGCCGCTTGCCAATCCACCCGCCGCGCCATAACGGATTGATACAGTGCATCATTCGGCGCACGGCTAGTGACCAGAACAACGGCGTCACAAGGCATTTCGGTTAGCCGTCCTGTCCATGTGCAGCCCAAGGTCACCCCCAGTGCGTCAATTTTTTCGGGGGCTTTGGACAGATGAACAGTCACCCCCAGCCCCATCAACCGCCGCATGATGCTGCCTTGTTCCAGCGTGTTGTCTGTCCACTCGGCCACCTTTACCGCCGGGGTTACAAAGTCCACCACACAGCCGCGCGCCACCAAGGCTTCGGCGATGACAGATGCCATGTAGTAATGATCGTCGTCATAGATCACCACGCGGCCGCTGTTCGGGCCGCCGCCTGCCATCACGTCGTCAGGCGTGAACAGCGGCATCGCGGGATCGGTGGGAATGGGGGCCAGATGCAACCGCGCCACCACATCGCGCCGCCATGTGGCCCCGGTGGCTATTGCGACATGTTGCGCACCCATGACCAGAATATCGCCGGCCTTCAGACGACTTTCGCGGTAAATCTGAACATTGGCCATCGGGGCCAGTTGCCCGGTGCGGTAATCGGCGACGCGGCCCCAGGCCGACAATCCCGGCAAGCCGCGTTCGCGCGCGACCCGCCCTCCCAAAGTGGCAGTGGCTTCGGCCAGTGTCACCTGATAGCCGCGTTTGCCCGCAGCCAGTGCCGCCTCCAGCCCCGCGGGCCCCGCACCCACGATCAGCACTGTTTCCGACGCACCCTTGGGAGGGCTGCGTTCTGGATGCCAGCCCTTGCGCCATTCCTCCATAAACGCAGTGTTCTGGGTGCAGCGCGACATCGCGCCCGTCATATCACCCGACACACAGATATTGCAGCCGATACATTCACGGATATCTTCAAACCGGCCTTCGTAAATCTTCAAAGGCAAAAACGGATCAGCGATTGACGGGCGCGCGGCCCCGATGAAATCCAGCAGTCCCGATCTGATCTGCCGCACCATTGCATCGGCCGACGTAAACCGCCCCACGCCGACAACGGGTTTCGATGTCAGCGCCTTGATGCCGCGCACCAGATCTTCCTGTGCTCCTTCCGGTGTGAACCGCGAGGTGCCCGAACACTGCTCCCAGGTGCCATGCGCCAGATCCCAGATATCGGGCAAATCACCGTGCATTTCGATGAAATCGCGGACCTCGGCGTTGGAAAACCCCATGGCACCAGCTTCGTGCAGCGACAGGCGCAAGGAAATCGCCATCTCACCTTTGGTTTCATCGCGGGCATCCGCCACTACTTCGCGCAAGAACCGGGACCGGTTTTCCAGTGACCCGCCATATTCATCCGTCCGCTGATTGGTGGCGCGGCTAAGGAAGTGTTGCAAAATCCCGAACCCGTGCGCGCCGTAAAGGCAGATGATGTCAAACCCCGCTTGCTGACTGCGCCGAAAGGCGGTTCTGAACCAGCGACGCAGATTTGCGATATCGTCGCGGTCCATCGTGCGGGCCTGCACCGGATCAGAGGTAAACGTCAGAATCGGGCCACCAGAAACCGCAAGCGGCACTTCACGTGAATAAAGATTAGGGCCGTTGATACCGGAATAGGCCAGTTGTATCCCCGCCAGTGCGCCGTGGCTTTTCATCGCATCGGCCATGCGGGCAAGGGCAGGGATATCGCGGTCATCCCACAGGCGTTGTTCGATAAAGGGGGTGATTTCTGAGGATGGGTGAATTTCGGTTTGTTCGGTGAAAATCACCCCCCAGCCGCCCTCGGCCTTGGTGCGGCGCATTTCGACCACGGCAGACGGATCACGGTAGCCACCGCCATTGCAATGCGGCACTTGGTAAAACCGGTTCTTCGCGGTTTTCGGCCCGATCTGAACGGGGTCAAACAAGATTTCATAGCGGGCGTCATGGGGCATCTTAGAGCTGCCGGAAATCAAGGGCTTGGGTAGACAAGCGAGCCGGGTCAGCCTTTGGCAGCTCAACGATCAGCAAGGCCGGGCCAGTGCCTGCCTGCGCCAAAACCTCGCCATGTGGCCCTGCGATCAGTGATCCGCCGACATAGGTCAGGTCACCTTCTTCGCCGCAGTAATTGGCATAGGCGATGCTGACGCCGTAATTGGCCGCCATCGCCGGCACGGTATGGGCGACGACATGGGTGAAGGGGTGCATATTGGCGGTGGGCACAAGAATGATCTTGGTGCCCATGTCCGCCAATGCCGCCACGTGGGGGGCAAATTCGATGTCATAACATATCAGCAAGGCGGCCTTGGTGCCGTTAAGATCGAAGGTGGTATAGGCATTGCCGGGGGTGTAAATCGCAGCTTCGCGTGGGCCATATAGCTGAATTTTGCGGTAATGCGCGATTTCGGAACCATCGGCATCAAACGCCACGGCGGCGTTGTAGACCGAGGCACCGTCCCGCTGCGCGTAGCCTGCAACCAAGCCGCAATTCGCGTGGCGACACAGCGCAGCCAGCCGATTGTGCCAATCGCCCGTCTGGTTCTGGGCCAGTTCGGCGATAAAACCATGATTATATCCCGGTAGAAACGCTTCGGGTGCGACAAGGCTTGCAGCCCCCGCCGCCCCCGCCGCGTTCAGGGCCGTGGCCAGTTGGGCAAAGGCGAGGTCGATGTTGCCCATCGGGGAATCGGTTTGCAGAACTGCTATTTTCACTGCGGCTGCCGGGGGCTTTGCGCCCCCGGACCCCCGCAGAGTATTTG
>JANNAT010000056.1:0-46468 GCA_031384605.1 Cypionkella sp.
TCCGCGCCCGCCTGCAAGCCGCAGGAAAACCCATCAAACTCGCCCTCACCGCCTGCGAAAGAAAGCTGCTCATTATAATCAATGCAATGATCAGGCACGGAAAGGATTATGAGAAACACGCAGGCTGAAAGACAGTTGCTATACCTTCGGTCTGTGCGCCTTGATCACCGCCGGATCAGTTTCAATCCGGGCAGCACTAATCAGATCAAGACAATAGGGCACCGCGGCGAACACCGCGTCAAGGCTGGTAGAGATCGCGTTCGGGCTTCCCGGCAACGTGATTATCAAGGTCCGCCCCCGCACGCCGGCCCCCTGGCGGGACAAAATGGCCGTCGCCACCACACGTGAATTCGCCGCCCGCATAGCCTCGCCAAAGCCTGGCAAATGCATTGATACAACATCGTCCACCGCCTCGGGCGTCAGATCACGCGGGCTGGGGCCGGTGCCGCCTGTGGCCAGAATCAGGTCTGCCCCCCACACATCGGCCATCTCAATCAACGCTGCTGCCACTTCGGCGCGGCCATCGGGGGTGATGCGGCGCAGGACTTCGATATCCGAAGTGATCGCCTTACGCAGCCAATCTTCGGCGGCGGGGCCACCGCGATCTTCATATTCGCCCCGCGAGGCACGGTCGGATACGGTTAAGATGGCAATGCGGGCCATGGTGTCCTCCGGTTTTTCTCTTGGTTGCGCCAATTTTGGCAAGGTTCAAGCCCTGATCGCAGGCCAGCCTTGCCAGCCGCCCTGCATCAGGCATAAGATTGCCCAATGCAAACTGCGTTGAAGGGGGAAATTCATGGACATGATTGTCATTCACACCCCCGGGGCGACCTAAGGCTTTTGCCTTGGCCCTGCCCCGATGATCCCACCGGCCCGCCGCTTTGGTAGGGCTAATTTTATCTTTGGGCAACGCGAGGCATTCCATTGCATATCTATTCCTTGGCTGATCTTGGCTGGTCGGCGCATTTTCTGACGCAACTCGACCTTGATGAGCTAACCACCCATCCCCCGGCCCGCCTGACATCGGTTCACCGCGCGCGGGTCGAAGCTTTGGCCGAAACAGGCCCGCTGACGCTGTTTCTGCGCCCCGATATGCCGATGGCCGATCTGGCGGTGGGCGATTGGGTGTTGGTGGATCAGCAGTCCCACCGCGTGCATCGCCGCCTTGATCGCACCAGCCTGCTGCAACGCCGCGCGGCGGGCACCGGGGCCGAAGTGCAGCTGATCGCGGCCAATCTGGACACGCTGTTTGTCGTCAGTTCCTGCAACGCCGATCTGAACGTGGCCCGATTGGAGCGGTTCCTGATCCTGGCCGCACACGCCGAGGTGGAACCGGTGATCGTGCTGACCAAGGCCGACACCTGCCCCGATCCGCAACTTTATATTGATCAGGCGCAAACCCTGCAAAAAGGATTGCGGGTTGTGGCGGTGGATGCGCGGTCTGCCGAGGGTGTCGAGCCGTTGAAGGAATGGTGCCGACAGGGGCGCACCGTGGCACTGCTAGGCTCATCCGGCGTGGGGAAATCAACGCTGGCCAATGCGTTGGGGGCACCATTTCAAGACACCGGCGATATTCGCGAAGCCGACGCCAAGGGCCGCCACACCACCACGCGGCGCAACATGCTGCCCATTCCGGGCGGGGGTTGGCTGATCGACACGCCGGGAATGCGCGAATTGCAATTGGCCGATGTGGGCGATGGCATTGGGCGGCATTTTTCGGATTTGTCGAACCTGGGGGCCATGTGCAAATTTCGCAATTGCACCCACGAACACGAACCGGGCTGCGCCGTGCAGGCGGCGATTGCGGCGGGCGAGATGGACGCCGACAGGTTGGCCCGCTGGCGCAAGCTGGAGCGCGAGGATAAATTTAACACGCAAACCCTGTTTGAGGCGCGCACCGCCGCCAAGGCCTTTGGCAAGCTGCACCGCAAACCCGGAGATAAATACACAAAACGGTAAAACGGGCGGGGCTGTGGCAAGATCGGTTTACGCCGCCGCCCTGTGGCCCTAGTCTGCCCAAAACTCGAATCCCAAAGGCCGCCATGTCCGACACACCCGCGCCCGCCTACCGCGTGCTTGCCCGCAAATACCGCCCCGAAACTTTTGCTGATCTGGTTGGCCAAGAGGCGATGGTGCGCACGCTGAAAAACGCCTTCGCGGCGGACCGGATTGCGCATGCGTTCATGATGACGGGCATTCGTGGAACGGGCAAAACCACCACGGCGCGGATCATTGCCAAGGGGCTGAACTGTATCGGGCCGGATGGTGCAGGCGGCCCCACGACCGAACCTTGCGGCAAATGCGATCCCTGCCGCGCCATTGCCGAAGGCCGTCATGTGGACGTGATGGAAATGGATGCAGCATCGCGCACCGGCGTGAATGACATGCGTGAAGTCATTGATTCCGTGCATTATCGTGCGGCGTCGGCGCGGTATAAGATCTATATCATCGACGAAGTGCATATGCTGTCGACCGCGGCCTTCAACGCGCTGCTGAAAACGCTGGAAGAGCCGCCGGCGCATGTGAAATTCATCTTTGCCACCACGGAAATCCGCAAAGTGCCGGTGACGGTGCTGTCACGCTGTCAGCGGTTTGATCTGAAACGGATCGAGCCCGAGGTGATGATGGCACTGATCCAGAAAATCGCCACGGCTGAGGGCGCAAAGATTACCGAGGGCGCGCTGGCCCTGATCACCCGTGCGGCAGAAGGCTCGGCCCGCGATGCCACCAGCCTGCTGGATCAGGCGATATCCAACGGCGCGGGTGAAACCAGCGCCGATCAGGTGCGCGCGATGCTGGGGCTGGCCGACCGGGGCCGGGTGCTGGACCTGTTCGATCTGATCATGCAGGGCAACGCGGCGGGGGCGCTGGCGGAACTGTCGGGGCAATATGCCGATGGGGCCGACCCGATGGCCGTGCTGCGCGATCTGGCGGAAATCACCCATTGGATATCGGTAATCAAAATCACCCCCGAGGCCGCCGATGATCCGACCACCCCACCGGATGAGCGGGCGCGCGGTTTGGATATGGCCGCGCGGTTGGCAATGCGGTCGCTGACGCGGATGTGGCAGATGCTGTTGAAATCGCTGGAAGAGGTGGCCTTGGCTCCCAACGCAATGATGGCGGCTGAAATGGCGGTGATCCGGCTAACGCACGTGGCGGACTTGCCAGATCCAGAAACCCTGATCAAACGGCTGCAAAGCCAACCGCAACCCACCGTTTCCGGTGGTGCGCCCGCAGGCGGCGGTGGCGGTGCAGCGGTGCATGCGCCCGCAATGCGCATGGCTCCATCGGCCCCGACGCGCGGCCCGATGATGCAAGGTGGTCAAGCGGTGGCTTTGGCCGACGCACCTTTGACGGTTTACACCAGCTTTGCCCAAGTCGTTGATCTGATACGCGAAAATCGGGATGTGCAACTGTTGGTCGAGGTGGAAACCTGCCTGCGCCTTGCCCGCTATTCCCCCGGACGCATCGAATTTGAACCAACGCCAACGGCACGCCCCGATCTGGCCGCCCGGCTGTCGCAACGCTTGCAAGGCTGGACAGGCGCGCGTTGGGGCGTGTCGGTGGTGTCATCGGGCGGTGCGCCAACGATAGAAGAAGATCATGGGGCGGCCACGCTGGCACTTAACGCCGAAGTGATGATCAGCCCCCTAGTGCAGGCCGTAATGGCTGCCTTTCCGGGCACAAAAATTACCGAAGTGCGCACGCCCGAGTCCCTGGCGGCCAATGCCGCCGTCGATGCCCTGCCAGAGGTCGATGACGAATGGGATCCGTTTGAAGATGAATGAGGGAACGACATGCTAAAAGGCTTGGGCGATATGGCCGCGATGATGAAGACCGCACAACAGATGCAGTCGAAAATGGCCGATATGCAGGCTGATCTGGCACGGATCATCGTGGTCGGTGAGGCGGGCGCAGGGCTGGTGCGCGCGCGCTGCACCGCCAAGGGTGATATCACGGGCCTCGATATTGATCCGTCTATCCTTGTGGCATCTGAAAAAGAGGTGGTCGAAGATCTGATCGTTGCCGCGATCCGGGATGCACAATCGCGCGCGGCAGACCGCAGCGCATCTGAACTGCAACGTATCGCGCAGTCATTGGGCCTGCCTGCGGACATGAAACTGCCGATCTGATGACGCCCGACACCCGTGATATTGAAACGCTGATTGATCTGATGGCCCGGCTGCCCGGCCTTGGGCCGCGGTCTGCCCGGCGCGCAGTGCTGGCGCTGTTGAAAAAGCGCGGCCAGTTGATGGCCCCTTTGGCCACGGCGATGGCAGGGGTGGCTCTTTCGGCGCGCGACTGTGTGGTTTGTGGCAATATCGGCACCGCCGATCTGTGCCCGATCTGCGCCGATCCTGCACGCCAAACCGGCGAGATCTGCGTGGTCGAAGACGTGGCTGATTTGTGGGCCATGGAACGCGGCCAGGCGTTCAAAGGCCGTTATCACGTTCTGGGCGGCACCTTGTCGGCGCTGGATGCAATGGGGCCGGATGAATTGGGCATTCCGCGTCTGGTGGCACGGGTGACAGATGAGGCGGCGCGCGAGGTGATTCTGGCGCTGAACGCCACGGTCGATGGCCAAACCACCGCGCATTACATCGCCGATGCGCTTGCTGGTTTGCCCGTGCAGATCACCTCTTTGGCCCAAGGTGTTCCGATTGGTGGCGAGTTGAATTATCTCGATGACGGCACCATCAGTGCCGCTTTGCGCGCGCGCCGGCAGTTCTAGGCAGTTTTTTCGGCGGATTTTGGCCGGGAACACAACCTGGCCGTGCTTTAGCCTCATTCCTGCCCCATTTAGCCATCTACTGGTGCTATGTAGTGGTTGTGGAGAATGTCATGGCAGTTCTATCAGTGCTTACCGGTGGTGCGATGGGCTTTTGTTCGGCGATTGTCGGATTGGTTCTGCTGAACATGAGCTGGCTGGCAGCCATTGGTCTTTGGACCGGCGTCGGCACCTTGGCGGCCTGCGTTATTCTGGGCATTTCGATGGTGCCACGTAAGTCCATTCCTCCGCAGATCGCCACCCCGCTGATCGCTGATCACGCCTGAGGGTTGAAAAATTTTCTTGATCTGGTGAAAAACTGACCTCATCCTGTGGAGGCGACGTTAACTTTCCTCGATCTCTGTCTCCGATTCTGGCCACAGCATTCGACCATAGGCTGACTGCGCCGGGCCGCCGCAATCTCGCGGGCGGCATTGCTAAAGGAGACATCACGATGGCCAAGGGCACCGTGAAATGGTTTAATGAAACCAAAGGCTTCGGCTTTATTGCGCCAGAGGGCGGCAAAAAAGACGTGTTCGTTCACATCACAGCGCTGGAACGCGCGGGTCTGCGGTCATTGAAAGATGGCCAGCCCGTCACCTTTGATATCGAAGCGGGTCGTGATGGCCGCGAATCGGCGACCAATCTGGCGCTTGCCTGATTTTTTTCAACCTATCGGGAAAGGGGCAGGCCTTTGGTTTGCCCTTTTTCATTGGCGCGTCAACAGATAGCTTGCCGCCGCAATCGCCAAACGGATCAGATCATTCTGATCGACAGCCGGTCGCGCAGGGCATGTTCAAAGCCAACCCGCATCGACACCATCGACAAAGGGGCGCGCAAGGTCACCGGGGCTGACCGATCTTCGGGGAACATTTGGTCTTTGCATTCAGAGCTGACCAAAATGACCGGCATCCTGCGCGACATCTCACCCAGCATTGCAAAGGCCCGGCGTCCGGCATCTATTCCGCCGATGGCATCGCAGTCGATGACCAGCAATCCATAGCCTGCAGGATCTTCAAGCACCGCTTCCAACCCGATGAACAGATCATCTGTCATTTCGACCACGCTGCCCAACCCGGCCAAGCGGTGCCGGATCAGATTGTCCGCCGTCACACCGCTGACCAGCAAGGCGCGAACACCAAACCCGACCGGCGCTGCATGATTGTATTCAAAAGACCGGACGAGTTGCATAACCGTTTCCATTCACATTAAAAGGCACCGGGTTTCCCCATCTGTATCGGTCTACAAAACAGTTGCGGCAAAACTTGGGACATAATCAGACTTTCTGAATTAAATTGCGGCATATTGGGGGCAGACATGCAGACCCTTTCCGGGGGGGCACCCATGGCCTATGATGACCGAAAAGTGCCGCCGAACTGCTAACAACGCCGAATGACTGGCCTGCAGCCTTTCGAGTTTAAGTTGGATCAGAATTCAAAAGAAGTGTTTTAATTCTGATGCTTAAGACTTCAACGAAAACCCGAAAAGCTGTAGATACCGCGGATTTTACACATTCAGGAGCATCCGATGAACGCCCATTCCAACCTGACCCATTGGGCAGAGCGCGTCGATCTGGCAGCGGCGTTTCGCTGGACGGTGCATCTGAACATGCACGAAGCGGTGGCCAATCATTTCAGCCTGGCTGTCAATGCAGATGGATCGCGGTTCCTGATCAACCCGAACCTGCGGCACTTTTCGCGCATCAAGGCCAGTGATTTGCTGGAACTTGATGCCAATGACCCCACCACAATGGACAGGCCGGATGCGCCCGATGCCACCGCCTGGGGGCTGCACGGTGCGATCCACCGCGCCCATCCCCATGCGGCCTGCGTGATGCATGTGCATTCGATCCATGCCACAATTCTGGCCAGCCTTGCCGACAGCCGCCTGCCCGCGATTGACCAGAATTCGGCGATGTTTTTTGACCGCCATGTCGTCGATGATGCTTATGGCGGCATGGCGTTTGAGGCTGAAGGCGCGCGCTGTGCGCAATTGCTGGCCAATCCGAAAATCACCACGCTGATCATGGGCAACCATGGAGTTTTGATCGTGGGGCGCACAGTGGCCGAAACCTTTAACCGCTTGTATTATTTTGAACGCAGCGCCGAAACCTATATCCGTGCGTTGCAAACCGGGCAGCCATTGCGGGTGTTGCCCGATGCCGTGGCCGAAAAAACCGCGCAGGAATGGGAGGCGCTGCCCGATTTTGCCATCGGCCATCTGGCCGAGATCAAGGCGATGTTGGATCAGTCTGCGCCAGATTATGCGCAGTGATCAGACAAACCGGCGCGCGACCGTTTCATCATAGTCGCGGCTGAACACCAACGCGTCACCCTCATACGCCGTTACCCGCGCCGTCATGCGCAGGCCCATGGCGGTGCAGGTCATTTCCGACTGGGATTGAATGCGCACCTGCCAATCGCCCCGCGACAGCCGTTGCGCCCAATGATGCACCACGCGGGCCGACAGCGGATCATCGGGATGGATTTCCCACCGTTCACTGACGGTTTCGCCACTGCACAACCCATGCGACAGATGCAGGACATCGCCCTGATCGTCTTCGATCAGCAGCGTGATCAACCCGCTTTCCGGATCACCCACAATATGGCGCGATTGCCGCACAGGCCGCACAACCTGCTGCGGATTTGGGACAGCACCTTCGGACACCGGGGGTATCCATTCGCCGCCGCCCGAATACAGCGGCAGATCAAGCGATCCGTCGGTCAGAGTCAGCTTGCCCGTAACCGGCGATGGCCACACAAACGGCCAGTAACTGTTCGACAGCGCCAGTCGCACCCGGTGCCCGGCCGCCACGCGATACCCCATGTGATCCAGCGCGAATTGCACCCGAACCGCCTGCCCCGGCACCATCGCCACCGGAGTTTCTGCGCCATCGCGGTGGCACAGGTTCAACATGCCATGCGCGATCCGCACCGATGATCCATCGGGGGCCACGTCGCATAACCGGGCAACGATAAACCCCAAGGGTTGATCTGACGACAGGGTCAGTGATACCTGTGCCGCCCCCAAAAACGTCATCGGTTCGGCCAGCACATCACCATCAAAGCAAACCGACATCGCGTCGTCGCTGTGCTGATCACCCGGCAACTCGCCGTTCATACTCATCGGAAAGAACTTGCCCGCTGACAGGCCCAAATGCTGCAACGAGGCGATATGCGCCACAAATGCGCCCTCTCCACCCAATCGCCCCGCACTTAAGGGCAGATTTAGCCGCGAAACATCCGCGCTTGGCCAGTCTTGCACCGCCACCCAATCCCCCGCCCGCCACGCCGCGCTGGCGTCAGGGGGGGCCGAATGTAACATATAGGCACGCAAAGCCGGATCATCTTCGGCCCCGTTTTCCATGCGCTTCAACCACCGATCCCACCAGCGCAAGGCCCCTTGCAGAAACCCGATCTGCGGTCCGGGAACGGCCATATTCGGAAAATGATGCCCCCAAGGCCCGATGATGCCTTGCACGGGGCCTGCGCAATTTTCCACCAACGCGGTGACGGTGTTCATATAATTATCCGCCCAGCCCCCGATGGCCAGAACCGGCACCACCATGCGGGCGTAATCCTCGCAAACCGATCCATGCGCCCAATAGTCAGACCTTTCCTGCAGATCCGCCCAGCGCGGGGCCAGCCAAGGGTTTGCCTCCAGTCGTGTGATCCAATCGCTGCGCCAATCGGGCCGCAAATCAGGGTCGGCAGGGCGGCTGGAATAGGACAGCATCAAAGACCCCCAGCCAAAGTTTTCGCCCAGCAAACAGCCGCCCTTGAAATGAATGTCACCCGCAAAGCGGTCGGTCGTGGCACAAACCGCGATCACGGCTTTCAACGCTGGCGGCTGCAAAAACGCGGTTTGCAGCGCGTTAAACCCGCCCCAGGATTTTCCCATCATGCCAACGCTGCCCGAACACCACGGCTGATTTGCCAGCCATTCGATCACCTCGCAGGCATCGGCCAATTCCTGAATTGTGTATTCATCGGTCAATATCCCGCCAGACTCACCAGACCCGCGCAGATCGACGCGCACGCATGCATAACCATGCCCGGCCATATAGGGATGCAACGCCTCGTCCCGCGCCGCCGTGCCATCGCGCTTGCGGTAGGGGATGTATTCCAAAACGGCTGGCAAAGGGTTTTGGGCCGCGTCCACCGGCATCCATATCCGCGCAGACAGCCGGCAGCCATCTGACATCACGATACCCACATCGGGCTGATCTAAAATCGCATGGGGGAACTTCGTCACTGCCTGCATGATTATAGCCTTGTGTTGCCAGTGTGATATACACTGATTGCCGCGCAAACCCTGACCTTTCAGTTTTCACCGATCCGGCACCGGTTTGCGACCGAATTCCGCTTTGCATAAAACAACAGCCTTGCCCTGACCGCCTTCGCACGGCACGCATAAGATATCCATGCGCCGCATATAGGAGCCGCCAATGACCACATCGCCAAACATCCTTATCCTGATGGTGGATCAACTGACCGGAACCTTGTTCGATGATGGCCCCGCCGGGTTTTTGCATGCGCCCAACTTGCGCAAACTGGCGGCCAAATCGGTGCGCTTTGGCAATGCTTATACCGCCTCGCCGCTATGCGCCCCCGCCCGGGCCGCGTTTATGTCGGGTGCCTTGCCCCGGCGCACGCGCGTTTATGACAATGCCGCCGAATTTGCCTCGGATATCCCCACCTACGCCCATCATCTGCGCCGTGCGGGCTATCAAACCGCCCTGTCAGGCAAGATGCACTTTGTTGGCCCCGATCAGATGCACGGGTTTGAAGACCGCCTGACCACCGATATCTACCCCGCCGATTTCGGCTGGACGCCGGATTACCGCAAACCCGGCGAACGCATTGATTGGTGGTATCATAATCTGGGATCGGTCACCGGCGCAGGCGTGGCCGAGATCACCAACCAATTGGAATATGACGATGATGTCGCCCATCAGGCCGTGCAGAAACTCTATGATCTGTCGCGCGGATTGGATAAACGCCCGTGGTGCCTGACCGCCAGCTTTACCCACCCGCATGACCCCTTCGTCGCCCGCCGCAAATATTGGTCCCTGTATGACGGTATCGCCGAACTGGAGCCGCCCCCGGCGATAGCCTATGATGATATGGACCCGCATTCCAAACGCCTGATGGATGCCTGCGATTGGCGCAGTCTTGATATCACGCCAGACCACATCCGCCGCGCCCGGCAGGGATACTTCGCCAATATATCCTACGTTGATGCCAAAATCGGTGAGATTCTGGACACGCTAGAAGCCACCCGCCAAGAGGCGATCATCGTCTTTGTGTCCGATCACGGCGAAATGCTGGGCAGGCGCGGGCTGTGGTTCAAGATGAACTTTTTCGAAGGGGCCGCCCGCGTGCCTTTGATGATCTGCGCACCGGGCCTTGCGCCGCATTGCGAAACAACGCCGGTCTCGACAATCGATGTCACCCCAACGTTGTGCGATCTGGCCGGTATCTCGATGGACGATGTAATGCCCTGGACTGACGGGGAAAGCCTTGTGCCATTGGCCAAAGGCGCTGCCCGCAGCAATCCTGTGGTGATGGAATACGCCGCCGAAGGCAGCATCACGCCGATGGTGGCGTTGCGGTCAGGCGCATGGAAATACATCCACTGCCCCGCCGACCCCGATCAATTGTTCGATCTGGCGGCTGACCCGGATGAGATGGAAAATCTGGTCGGCGACCCGCGCGCGACCGAAATATTGGCACATTTTCGCGCCGAGGTCGCCGCGCGTTGGAACCTGCCCGCGTATGACGCCGAAGTGCGCCAATCTCAGGCCCGCCGCTGGGTGGTCTATCAGGCGCTGCGCAACGGGGCCTATTACCCGTGGGATCACCAACCGCTGCGTGCAGCGTCAGAGCGGTATATGCGCAACCATATGGATCTGAACGTGCTGGAAGAAAACAAACGCTTTCCACGCGGGGAATGATCGGTTGCGATGGGCAAATTGCCCATCCTACGTCACAGCGAACGGTTTGTAGGATGAGCAATACTGCCCATCCTACCGCGCATCGGCCAAAATCATCTCGGCCCCTTTCCACCCCATCAACATCGCAGGCGCGTTGGTATTGCCCGCGATCAGATTGGGGAAACTTGACGCATCAATCACCCGAAAGCCATCCATCCCATGCACCCGGCATTTCGCATCCACAACCGACGTTGCCGCATCGCGCCCCATCCGCGCGGTGCAACTGGGGTGATACACCGTGCCCGACCGCTGCCTGAAATCTGCGATCAGGTCTGCATCGCTTTGCACGCCCGGTCCGGGGCGCAATTCTTCTGCGATCAACCGCGCAAAGGCCGGTTGCGCCGCGATATGGCGCAGGTATTTCACCGCTGCCAACATCTCGTCCACATCATGTTGGGTTGAATAGGCGTTGGCAGTGATGACCGGATGCGCAAACGGATCCGCCGATCCAATGCGGATATGCCCCCGACTGGTCGGGCGGCAATTCGACAACCCGATCGACAGACCCGAAAACGGATCGGGGTTCAGCACCGGGCGCTCTCCCACCTTCGGCAACAATGTGGAAAACGCCTGCATGTAAAGTTGCATATTCGGGCGGTCCATATCTGGACTGGTGCGAAAAAAGCCACCCCCGTGGTTGATCGACTTGGCCAATGGCCCGCCACCGGTCAGCACATATTGCGCGCCCGCAAACAGCTTGCCCCACCATGGCCGCAGCAAATCGTTATAGGTCGGCACCGTCATCCGCCATGTATAATTGATGCCCTGATGATCGGTCAGATGATCGCCCACATTGGCATTGTCGCGCAACACCGGCACACCCAACCCCGCCAACAACGCCCCCGGCCCCACCCCCGACAGTTGCAGCAGCTGCGGCGAGTTGATCGCCCCACCCGACAAGATCACCTCGGCATTGCAGCGCAGTTGCAGCGTCTGCCCGCCCCGCACATATTCCACACCAACCGCGCGCAAGCCGTCAAAAATCACCCGCGTGACATGCGCCCGCGTGATCACGTCCAAATTCTTGCGCCGCATTGCGGGCCGCAAGAACGCCCGCGCCGCCGAATTGCGCCGCGCACCTTTGATCGTCATCTGATAGGTGCCAGCCCCTTCTTGCACCGCACCATTGAAATCGCGGTTATAGGGCAGGCCCGCTTGCGCACAGGCGGCAATGTAATCGTCCACAATCCAGTGCAGCCCTTTGCGGCTTTCACTGATGAACAGCGGCCCGCCTTTGCCGCGATAATCATCCCCCCCCGCCTCGGTGTCTTCCATCGCGCGGTAACCTGCCAGACAGTCATCCCAACCCCAGCCGGGGTTCTCCGCGCCCCAGTCATCGTAATCTGCCGGGTGCCCACGGGTATAAACCATCGCGTTGATCGACGACGATCCCCCCAAAATCTTGCCGCGCGGCCAATGATCGCGCTGACCGGCCATCCCTGCGTCTGGTTCGGTTTTGTAAAGCCAGTTTACCGCCGGATCATAGAACAACTTGCCGTAACCCAAGGGCAGATGGACATAAAACCGATTGTCGCTGCCACCGGCCTCAAGAACCGTAACCTTGTGTTTGCCGGATGCGCTCAACCGATTGGCCAGCACCGACCCAGCCGATCCTGATCCTACGATGATATAGTCTGCGTCGTGCATAGTGATCTCTGGGTCCGGGACATGGCCAGAGCATCCTAACGACAGGCTGTCGCAAAACCTTTACAGTCCGCGACAGGCTGTGTCGGTTTTGACCAAGGCGGCGTAGGGTGTGCCTTTACGGCGCACCTGCCTTTGACACAATGGTGCGCCATGAAGGCTCACCCTACGGGCGCTTAAAAATCGAACAGATCGCTTAAGAAACTCTCGCGGCGTTTCTTTTTGTATCCGCCCCGGTAATCGTCGTCGTCATCATCACGGCGGCGTTGCGGCTGGACATATCCATCCGGTGCGCGACGGCCCGGTTCCTGCTGATACACAGGTGCGGCGGCTTGTGGCGGTGGCGGCGGGGCATAGGCAGGTTCTGCCGCGCGTGCAGGGCGGGCAGCGGGCGCATCTGCATCGCTTAATGCGCGCTCGATGATTTTGTCCAATTCGCCCCGATCCAACCACACACCCCGGCATTTGGGGCAATAGTCAATTTCTATGCCCGAACGCTCGGACATTTTCAGGGTTTCGCCGTCAACAGGACAAAGCATCATAGCCTCCATAGGTTTCGCTTGGCTTTACATGGGATTGGCCGGTGAAATCACAAGGTCGCGCGGCATTGGCCTTGCAAAAATCCGCGCATCTGCGCATCGTTTCGGCAGGTATGGGGCGATGGCGTCGCCGCAGGGGTTTGCGCCCTTTGCCTGCAGGGCCGCCCTGCTGTCGTCCTGCACGCCGGGATCTTTCGGGGTCCGCCATACGCAGGCCCTGCCGATAAGGGTCTGAACATGACGGAACGTGCACAGTCTTACCGCTTTCACCAAGGCGACCGGGTGCTGCCTTTTGCTGCTGCAGAATATGAACACCGCCTTGAAGGCCTGCGCGATCTGATGGAACTGCACGGGCTTGACGCGTGTGTTTTCACCTCGATGCACAACATCGCCTATTATTCGGGGTTCCTCTATTGCTCGTTCGGGCGCCCTTACGGCCTTGTCGTCACCCCCACCCAAAGCATCACCATTTCTGCGGGCATTGACGCGGGCCAGCCATGGCGGCGCTGCCATGGCGACAATATCACCTACACCGACTGGCAGCGCGACAATTACTGGCGCGCGATCTTGTCTGTCACCGGGATCGGCCGGGTGATCGGTTGCGAGGCGGATCATCTGACCTTGCTGCAATCGGAAAAGCTGAACCATTTCCTGCAACCCAAACGCGGCGTCGATATCTCGCGCGGCACGATGGAGCAGCGGATGATGAAATCCATGGCCGAGTTGGACATCATCCGCCACGGTGCTGCGGTGGCCGATATCGGTGGCTTTGCCATTCGCGATGCCATCAAGATCGGCGCGCGCGAGATCGACATCGCCATGGCAGGCCGCGACGCGATGGAGCTGGAGATTGCCAAACGCTTTCCCGATGCCGAATACCGCGACACATGGGTGTGGTTTCAGTCAGGGCTAAACACCGACGGTGCGCATAACCCGGTGACCGCGCGCCAATTGCAGCACGGCGATATCCTAAGCCTGAACACCTTCCCAATGATTTCGGGTTATTACACCGCCTTAGAGCGGACAATGTTTGCGGGCGCGGTTGATCCCGCCAGCATGGCGGTGTGGGAGATCAACATCGCCGCCCACGAATATGGCATGTCTTTGCTGAAACCGGGGGCGTCTTGCACCGCTGTAACCGCCAAGCTGAACACATTTTTTGAAGACCATCAGGTGCTGCAATACCGCACCTTTGGCTATGGTCATTCCTTTGGCATCCTCAGCCACTATTATGGCCGCGAAGCCGGGCTGGAATTGCGCGAAGACATCGACACCGTGCTGGAACCCGGCATGGTGATATCAATGGAACCGATGCTGACCATCCCCAATGGCCAACCCGGCGCGGGCGGCTACCGAGAGCATGATATCTTGATCGTCACAGAAGACGGCAACGAAGATATCACCAGATATCCCTATGGCCCGGCGTTCAACGTAGTGGCGTAAAATTCGGGCGCACGGCGATACTGCAGCAAAAAGCGGTCGCTGTGCGTTCCCAAACGGTTACTCTTGCAGGGCAATTCGGCAACGGCTGCCGCTAAAGGCCTTGACGTAGGGGGTTAACGACGCGCTAGGTGCCAATACCATATCCCTGATCCGAGTCTGTTCCCGTGACACAAAAATTCCTGCCCCTGATCGCCACGCTATTCGCCCTAACCCTAACTGCTTGCGGCGCACCGACCGAAGAAGATGCGCCAGTGGTCACTGCGGGATATGAGGCGGTCGAGGACGAAGGCTTTTTCATTCAACCGGTCGAAGCCAAGTATCTGGCGGGCGGGCAAGCACGCCAAGAGGTGGCCTATGCGGGTGACGAATCGCCGGGCACCATCGTTGTCGATACGTTCTCACGGCGCCTTTACCATGTGATGGAAGGTGGCCGCGCGATGCAATACGCCATCGCAGTGGGCCGTGAAGGCCTGTCGTTTCGCGGCGCGGGCGTGATCGGCCGGATGGAAAAATGGCCCAGCTGGCAGCCGACGGCCAACATGGTGCGCACCCGTCCCGATCTTTACGCAGAATTTGCGGGCGGCCTGCCGGGCGGGCTTGAAAACCCCTTGGGCGCGCGCGCAATGTATCTGTATCGCGGCGGGCGCGATTCAATGTTCCGCATTCACGGCACCATTCAAAACGCCACGATTGGGCATGCAACGTCAGCGGGCTGTATCCGGCTGTTCAACCAAGATGCCATTCATCTTTACGAACAGATCAGCACCGGCACGCGGGTAAAAGTGCGGTCCGCCGAAGAAAGCCTGCGTCTGGACGGGGCCTTCATCGACGACGCCTATGGCCGTGCGGTTCCTGACACCCCTGAAAACGTGGCAAAACGCGAAACTGACGCTTTGCAAATTGTCGAAGACGACGCGCGCCGGGTGGAAGAAGAGGCCCTTGCCGCCGAAAAGACCGCAAAGCTGGCTGAAAAAGCCGATAAAAAGCGGCTGTCTGCGTGCAAACGCCAAGACATTGATGCGCTTGATTGCCCGCCGCTGCCTGATATGACAGCCGAAGCGGATGCGACAACGGGCAACGGCTGACAGGTTTTGCCATCGCAGATCAAGTAAAACGCGCCCCTGATCCGGGCGGGTTCTTTGTTAGAAACACCCCCAAATCCTGGCTGACCAAAGATGGGTCGCAAATCCTGACAGTTTAGCTAAAATTATTTCATTTTGGCCCAAATACCTCCCCGCGGAGCGACCAGTTGTTCCGCCACCAAACCGGATCAAATCCGCCGTAGGGTGTGCCGATCGGCGCACCACCCCCATCATGCACCACGCCCAAAACACACCAAGCAATCACGCAAGCCGCCCTATGCCTTGATCACATAATCCTTCAACGTGGTTTCAATCACCGTCCATACGCCGCTTAACCCCGGCCGGATGATGTAACTGTCGCCCGCGCGCAACTGCGTGGCCACACCTGCGGCATCGGTCAAAACGCTGTGCCCGGCAAGAATATGCACATATTCCCATTCATCATAAGACACCCGCCATGCCCCGGGTGTTGATTGCCATAAGCCGCAATACAACCCGTCGCGATCTTCAATATTCCAAGTGGTGTGCATCGGATCACCAGACACCAGCTTGCCCGGTTCAGGCCGGGTAACTTCAGGCGAAATCCCATCTCGGGTCACACGGGCCAACAGCGTCATTATCATCCCCAATACACATCCCCTCTCACTGTCGCCTCAGCATTGCGCTGCGGTCAAGGGCGCTATGCGCTGCAATGCGGCGTAACAATCTTGCCGTCCCCCCCAAGCTGTGACCATATACCGCGCAGAAACCCTGGCCGAGGACAGTCAGATGAGCGTCACCTCCCCGATCCGCGCGGTGTTGCCCCCCGATATCCGCGCCCGCAAAGGCAGCGCCCCCCTTGTGGTGCTGACCGCCTATACCACCCCCGGCGCGCGGCTGGTTGATCCGCATTGCGACATCGCTTTGGTCGGCGATTCCGTGGGCATGGTGCTGCACGGCATGCCCAGCACTTTGGGTGTCACTTTAGAGATGATGATCTTGCATGGCAGGTCCGTCGTGCGCGGCCTGACCCGCGCGATGGCGGTGATCGACATGCCGTTTGGATCCTATGAAGAAAGCCCGCAGCACGCCTTTCGCAACGCCGCCCGGTTGATGCAGGAAACCGGCGCACCTGCGGTAAAACTGGAAGGCGGCGCGCATATGGCCGAAACGATTGCGTTTTTGGTCAAACGCGGCGTGCCGGTGATGGCGCATATCGGCCTGACCCCGCAATCGGTGAATACGTTGGGCGGCTATAAAGTGGTTGGCCGCGACGGTGACGCTGACCGCGTGATGTCCGATGCCATCGCAGTCGAAGACGCGGGTGCCTTCGCCGTTGTGCTGGAAAAAGTGCCGATGGGTCTGGCCGCGCGCATCACGCAGCGGCTGACGATCCCCACAATCGGCATTGGCGCAGGCATCCACTGCGACGGGCAGGTTTTGGTCATCGACGATATGCTGGGCCTGTTCACCGAATTCAAACCGAAATTCGTCAAACGCTATGCCGATCTGGGCCGCACCGCCGATGAGGCAATCGCGACTTACGCCGCCGAAGTGCGCGCGCGCCAGTTTCCCGGCGACGAACACTCTTTCGCCGATGTGGCGAGCAAAGGGCCAAAACCTTGACCATAATCATCCGGCGCGTGGCCGAAGTGCGCGAGGTCGTGCGCGCCTGGAAAGCCGGCGGTCATATCGTGGGCGTGGTGCCCACAATGGGGGCTTTGCATGATGGGCATTTGTCACTGGCCCGCGCCGCGAAAGCCGATTGCGAACGGGTGATCGTGACAATCTTTGTCAACCCCAAACAGTTCAACACCACTGAAGACTTGCTGAAATACCCCCGCACCGAAAGCGCGGATGCCGCACTTTTGTCAACCATCGGCGTCGATGTTATCTTTGCCCCCGAACCGGACGAAGTCTATCCGCCCGGCTTTGCCACGGTGGTATCTGTTGCAGGTGTTGCCGAACCCTTGGAAGGCGTCGCCCGCCCCGGCCATTTTGACGGCGTGGCCACCGTCGTCGCCAAGCTGTTTGGCATGACCATGGCCGACCGCGCCTATTTCGGCCAAAAAGACTGGCAGCAATTACAAGTGGTTAAACGGCTGGTGCGCGATCTGAATATCCCGGTCTGGATCGTCGGCTGTGAAACGATCCGCGAGGTTGATGGCCTTGCGATGTCGTCACGCAACGCCCGCCTTAGCCCCGCCGCCCGCCGCACAGCCCCCGCCCTTTATGCCGCGATGACCCGTGCGGCGCGGGCGATCCAAACTGGCGACGCAGGCGCAATCGCGCGGTGTGAAACGGAAATTCTTGCCGCAGGGTTTGATCGCATCGACTATATCGACCTGCGCGATGCCTCTGGTCTTGCCCCCCCCGATCACGCCGACCGCCCGCGCCGGTTGCTGGCCGCCGCGTGGCTGGACGGTGTGCGTTTGATTGACAATATCCCTGTTTGATGGGGGTGATGGGCATATTTCCCATCCTGCGCGTCTGCAACCGGACGCGTTTTTTGATTCTGGGCACGTAGGATGGGCAATATGCCCGTCCCCCTCCCCAAACTATTTCCCCTTCCAAACCGGATCGCGCTTTTCGGCAAAGGCCCGCGCACCTTCCAACTGATCCTCGGATGAATAAAGCCTGTCCACCGTCAAAAACTGCCGCTTGCCGATCCGGCTCATCGCGTCTTGAAACGCCAGATTCTCGGCCTCCCGCACCACTTCCTTGATCGCCGCGTAAACCAAAGGTGGCCCCGATTCCAAAAGCCGCGCCAAATCCCAGACCTTAGCCAATAATTCACCCGGCGCGCAGATTTCCTTCACAATCCCCCATTGCCGCGCCTCTTCCGCGTCAAACCAACGCCCGGTCAGCAGCAGATCCATCGCCACATGATAGGGTATCCGTTTGGGCAATTTGACCGACGCGGCATCCGCCACAGTGCCAGACCGGATTTCGGGCAGCGCAAACGTGGCTGTGCTGGAGCACAAGATTAAATCAGCCGACAGCGCCAATTCCAACCCGCCACCGCAACATATCCCGTTCACCGCCGCAATCACCGGCTTGTTCAGATTGGGCAGTTCCTGCAACCCGCCAAAGCCACCCACGCCATAATCGCCGTCCACCGCATCCCCCCCGGCGGCGGCTTTCAAATCCCAGCCGGGACAAAAGAATTTCTCACCTTCGGCCCGCAAAATGCACACCCGCAGCGCGTCGTCATCGCGGAAGTCCCGAAACACCTGCCCCATGATCCGGCTGGTCACCAGATCAATCGCATTGGCCTTGGGGCGGTCTAATGTGACCTCAAGGATCGCGCCCACTTGCCGGGTTTTGATCGGGCCTTCGATACGCATGTCCATCTACATCGCCTTTCGGATCAAAGCATCAACGGCCACGGCACCAGTCTCCCGCACCAGAACCGGGTTAATCTCTATTTCCTCAAAACGGGTATCGGCCTGCATCAACGCCGCCAGTTTCACCGCAATTTCGGCCACCGCCGCCACATCGGCGCGGGGCCGCCCGCGATAGCCATTCAGCAATGGCCACAACCGCAACCGCCGCATCGCGTCCAGCACGCAGGCTTCGGTCACCGGACAAATCAACGTCACCGTATCGGCCAACAGTTCTGCTGCAACCCCGCCCATGCCAATGGTCAGCGACACCCCGTAAACCGGATCACGCTGCACGCCCAGCAACACCTCGGCCACCGTCCCTGTCACCATTTCTTCCACCAGATAGCCGGTTGCCCCTGGTATGTCGGTTTGCCCCACCAAGGTGGTCAATCCCAACCGCACCGCCCCGGCTTCGGTCTTATGCGCAAACCCCAGCCCCTTCAGTGCGTAGGGCGGGGTTAACCCCGCCGCCCGTGCTGCAACCTCGGCCAAATTTTCGCCACTACCACCTCGCGGCACTGCAACCCCTGCGGCGGCCAGGATCGCCTTGCCATCCGCTTCAGACAGCAAAGCCGCGCCCGAACTCTGCGATGCAGGCACCGGGCACCAACCGGCCCAGCCACCGGGCGTTTGGGCCGCACGAATCGCCGCCAATGCGGTTTCCAACCCCATCAAGGTGACAATTCCGCGGTCCATCAACCGCACGGCATCGGACTCATCAAAGTTCTCGGGCATCGAGGCCACCAGAAAGGCAGGCACCCCGGTTGCGGTTTGCGCCGCCGCAATCGCATCCAGCGCGGGTTGATATCCTGCAGGGTCGCAGCGATCATTTCTTGGCGGATCAATGATGAACATCCCCGCATCATACCCTGCCAGCATCGTGGTGAACACATCCGTGGTGCGCGGCCCGTCGCCCCAGATAAAGGTATGATAATCCAGAGGGTTGGCGATGGTCACAATGGGGCCAAGGATATCCCCCAGCCGCGCGCGTGTGGCATCCGAAGGCGGGGGAAACTCAATCCCAAACGGCGCTGCCAGATCGGCCACCCACCCCGCCTCACCGCCCGAACATGACAGACTGCAGATGCGGCGCCCCAAACCCGGCCCATGCACATGCAGGATCTTCAACGCCTCGATCAGCTCCGATGGCGTGTTCACCTCGGCCACGCCTATCTGGCGCAAAAACGCCGATGACGCCGCCCCACCCCCCGCCAGCGATGCCGTATGCGAGGCGGCAGCGGTCCGCGACAGATCGGTCTTGCCCGATTTGATACACACAATCCCTTTACCGGCAGCGCGCGCCGCCGCCGCCAGTTTGGCAAAAGCGCCTGCATCGTCAATGCCTTCGATATACATACCAATCGCGGTGACCCGGTCATCGACCAACAAAGCACCCGCCAGATCCGCCAGCCCCACCACGGCGGCATTGCCAAGGCAGGCGACATAGGCCACCGGCAGTGCGCGACGCTGCATTGTCATGTTGATCACGATGTTAGACGACTGACTGATCAACGCCACACCGCGATCAACCCGCACCCCGCCATGTTGATCCGGCCACAAAAGTGCCCCGTCCAGATAGTTGATCACACCGTAACAATTGGGCCCAAGGATCGGCATATCGCCCGCCGCCGTGATCAGCTTGGCTTGCAAATCGGGCTCCCCCGCCTCGGTCCAGCCGCTGGCAAAACAAATCGCCCCGCCTGCCCCCATGGCCGACAATTCGGCAACCAAATCCAGCGTGGCATAGCGATTGACGCCGATGAAAGTAGCATCGGGTGGTGCCGGCAAGTCGGCCAAAGCCGCAAACGCCCGCACCCCGCCAATTTCGGACTTGGCCGGATGAATAGGCCAAATCGACCCCGCAAATCCCATCTTCTGGCATTGCTCTATGACGCTGACAGCCCAAGCCCCGCCCAGAACGGCGATGGATTTGGGGCGAAGAAGGCGGTCGAGGGTCTTCATGTTCAAGGCTTTCTTTGAACCGGCGAGCCAGGGCGCTGCCCCGGACCCCGGGATATTTAGAGACAAATGAAATACAAGCGCAGGCGCCCCACCCCGGGTGTCCGAGGCGGGGTTTCACCTGTCACGGTCATCGGCGTCCCCGCCTGTACCGTCATTACTTTTTGACGCTTAAAGGTTAACATATCGTTTCATCTGTTCCTAAATATCCCCGCCGGAGGCATCTTGCCTTTGATTACCCCCCATGCGGGCGCAGCAGTTCGCGGCTGATGATGTGGCGCTGAATTTCTGACGTGCCTTCCCAGATCCGTTCCACCCGCGCATCGCGCCAGATGCGTTCCAGCGGCAATTCATCCATCAACCCCATGCCACCGTGGATTTGGATCGCCTCATCCGCCACCATTGCCAGCACTTCGCTCGCCTTCAGCTTGGCCATCGCCATATCACCTTCGGTGACGGTGCCCGCATCATATTTCCACGCGGCTTCCCGCGTCAGCAGTTCGGCCGCTTTTAACTCCATCGCCATATCGGCCAGCTTGAACGACACGCCCTGAAACTTACCGATCTGCTGGCCAAACTGGCTGCGTTCGGCGGCATAGGCAATCGCCAGTTCCAGCGCGCGTTCGGCACGGCCAAGGCAAGTTGAGGCGACTTGCAGCCGCGTCGCCCCCAACCATTTTCCGGCCACTTCAAAGCCCTGGTGGACCTCGCCCAACACCTGACTTTTGTGCAACCGGCAATCGTCAAACTCCAAAATCATGTTGTGATAGCCACGATGCGACACGTTGCGATAACCGTCCCGCACCGTGAATCCCGGCGTGCCTTTATCAACCAGAAACGCGGTGATCCGCTTTTTCGGCCCGCGCGGCGTTTGTTCTTCACCCGTTGCCACCCAGACGATGGCAAAATCGGCAACATCGGCGTGACTGATGAAATGTTTGCTGCCATTCAGCACAAAATCATCGCCATCTGCCCGCGCAAAAGCTTTCATGCTGCGCAGATCAGACCCAGACCCCGGTTCCGTCATCGCCTGACAATCGTGTTTCTCCCCGCGAATACAAGGAAACAGATACTGCTCGCGCTGATCGGGTGTGCAGGCCAACAAGATGTTTGACGGGCGCGCCACGCAGGTCCAATGCAGCGCGTAATTGGCCTTGCCCAGTTCCTTTTCATACAAAAGCCAGGTTAGCGTGTCCAGCCCCGCGCCGCCGACATCTTCGGGCATGTTGGCTGCGTAAAGCCCTGCTTCTATGGCTTTTTTCGAAATCTCGCGCCGCAGTTCAGGGCGCAGAACACCCGTGCGTTCCACTTCTGCCTCGTGCGGGTAAAGCTCATTTTCCACGAACGCCCGCGTGACCTCGATGATCATCTTTTGCTCGTCGGTCAGGCCAAAATTCATCTGATCACGCCTTCCGTTGACCGGTAAATCGCCCTGCCGCCGCAGGCCGTGGCAGCCCCGCGTGCGCCGCCGCAATCGGCATCAGCCGCGCCAACACCGCGGGTGCCGCCGCACAGGTCTTGCCGGTCGCCATATCCACATGCAGGCACATTTGTTCAACGGTCGCCACCACCTGATCGCCGCACAGCAAGCTGATAAAGATGTGCAGCCGCTTTTCATCCGCCGCCAGCACTTGCAGGGTGCCGGTCAACGTGTCGCCCAGCTTGGCCTCGCCCAGATGCAGGATATGGGTTTCGGCAGTGTAATAACTGTGCCCGCCCGTCACATAGTCCAGATCCGCACCGATCAGGCGCAGGAACGGATCGGTGGTTTCCGAGGCCGCAAACAGATAGCGGCTTTCGGTCATATGGCCGTTGTAATCAATCCACCCCGGCAGCACCTGCATCTGCGCCATCGCCAAAGGCTGCGAAAGTCCTGTCGCATCGGGGGCCAACATCGCCACTCGGCGGCGGGCGTCATGCTCCAGCAGAACCTTGCCCGCGCCCCAGTTGCGGTCTTTTAACGCCCGCAAGAAACCGATCAGATTGCTGTCGCGGATGCGTTCCAGTTCGCGAATGGTATGATGCCCCGATTGCGCATCAGATTGGCCTGCGATCAGATCGACCAATTCATCGTTAAATTCGGGCACGTCCATCAACTTGGTCCAAGGCCAGGTGAGGCAGGGCCCGAACTGCGCCATGAAATGTTTCATCCCCGCCTCACCGCCCGCCACGCGGTAGGTTTCGAAAAGCCCCATCTGACCCCAACGCAGACCAAAGCCCATGCGAATGGCCTCGTCGATTTCTTCGGTGGTGGCCACGCCGTCCTTGACCAGCCAAAGCGCCTCACGCCAAACCGCCTCAAGGAAACGGTCGGCGATATGGGCGTCGATTTCTTTGCGCACATGCAACGGGAACATGCCGATTTCGCGCAGGGTTTCCTTCACCCGTTCAATCATAGCCATGTCAGATTTCGGCGACGGCACCACTTCGGCCAGCGGCAGCAGATAAACCGGGTTGAACGGATGCGCGACAAAGATCACCGACGGATCAGCGGCGTTTTGTTGCAGCTCGGACGGTTTGAAACCAGAGGTCGATGACCCGATCGGCACGCCATGCGAGGATTGTTGAATCTGTGCAAACACCCGATGTTTCAAATCCAGCCGTTCTGACACCGATTCCTGAATATAGTCCGCGCCTTCTACGGCTTCGGTAATGGTCTGCGCGAAGGAAAGCTTTCCCTCATCACACATCGGAATATCACTAAGTGCTGGCAACGCCGCCCGCGCATTCGCCAGCACTTCGCCGATCTTACGCTCTGCCTGCGGATCAGGATCGAACACCGAGACGTTCCAGCCGTTCAGCAAAAACCGAGCCGCCCACCCGCCGCCAATAACCCCACCGCCAATGATGGCTGCTTTGCGTGTCATGCTGATGTTCCCACCGGAGCCCGCTTTTCCAGCTTTAACTTCGCCCGCACTTCCGCAGGCGTGATCACCCGCGCGCCAAGGTTGCTGATGATCGTCACCGCGCGTTCCACCAGCTGCGCGTTGGTGGCCAGCACACCCTTATCCAGCCACAGGTTATCTTCCAAGCCCACCCTCACATTGCCGCCTGCCAGCACCGAAGCCGCCACATAGGGCATCTCGTTACGGCCCAAAGCAAACGCCGACCATATCCAATGGCTGGGCACGTTATTCACCATCGCCAAAAACGTGTTCAGATCATCCGGTGCCCCCCACGGCACGCCCATGCACAGTTGCACCAGCACCGGATCGGGGATCATGCCCTCAGACGCCAAGGCTTTGGCCAGCCACAAATGCCCGGTGTCGAACGCCTCTATCTCGATCCGCACACCAGATGCCACCATCCGCCGCGCCATATCACGCAGCATGCCGGGGGTGTTGACCATCACATAATCGGCCTCATTGAAATTCATCGTGCCGCAATCCAGCGTGCAAATCTCGGGGCGGCAGTCGATCACATGCGCCACGCGTTCGGTGGCCCCCGCCATATCGGAACGCGGGCCCATCCGCGCCATATCTTCAGTGCCTTCAAACAACAGATCGCCGCCCATGCCGGCGGTCAGGTTCAACACCACATCGGTGCCGGAATCGCGGATACGTTCGGTGACTTCGCGATACAGCGCCAACGCCCGCGATGGCTTGCCGGACTCCGGGTCGCGCACATGGCAATGCATCACGGCGGCCCCCGCCTTTGCCGCATCAATCGCCGATTTTGCAATTTGTTCGGGCGAACGCGGCACATGTGGGCTGCGATCTTGGGTGCCGCCCGATCCGGTAACGGCGCAGGTGATGAAAACTTCGCGGTTCATGGCCAAGGGCATGGCAATCCTCCTGTTCGACAGCCACTAGCATAGCGATCTTGCCAAGCCGCGCTGAACGATTTACGCAATTTATATGACAAAAAACGCAACAATCTTTGCGCCGTCGCCGCACCCTTTGACGTTGGCGCTGTTGGTGTTGCCGCAATCGTCGATCCTTGAGGTGGCCAGCACCCTTGATCCCTTGCGATCTGCAAACCGGCATTTGGGATCTGACACCTATCGTTGGCGGGTGGTGTCGCCCGATGGCCGCGCGGTGCCGTTGACCTGCGGCATTGAACTGCCGTCTGTTGGCCCGTTGATGGCCGCCGAAGGCGCTGATGCTTTGGTGGTCATTGCGGGGTTTCAGCAATGGCAAGAAGCAACTCCGGCGCTGATAAGGCAGCTTTCACGCATGGCTCCGGGGTTCCGGGCGATAGGGGCGATTGATGCGGGATCATGGGTGTTGGCGCGCGCGGGGTTGCTGCACGACCGCCGCGCCACCGTGCATTGGGAAGATCTTGAGGACTTTGCCGCAGCCCACCCCAAGATAGACGTTGTGCCAGATCGGTATGTGATTGACCGCAACCGTTTTACCGCAGGCGGGGCAGCCCCTGCGATTGATCTGATGCTGCACTTGATCCGGGCGCGGCATGGGGCGGCACTGGCCCTGCAGGTCGCCGCCAGCTTTATCACCACCGCGCGCGACGCGGCAGAGCCGCAAATCAGTCCGTCGCGGCCAAACCCCCGGATGGATGCCCGCGTGGCAGCGGCGATTGCCAGATTGCAGACGCGGTTGGATGCGCCAGAATCCATGATCGTGCTGGCAAACGCGGTAGGGCTGTCACCGCGCAGGCTTGAGGCATTGTTTGCGCAAAACGTGGGGCTAACCCCCGCCGCCTATGCGCTGTCCCTTCGGGTTGGCGCAGCACGACGGATGATCACTGACACCCGGCACCCTTTGGCCGAAGTGGCACTGCGCTGCGGGTTTTCATCGGCCTCAACCTTGTCGCGCGCGTTTCGGGCGAAATTCGGACACAGCCCCAGCGCGTTACGCTAAGTCAGATCGTCCTGAAATGCCGTGCCAATTCAACCGCCCTTGCACCAACCAATCCGGTCAGAACGCCTCTAATGAGATATTCGCAGGATTTACCTGCGATGCCGCGATATTTTGCAGCACAAGCACCGTTTCACCATCAAACTGGATCAAGGTTTGGCTGTTGGCCGGATCATCCGTTATATCGATGCGCAATGTGTCGGGGTTGCCCGAATAGTAGAAAATCAACGGCTCAGACGTCAGATAATCGGTGATCTGCACCGGATCATCGCCAACATAGCTGTAGACGGAAAACGCATCCTGCCCGTCGCCGCCCGTCATCACGTCGCCGCCGTCCCCGATCAAAAGATCCGCGCCAGAGCCGCCATTCAGAACATCGGCATTCTGCAAAGTCCCCGGCTCAAAATTCGCTGTGTCATCAGCAAGCCGATTTAACGCCGCCACCACGTCGGGCGGCGATTCACCAGGTTGCAATCCGTCCAGATAGGCGCGAAGCGGATCGGCAATTTGCCCAACAATCGCCCCGCCCGGCAATATTCCACTTGGGTCCAGCCCGTTCAAAAGGTCAGACCCCGCGCCACCAGACAGTGTATCCACCCCGCCGCCGCCGATCAAAAGATCGTTGCCCAGACCGCCGTCGATCTGATCGTTCCCGGCCCCGCCTTGCAGGTCATCATTGCCATTTTCGCCACTCAGGCGGTCATCGCCCGGGCCACCCGTCAAGATATCGCCACTGCGGCCGCCGTCCAAAACGTCATTCCCCGCTTCACCAGCCAAAAGATCAAAGCCCGCCCCGCCCGACAGGCTGTCATCGCCATCCGCCCCCAAAATCAGATCATCGCCGTCCAGCGCATCAATGGTATCTGCTCCGGCCCCGGCGTCGATCAGATCAAATTGATCGGTTGGCTCTGCGTCAGGCTCATCTTCATCGTTGCTTCCGCCAAAGCCGACCAAGGCAATCAACGGTAAAAGCAAAAGCAACAAAACTTCCATCGAAACACCCTTTGAAGACATCCACCCAAAATCAGGGCGACAACAATTTTTCCAAGCATCGGTCAAAGCCGCAAAGCAAGCCTAAGATAAGCCTTGCAGACGAATGACTTTTTACCCATTCCCTCTGATCAAAAGACCGCACCGCAGGGCCCGCGTCAATAAATTAACAAAAAATTACCTGAATTCGAACACAATCATCCAACCCTGCCCTGACTGTCGCCAGTGCCAGATCAGTGCGCAGCCGGAGTGTTGAACTGGCTCAACACCTGCTGCAGAATCGGGGCCAGACGTTGGGCCCAGGCCTGCTGCGCCACGGGCGTTGCGATCAGATCGTTGCGCAGCTCGATCAACGTGTTCAACCGCCCCGGCTGCAACGCATGCCGATCAATCGCATCGCCGGGCAAATGGCCTGCATAGGGTTCATTGTCCCCCACACACAGGTCAGGTTCGGCCAGCAGCCGTGCAATCAACGCCTGCGAAAACTGCGCATCCAGATGACTATACAGCACCCCCACCTGCCACGGGCGCGGTGGGCGGTTTTTCAGGCAGGGCGTGAACGAATGCACAGCCACGATCACCGTATCGGGCTGGCGCGCCGCCAAACGCGCGTATTCGCCGTGGTAGGGGCGGTAAAGCATATCCAGCCGCCGCGCCACTTCGGCCCCGTCTACATATCGGTTCGCCGGGATGATCGTGCCGTCATAAAGCCGCATCACCAAGGTTGGATCATCGGTGCCCCGGTTCGGATCAATCACCAACCGGCTGAAATCAGAACAAATAACCGGGCTGTCCAATGCCACGCCCAAGGCCCGCGCCACACCCGCAGCCCCCACATCCCACGCGATATGCCGCGCCATATCCGCAGCCCCAATCCCCAGATCGCCGCCTGCAACATCATCGGGCACGCGGTTGCTGGCATGATCACAAGTAATCAGCCACCGTCCGGGCCGATTTTCGCCCGTCACCTCAAATGCTGGTTTTTCAGGCATCGCTTCAATCCGTTTTGCGCCATTTACTATTTATGCCGCATTGCCACAAACCGCCAGTTGCCCCGTGCGGCGGATTGCGCCATAACGCGCTTGGCCCAAACGTAACTAGAACACGATGAGAGGAACAAGGCATGAGACGCCTTCGGAACGTAAAAATCGTGGCCACTTTGGGCCCGGCTTCAAGTGACTATACAATGATCCGCGCGCTGTTTGAGGCAGGGGCCGATGTGTTCCGCCTGAATATGAGCCATGGCACCCACGCCGAACAGGCCGCGCGCCATGCGATCATCCGTCAGGTTGAATCCGATATTGGCCGCCCGATCTGCATTCTGGCCGATCTTCAGGGCCCAAAACTGCGGGTTGGCGCGTTTGCCAATCCGGCGGGCGAAGAATTGGTCGAAGGGGCAGATTTCCGCATGGATCTGTCCTCGGCCGCCGGTGATATCAACCGCGTGCAACTGCCCCACCCCGAAATTTTTGCAGCCCTTGTGCCCGGCACGCCGCTGTTGGTGAATGACGGCAAGATCCGCGTGCGCGTCAAAGACTGCGGCAAAGACTTTGCCAATTGCGTGGTCGAAGTTGGCGGCACGATTTCCAACCGCAAGGGTGTGAACGTGCCCGACGTGGTGCTGCCCTTGGCGGCGCTGTCTGACAAAGACCGCGAAGATCTTGAATTTGCCTGCGAGTTGGGTGTCGATTGGCTGGCGCTGTCGTTCGTGCAGCGCCCCGAAGACGTGCTAGAGGCGCGTCAATTGGCGCGCGGCCGGGCTGCGATCATGTCCAAGATCGAAAAGCCTGCCGCAGTCAAAGCTTATGACGCGATTTTGCAGGTGTCTGACGGCATCATGGTGGCGCGCGGCGATCTGGGCGTGGAATTGCCGGTAACCTCGGTGCCGCCGATTCAGAAACGATTGGTGCGCGGCGCGCGCGCGGCGGCCAAACCGGTGATCGTGGCCACGCAAATGCTGGAATCCATGATCGAATCGCCGGTGCCCACCCGCGCCGAAGTGTCAGACGTCGCCACCGCGATTTATGAAGGCGCGGATGCGATCATGCTGTCGGCGGAATCCGCCGCCGGGAAATACCCGATTGAGGCCGTCACCACGATGAACAATGTGGCGCTGTCGGTTGAAAAAGACCCGACCTATCTGCAAATCGTCGCCGCCAGCCGGGTGATCCGCCGCGAAACCATCGCCGATGGCATCGTGGCCGCCGCCCGCGAGATTGCCGAGGCGACCAATATCAAGGCCATCGCCTGTTTCTCGCAAACCGGCACCACCGCCAGCCTTGTCGCCCGTGAACGCCCGCAGGTGCCGATCCTTGCGTTGACGCCCTTGATGTCAACCGCGCGGCGCATGTCGTTGACATGGGGGCTGCACTGCGCGATCACCGCCCCGCAAGACCGCTTCAAGGGTGCGGTTCTGGCAGCGGTTGCAGCGGCGCGCGTTGACGGCTTTGCCGAGATCGAAGATCTGATCGTGGTGACAGCGGGCGTGCCCTTTAACGTCAAAGGCACCACAAATATCCTGCGCGTTGCCCCTTGTGATGAGCGGTTGATTTCAAGCGCCGATCCCGAATAATATTCGGCTTCAACGTATGGAGTGATTGGGTATGAACAATGACCAAATCCTTGTGATTGGCATCATCCTGTGTGCCCTGTCACTGCCATCGCTGCTTGCTGCCTATTCCGAAAACCGCGCGCCCCGCACTGGGGCGATCATGTTGCTGGTCGGTGGTGTGCTGTTGGTTGTCGCCCTGATGCGCAAGCCGACCGGATATAGTTTTGACGAAATTCCGCATATTTTCGTGTCGGTCATTGCCGGGCTGTTGAACTGAACTTTGGTCAATCAACCCCCCTTGCACCGCCCGCGATTCCCCCCTATTGCAACCTCTCGAATACCCCGCGCGACCGGCCCACGTGGCATGCCGAGTTGCGCCTGAAACCACGGAGATGGAAATGCCCAAGATGAAGACCAAGTCGGCGGCCAAGAAGCGTTTCAGCTTCACGGCCTCCGGTCGGGTGAAAGCCGGCGTTGCCGGCAAACGCCACGGCATGATCAAACGCACGACGAAGTTCATTCGTGATGCCTCAGGAACGATGATCCTGTGCGCCTCCGATGCGAAAATCGTCAAAAAATACATGCCCTACGACCGGTAAGGAGATACACATATGTCCCGCGTTAAATCCGGCGTCGTCACCCACGCCCGCCACCGCAAGGTGATCAAAAAGGCGGCTGGCTATTATGCCGCCCGTTCAACAAACTTTCGCACAGCCACGCAGGCCGTCGATAAGGCCCAGCAATACGCCACGCGCGACCGTAAGAACCGCAAGCGCAACTTCCGCGCCCTGTGGATTCAGCGGATCAACGCCGCTGTGCGTCTGTTCGACCCGGCGTTCACCTATTCACGCCTGATCAACGGTCTGTCGCTGGCCGGTATCGAAGTGGATCGCAAGGTTCTGGCCGATCTGGCCGTGCATGAACCCGAAGCGTTCAACGCCATCGCCGCCCAAGCCAAGGCCGCAATGCCTGCGTGATCTTGATGGCCACCCCCAAACTGCTGAAACCCCGTGCCATTGGCGCGGGGTTTTTCGTTTTGCATCGCCGCGCTTATCGCCAGTAGAAATCCACGCGCGGATCGGTTTAGATGCCTTATTGACCTAAAAATCATCAGGGCACAGGTATGTTGGCACCGCTAAAGCTGAACACATTAAATGAGTTGTTGGCCAACCCGGTTGAATCGCAAAGGCGTGATCGTCCGCCTATCCAATCTGCGTTTGACCGGGCCAATGCACAACTGGACAAGGGCCAGTTGGCTGCAGCTGTCGACACTTGCCTGAAAATCATCCGTGATCATGCCATAAATGCGGTCACGGCCACGAACATCGTGCTGTTGATGCGGCAAGCCAACCGGCCTGATTTGGCTAAGGTTATTGAAGAGGCGCTGGTTCATCAGTTAACCGCCGCTGTGCCGCAATCCACCCAAACCGCGCTTTTTCGCAGTAATTTTGGCTGGATCCTGTTTGCGCTCGGCCAGGTTGAAGCTGCGCGAACCATGCTGGCGGCGGCGTTGGAACTTGACCCGCTGAACCAAAAATCGCTGGCGACCCTTACCACACACCTGTTGAAAACAAACGATCCCGACGGGGCCATTGCCCTTTGGCAACCAGCTTTCAACGCCTCACCTGACGATGGGCTGTTGCGATTGAACCTTGTGCGCAGGTTGGCCACGCGCGGTTTTATGGATGATGCCAAACGCCTGCTTGATCTGGCCGAACCGTTTTGTCGCAACCACCGCGACCAATTCAACTATATCGCAGACAGCGTTCGGGGCACTGAAACCGCGAATGCGCAGGCTGCGATGACGGTTGATTTGTTCGATGCCTTTGCCGAAAGCTATGACACCAATCTGAAAAACCTGCACAATCGCGGCCCCGAAATTATTGGCAGGTTGCTGACCGAGATCAAATTGCCCCGAAAACGAACACGGACGATCCTTGATGCAGGCTGTGGCACGGGACTATGCGCACCGTTCTTGCGTCCTTTCGCGCGGCAATTGCACGGGGTCGATCTGTCCGAAAGGATGCTCGATAAATGTCGGGTCAAGGGCACTTACAACCATCTCGGCCGCTCTGATCTTGCCAATATCGGCACCCTGCCGGTTGGCCCTTATGATCTGGTCGCAAGTTCCGATGTGTTGGTCTATTTCGGCAATCTGGCGCAGGTTCTGGCCAATTTTGCGACATTGCTGCGTCCCGGTGGCTGGCTTTTGATCACTGTCGAAGACGTGGGCGATGCGGCGTCATCGCAGGGCTGGACGCTTACGCCCACGGGGCGGCACAAACATTCGCAAACCTATCTGCGCAGCGCGCTAAGGACGGCAGGTTTCAGCAATCCCGCCGCCACGCTGCACGACGATCTTCGCTACGAAAGCGGTGTTCCCGTGGCCTGCCTGTGTTTTGCGACCCAGCGCCTTGCGATGATATCCACGCCCACTGCGCCACATCTTGCATTCAACCCCCAGCCTAGATAGCACAGCAGCGCAGGGCAGATGAGGGCGGCAATGGACGGTTTGGATACTCTAAAATCAAAATATCTGACCGCCGTAGCCAATGCCGGGGACGAATCCGCGCTGGAAGAGGTGCGGCTGGCCGCCTTGGGCAAAAAGGGCGAAATCAGCGCCTTGATGGCAACGCTTGGCCGCATGGACCCCGATCAGCGCAAGGCAGCAGGTGCGATGCTGAACGTGCTGAAAGACGAAATTGATGCCGCTTTGCGTGCCAAAAAAGCCGCCTTGGGCGATGCAGCGTTGAACGCCCGCCTGCAATCGGAATGGCTGGACGTCACCTTGCCAGCCCGCCCCCGGCGCGTGGGCACGATCCATCCGGTTTCCCAAGTGATGGACGAGTTAACCGCGATTTTTGCCGATATGGGCTTTGCTGTTGCGGAAGGCCCGCAAATCGAGACCGATTGGTATAATTTCGATGCCCTGAACATCCCGCCCGAACACCCCGCGCGTCAGGAACACGATACGTTTTTCATGCACCGTGCCGATGGTGACACCCGCCCGCCGCATGTGCTGCGCACGCATACCAGCCCGGTGCAAATCCGGTCTTTGATGGATCAAGGCGCGCCCATCCGTATCATCGCCCCCGGCCGGGTGTACCGCATGGATATGGACCAGACCCATACGCCGATGTTTCATCAGATCGAGGGTCTGGCGATTGACCGCGATATCAGCATGGCCAATCTGAAATGGGTGATCGAAGAGTTCGCTGCGGCATTTTTTGAGGTGGACAAGGTCGAAGTGCGGTTCCGCGCCAGCCATTTCCCCTTTACCGAACCTTCCGCCGAGATTGATTTTCGCTGTTCCTGGGTCAACGGCCAGTTGCGGCTGGGCGAAGGTGACAGCTGGCTAGAGGCTGGCGGCTGCGGCATGGTGCATCCAAAAGTGCTGGCAGCCGCAGGCGTTGACCCCACCGAATGGCAAGGTTTCGCCTTTGGTCTGGGCATCGACCGCCTTGCCATGCTGAAATACGGCATCCCCGATCTGCGCGCGTTTTTCGATTCCGACCTGCGCTGGCTGCGGCACTACGGCTTTGCCGCCTTGGACATGCCCGATCTGGCGGGGGGATTAAGTGGGTAATCTGCGCGGCGCGATGACCCCCGCCTTACCCCGAGTATCCCCATGACCGACGAGTCCGCCCGCATCCATATCGCCGCCAGCAACCCGGCCTTCCCGGCCAAACGCGAAGTGGCGGTGCAGATGATCTGTGCCGCGATCACAGAAATTGCCACCCCCTTCGGCTATACCCAATCCGGCACCAATTGGGCGCGCAACACCAACGCGGGCCGTTCGGTGATCAACCTGCACCGCAACCGATTTGGCTGGGATTGTCATATCAACCTGCGGTTCCTGACGCCCGACGGTGGCCTTCCCGCAAACAGCGCCTGGACGCAAGACGACGATATCCGTCTTGGCCAATTTTTTCTGCCAAACGAAAGCAACGGCCCCGAAAAAGACGCTCTGATTTATCTGGATATTTACGACGACCCCGCCAGCCTTGCGCTGCCGATGCAGGTTTTACACGACCGCGCGTTGCCATGGCTGGATGCCCATCACAATGGGTCGCCAGAAATCACATGTTTTCTGCCGTAATCGGGGCCAAGCCCTATGGTTTGACCGCAACCATTGCCTGCGTTGCCGCACCAAACTCGTGCGAAATCATCATGTAAAGCAGCGCGGTCAGTGCCAGTAGCAGGCAGATTTTGCCTACGCTGACCCGTTTGCGGTCTTTGGGTATGTCAAACATTGGGTCCATCATCAAATCGTTCTACCTCATGACCACGGGCAGATTATGGCAACGCCCTCCCAAATATGGCGACAACCCGTTTCCGTTTCGGAAACCACGCGCGTCACGCTTTCCCTTTGCGCGTCAATGCGGTAACTGAATTCGTGCAGATTACAAAGGCGCTTGCGATGAAATTCACCCTGTCCTGGCTGAAAGATCACCTTGAAACAGCCGCCCCGCTGCAAGACATTCTATATGCGCTGACAGATCTGGGTCTTGAGGTGGAAGGCGTTGAAAATCCAGCACAAAAACTGGGTGCCTTTCGTATTTGCAAGGTGATTGAGGCCGCCCCCCACCCCAACGCTGACCGCCTGCGCCTGTGCCGTGTCGCCACCTGGCCCGATGGTCCCGATGGCCCGCAGATTGAGGTTCAGGTTGTCTGCGGGGCCCCTAACGCACGCACAGGTTTAATCGGCGTGTTTGCGCCTATCGGCACTTTTGTGCCCGGCACCGGCGTAGATCTTAAGCCCGGTGTGATTCGTGGCGTGGAATCGAACGGCATGTTGTGTTCGGAACGCGAGTTGATGTTGTCGGACGATCATGACGGCATCATTGATCTGCCCGCAGATGCGCCGCTTGGCATGCGGTTTATCGACTATCGCGGCATGAATGACCCCATGATCCATATCAAAATCACCCCCAACCGCCCCGATGCGTTGGGCGTGCGCGGCATTGCCCGCGATCTGGCCGCACGCGGTTTGGGCGAATTGAAACCCCTGCCGATCCCCGTGATCAAAGGCGGCTTCCCCAGCCCCGTCACCGTGCAGATTTCCGATGATCTGAAATCCAAAGGCTGTCCGCATTTCACAGGCCGCACCATTCGCGGCGTGAAAAACGGCCCCTCGCCCGTATGGCTGGCTGACAGGTTAAAGGCCATCGGCCTGCGCCCGATTTCGGCGCTTGTCGATATCACCAACTATTTCACCTTCGGGCTGAACCGCCCGCTGCATGTCTTTGACTTAGCCAAAGTCCACGGCCCGCTGCGCGTTCAAGCGGCGATTGGCGGCGAACAATTCGCGGCACTGGATGGCAAAACTTATACCCTTGGCGCGGGTCAGATGACGATTTGCGATGACAATGGCGTGGAATCTCTGGCAGGCATCATGGGCGGCGCGGCTTCGGGCTGCAGCCCGGATACCACGGATGTTTTCGTGGAATCTGCCTTCTGGGATCCGATCACCATCGCCGCCACCGGCCGGGCGCTGAAGATCAACTCTGACGCCCGCTATCGGTTTGAACGCGGCGTCGATCCGGCCTTCACCCTGCCGGGGCTTGATCTGGCAACCCAGATGATCGTTGATTTGTGCGGCGGTCAGGCCAGTGATGTCGCGGCAGATGGTGCTGCCCCCGATGGCACCCGCGCCTATACCCTGAACCCCGCCCGCGTGATCAGCCTTGTCGGCATGGATATCCCCGAAGCGGAACAACGCAAAACGCTGGAGTCTTTGGGCTTTACCCTGCACGGCAATATGGCAACGCCACCCAGCTGGCGCCCCGATGTGTTGGGCGACGCCGATCTGATCGAGGAAATCGCCCGCATCGCCAGCCTGACCAAACTGCAGGGTAAACCCCTGCCGCGCAGCCACCCCGGCGTGCCAAAACCAATTCTGACGCCCTTGCAAACCCGCGAACGCACGGCCCGGCGCACGATGGCCGCATTGGGCTATAATGAATGCGTCACCTACAGTTTTATTGATGCCACCGCCGCCACTCTGTTTGGCGGCGGCACCGATGGCGTGCGCGTTGACAATCCGATCAGTTCGGAAATGACGCATATGCGCCCCGATCTGCTGCCGGGTCTGTTGCGTGCGGCGGCCCGCAATCAGGCGCGCGGTTCTGCCGATATGGCCTTGTTCGAGGTTGGACCAGTGTTTCACGGTGGTGAGCCGGGCGATCAACACCTGCAGGCAACCGGCTTGCTGATCGGCCAATCGGGCCCGCGCGCACCGCATGGCCCCCGCCGCCCCGTCGATGTTTATGATGCCAAAGCCGATGTCGAGGCGGTTCTTGCCGCCATCGGTGCGCCTGCCCGCGCGCAAATCACCCGCAAAGTGGCAGCTTGGTGGCATCCGGGGCGGTCTGGCACCCTTGGTCTTGGGCCCAATCTGATGGCCACCTTTGGCGAGATGCATCCGCGCGTGTTGGCCGAAATGGGCGTCAAAGGCCCGGCGATGGCCTTTACCATTCTGGTCGCGGCTGTGCCGATGCCAAAAACCAAAGCGCCCACCAAACCCGCTTTGGTGCTGTCAGATCTGCAGGCCGTCGACCGTGATTTCGCCTTCGTCGTTGATACTGCAGTGGACTCTTTGGTCGCGGTTAACGCCGCTTTGGGGGCGGACAAAACCCTGATCGAAAGCGCGCGGATTTTTGATCAGTTCATCGGCGAAAAGGCGGCGGCACAAATGGGGGCGGGCAAGAAATCCATCGCCATAACCGTCCGCCTGCAGCCCGCCGACCAAACCCTGACCGACGCGCAGATCGACGCCGTCAGCGCCAGGATAATCGACAAAGTCGTCAAGGCGACGGGCGGTGTGCTGCGCGCCTGATTGCACCCTGATCCGGCGCTGTTTGATCAGCGCCAGATCGCACACCTATTTCTTAGGCTTGCCGCGCCAGGTGCTGATCCACGCCCCAATGCGGCCCAAAAACCCCTTGGCCGATCCAGCAGCAGCCCCTGCACTTGCTTCAACCCCGTCCCAGGTGTCACCAACCTCGGCCACGGCGGGCTCTACTGTGCGCTCCCAAAACTGCTGCCACATCCGGCGGATCATGAACAGGCCCAGTGCAAGCGCGATCAGCACGACGATATTCACCCAAGGAATTATCCGCACATCCGGCCCGGCCACTTCTTTCACACTGACGGCGTTCGGATAGATCGACAAAAACGGAAACCGCCACCCATAATGGGTAACAGACACCCATTTAGGTGCGCTCTGCACAGATTTCAAATTCCCCGCCTCTGCCTGCAAATTGGAACTGTCATACTTAAAATATGGCGGCCAGACCCAACCGGTATCTTCATTGCGATAAACAATTACGGAATTATCCTCAAAAGCTGCATCAATAAACCGAATATCCCGCGTTGTCGTGCTTTCCGCCGTGCCGGTATCAGGCACCGAATACGCCCACGAATTTTCGGAACCGACCGTCGTCAGACGATTATATGTGTTGGTAATCCTGACAATGTCATGCTGTGGCAAGGTGTAATGCAAAAACCCTGCGACAATCAGCAAAATGATTATCCGAAAAGTCCATTTCGCATATTTCCACATCTGTCACACTCCTTATTGATAGTTCACAAGATAGACGGTCGTGATCACAATTACAGCCGGAACAATATAAACCAGCCATATCAGCCGCCGTTTCAGCCCGTGTTCGTAGGCCTGCATCCCATCGTTGATATAGGTGTCACGGTCACCTTCCACATCACCTGCATCAAACTTCTTTTCCAGCTTTTCTCTGCGGACAGATCGGGAATACATTGCAACAATGAAGTAGATCACCGTCAGTAAAATGAAACCGATGACTGCCGATCTAATAATTCCGATCATCTTCGCCCCCGATCCACGGCACCCCAAGGGCCGACGATGCCAGTCAAATCCCGCGCAGGCTTTGGTTCGGGGCGCTGCCGGGCGTCCATCGTAGGTTCCGGCCCAAACAACGCTTCCCGCGCACCCTGAGAATCCACTTTATATTCCCGCTCAAGAAAATCGGCCACGTACTGGCGTTTACGCTCTGACCATGTTGTATACTGCGCATAAAACAGCTCTTTGTGCACGATAAACATCTGTCTGCCATCCATTGGCGATAGCTCTGACAGCAGCATATTGACCAGATCCCGAAATGGGCCAGTAGCCGCGCGCAGAGTGTAAAAATAGGCTTTGTGTTCGCTTGTAATACGCGGCCAATCGCCCGCGCCCTCTACCCAGCGCAATAAAGCCGCAAGGCCAAGGAACTCATCCGGCAGGCTTTCGCCCAATCGGTAAGCAACTTTGCGCAACTCCGTACGCCGTGCATCGCCAATTTCGATATTCAACGCGTCAGCGGCATCAACCAAAACAAAATCCATCTTTTGACGCAATACACCAGCCGCATCCATTCCGCGCGCCTGCACAATTGGTTCAACCAGGCCGTTGCGTTCCAGCCATTCAGCGATTTGATTGCGACTCGTGATGTCCATGACCGGCGATATTGGCATCGTCCCTAAAGTTTCACGCGGTGCTGTCGATATGACTGCCGGAAATTTCACGTCCCGAAACACGTAAAGCCCGCCAAAATGGCTGGTCCAGAAACTGGGTTGCTGAAACGTCATGGCAGGCAGGCTGATTGGCACACGGGTGACATCGCCGGTCTTTTTGGCAAGCTCAATCATATCCGCCACCAGCACGTCATCGCGCCACCCGTCAGGTTCACCGCGAAACCGATCTATCAGTTTTGTCAGCTTTTCGGCATCAGCAACATGGCCACCAATCGTATCAGCCTCGATCGTAATCTGCCGTATATCCAATAGCTTGGCTGCACTGGACACTTCATATACCGATCCCTGCAATTCGCCCGCCACCGCATCGCGGGCCGTCAAGGCGAACAGTTGAGATTCATTGGTTTCGATGAATTGCTGCAAAATTCCACGCGCAGTTGAGAATTTCATATTCAACAAAGGCGCTGATTTCTGGCTGGTGGTCAGCAAGATGAATTGGCGATTGCAGCCATTTGGATTCAGATAAAGATCATCCCCCAACTCATTGCCAATTTCAGGGGAATAGCCCGAGATATCAATATGAAAATCTTTCAGCGCGGTTTGTTTGCCGGTCAGATGTTTTAACGCCCGATTATAACGTTCAATCAATTGAGGGGAAGACACCTCAACCAGATTGCCAAACATCAAACCCTTCTGGATCAGGCGTTTCACCCCTTCCCCCCCAAATACCGCCGCTTGGCCTCTTCCTGCCGCCCGAAATCACGCACCATTCCCATGATTGCCACTTCATCCGATTTATCAGCATAACGGAATTCCGAATCCGCATAGCGGTTGATTTCCTGAATAACCATGTCCACCGTAATAGGCGTGGTCAGCCCCTTAATCATTGCCAGCTTTTCATCATATCCCTTAAACAAAAACAGATCCGGGTTTTCCATCCACTCATCTGGCAATTCAAAATCCATCGCCCGCACTTTCACCGCGTCGGTGATGTTTTTAACGGCGCGACCGGTAAAACGTTCATCCGCCGCCTGAATGGCCTTCAGATAAGTGCCCAGTTTGGCTAAGGTATCCAAAGCGCCCAACTCGCCCTGCACTTTATCCCAAACCGTGATCAAGCCTTCTTCATGCGGCCGGGAATAGCCTTCAAAGCTGGCCGCAACCGCCTTTTTAATCTCTTGCGCGGCAAAAAGATCATGACTGCCAAGGGGAATTGAATGGTTCTTGCCCAACAGCAGCGCCAGAATGTCGATATAATCATCCCGACTTTGCGGACCGTCTACCAAAAACCGGGCACCTGCGCGTTGGCGCAAGGCGTCATCCACATTTTCGGGGTAATTAGAAAACATCCCGAACGTACAATTGCCGCGCACCACGGTATTGGCCCCGGCAAAGGCCCCCATAAACACCGCCGTTACCTCTTGTTGGCCCGCCGAGGATTGCCGATCACCACGTTTACCCGCGACCTGATCAATATCGTCGATGGTGCCAAAGGCAATCACGCCGGGATCAATCACAGAGTCAATAAACGCCTTGGCATTCTGGCCCGATTTTCCCTGATAAGAATCAATCTGGTCAATTGAGAAATTCTGATAGCGAAACGGATAGCCGGCAGTTTTGCAATAGCCATCCAGCAGCCCTGCCATCATCTGGATCAAAGTGGTTTTTCCGGTGCCCGGTTTGCCATCCCCCATAAAGGTAAAAATAAATCCACCCAATTCGGCAAAGGGATTAAGTTTACGCTCAAAATCATAGGCCATCAGCATTTTAGCCAGGCGCAGACTTTGATATTTAGCGATGTGATTACCAACCACTTCGGACGGTTTTTTAAACTGCATCGTCAACGCGCCGCCTTTGGCCACGCGCGCTGGCTTAAAACCTGAAATGGCCAGTTTATCGGCCTCAACGCGCCACGACCCTGTCGTAAATGCATCCAACCGGGCAGCCCCTTCAGCACGCAGCGCAACGCGGGCCATCAGCGCCTCACAAAACGCGGAAATTACTGGAATGATCCGCGTCTCATCCGTCGCCAACCCACTGATATCCTGATCCAATTCCCACAACGCGCCTTGCAGGGCCAGAGCTGCGTTATCGGTCAACACCTCGTCTACCGCGCCCACTTCGACGGCCAAAGTTCCCATATGCGGGGCCAGCAAAAACGCGGCGGCGTTGGCGAAAACATACATCTGCATCAGCGCATCGGCGGCCAGCAGTTCGGTAAATTCCGCGCGGCGCAGATCGGGCAAACGCGCCTCTAGGTTGGCTTTTTTCAACTCGACCAGCCCCGATTGCGCGCCAAAGGTTTGCCCCATCGCCTGCGCAATCGCCAATCCCCGCCGCAGCGCGCCCAGCGCTTGGGACTGCAGCGGCGACATCAAACCATCGCCCAAGGATTCCACCCGTTCGATGAGCCGCACGCCACCGGGCCGGGCCACAGACCGCGTCACCAGCCCCGGTGTGGTGGACCGAAACCGCGGCCGCGTGCCAATGCCGGGGGATCGTTCAACGGCCACTGGATCGGCTGCCTTAGCCAATCGCGGCGCATGATCAAATCCGGTCAACAACGCCAAAGCCGCGTCATATTGCGCGCGAATGCTGTCTTCTTTCAACTCCATCGTATCGCGCGCGTTGGTCATGTTTCGCCCCCTATAGTTTATCCGCGATCAGGCATTTGGTCAAATCACCGCCACAATCCAACAGCTTAGCACTGCCTTTGGGAACAACACTGGCGGAATGCGCGCAATAGGGCACCGCCACCCGTTTGGGCGCGAATTCCTTAGCGCCGGGATAATGCGCATTGGTGCGCTGCACTTGCATTTCGGTCCGGTAGAACTGGCATTTACTCATCTGAATATCCTTTATTTACGCCGGCATGATCCGGCCCGCCTCATTCACCACGAATTTTCGCACGTCGCGAAAGCCGGGCGGGTTCAGCTCTGCCAGCACCTGATAGGGCCGTTCGGGCAAGATAACCATGCGTTCCGTTTTGGTGGCGCCGGTATCGGCCCCGTTGAACGGATCAAGCCGGTAAACCTGCCGTTCCGCCGTGGAAAACCAGCCGTCTTTCACCTCTTCCTCACGCTCGGAAACCAGATCTTCCACCGTCCAGACCATCGCCCAATCATTGCCATCCGGCGCGTTGGCATCGGCCAGCACTTGGGAAATCGGCCCCGATTGCAACGTAAAATCATGGCTGTGCATGGGGCCAAGGGTGATGCGGCGCAGGCGTTTGGGGTGCAGGCCGGCGAAATCCTTGTCCACGCCTTGGGCGATGGTCAGCAGTTTCAACCCCGCCAGCGATTGCGCCATCAGATGCGATTGCAACTGTGGCCAACGGCGATCATCATTCGGCAAAGGCTTTGCGCCGCTGTCTTCCAGATCCATCAAATAGACCACCGGCAGGTTCACTTGGGTGTCGTAAACCGCCCAATGGGTCAGGAAGTGCTTGCGGTCTGCCCCGTTGCGGCTGACATCTTCGATCCATTGCACATCGGGGTCGTTGCGGGCGTTGAACAAGCCGCCCGCCGCAAGTGCTTCGTAATACAGCCGCTGCGACAGGGCGAATTGCAGGGCGGTGGGCACCGTCAAATCGCGCACGATCTGGCGCACCATGCGGTCTTTCAACTCGGTTTCCGACGCCATACCACCCAGATGTTTCGCCACTTGCGCCGCGTCCAGCGCCACCATCATCAATTCCTGCGCCACCGGAAAGCCAGACTCGTGGCGATCAAACGTCAGTTTGGCCGCCCCTTCGGCCCGGCCCGTCATCAGGTATTTATGGCTTAACGCCGCAAACGTTGCCGTCAGCGCCGTCAGATACCGCCCCAAAATCCGCGCTTCAGTGCGGGTCAGACGGCCTTCGGATTCCACCTCTGCGGCCACTTGCAGCAGATGCCCGGTGATACGTTCAAACTTGGCAAAATACCGCCGCGCTGTAAGGGTGTCATACAGTTCGAGGTGGTCTTCTGTGAGGGTGGTTTCAGGCATCCGACCGCCGCCGCAGCTTGTCACGTAGATACGCAATAGCACCAATAGCAATCATTAGCGCGCCCAAAGCCAACATGGGAAAGCTAACGACATAAGCAAAAATCGCCGCGAATCCTCCGACGAATTGATGCGCTGCGATGTCACTTCCAACAAACAGTTCGGCCAATACCAATGCCGCAACGGCTATTGCACAAAGAAAGATGCCAGTATTGGTCCGCTTCCAAATCGTCATCTGCGTCTTATTCCCCATACGCGTTCTTGTCGTGCTTTTCGACAATCTTGGCAAACCGCCTTGCAAAGCGTTCGTCAGCCTTGGCCTTTTGCTCCAGCACCGCGCGCGCAAATACCATGTGGCTTTCATGCGCCTCCAGCATATCGGCCATCCGGTCATTGGTGGCAGATCCAATCGCGGCCATCGCCGCCTGCGCCTCTTGATCGGTTTTCACGCCAATCTCATTAATCCTATGCGCCACGTCTTGTTGCTGCGCGGTTTTCAAAGACGATGTCAGCGCATCATAGAGCACCACCCGCTGTTTGGTATCGGTCTGCAATTTATTGATCAAAACCAATTGGGTGGCCGCCTGATTGGTCAGACTATCCACCCAGGTTTTGCCCTTTTCGATATACCGCTCCAGCGTCTGGCTTTTCGCCAGTTGCACCTGTTCATCCTGCACCAGCGCGTTGAACCGCGCGTTCACGCCGGCCAGTTCAGTCTCCAACTTGGTGCGCACCGCGGCGTCTTGTTCGACGGAAATCTTGTTCTCAAGTTCAATAATCTTCGGGTCCATCGACGCAATCTCGGCGCGCACAGCCTCCAGCGCGCCAACCGTCGCCTCGCGCTCGCTCAGGGTTTCGCCTAAATTCACTTCAACCCGCGTTTTCTGGGTGTTCAGCAAATCTAACTGCCCTTGCAACAGCCGCACGATGATGTCCGACTTCGAAATCAAATCCTGCAACTTGCTGTCAATTGACGCCGTCCGCATCCGTTCTTGGCGCATAGATTCAGATTTCGCATCCGAAAACATCCCGATGAAACTTTCCATGCCGGTCTTTGAGCGCATCTCATCGAAGTCTTTCGAAAACCCCGCCGTCACATCATCCAAGCCCATAATCAGCTCGGCGATATTGGCGTTCATCAGATCGGTATGCTGATGCACATCGGTCAGCGTGGCGTTTTCGATATCAATCGCCGCCTCGCCCGCATCCAATTTGGCGCGCGCGGCTTCGATCCGCCCGGTCACTTCGGAAATCTTCGCCTGAGCCGTGGCAACCTGTGCCTGGCTTTCTTTGATCTGCGCGTCGAAATCGGCCATGGAACCCTCCGTTAAAGTAACTGCCTGCATATAGGCATGTAAATTTGGTTTACATCAAGGGGCCGAAGAAATCCTATCGGCCATCGCGTCAGTCTTGCGCAAGTAACGGCATTGGCCAAGGCCTTATTGGCGCGATGCACAAAAACTTCCTGCCACGGGGTTTGATCCGGCTTACCAGCGGTCCAATGCCGCTTCGTCCTGCGGGGCGGCATCAACCCAAACGGCGTCGCCGCGCGCGTGTTCTTTCTTCCAGAAGGGCGCGCGGGATTTCAGATAATCCATCAGATAATCTGCCGCCGCAAACGCCGCCGCGCGGTGCGGTGATGCCGTGGCCACCATCATGATGATGTCGCCCTTCACCAACCGCCCATGGCGGTGGATAACCAGCGCGTCGACCAAATCCCATCGCACCATGGCCTGATCCAGCATGCTGGCGACCGCTTTTTCGGTCATGCCGGGGTAATGTTCGATTTGCATTTCGGTCAAAATGCCGTCGTTATCGCGGACAATCCCGCAAAACGTAACCACCGCCCCCGCGCCCAACGCCGCAGCACTGGCCGCAAAGCTGGCGGATTCTGCGCCAAAATCAAACGGCTCTGCTTGTATGGACAACCGCATATCAGCCCCCGGTCATCGGCGGAAAGAACGCAACTTCCCGCACCCCGGCCAAGGTTGCGTCAAAAGTCGACAATTCCTGATCCAACGCCACCCGCAGCGATGTCAGATCACTGAACGCCAGCGCATAGCGGTCTTCGCGCGCCACCAATTCGGCCACCAGATCGGCCACCGTCGCCGCACTGGTTTCCACCCGTTCGCGTGGCACCCCAATGCGTTCGCGGACCCAAGCGAAATACAACACGTCGATCATTTGTCTTCCCGCAGATAGGGCAATGCTTTGCGAAAATAATCCCAGCCCGTGAACGCCGTAAGGAACGCCGCAATCCACATCAGAACCAAGCCAACATCCCCTGCCAAAGACGCGCAATCGCGCTTGCCACAGGCGCGTATCGGTTCGGCCAAACCTGCCGTGACAGCCTCTGCGTATTGCTCTGGGGTCATGCCATGCGTTGCGACACCATTAAGATATTCCAACCCCGTTCCCAAAAACAGCACGGCAATCGCTACCATTTGCAAAGTGGTTTTCCACTTGGCCAGCTTCGTGACACGTAACAGCCCCGCCTTGTCGCCCAGAAATTCACGCAGGCCTGACACGAACACTTCGCGGAACAATATCACCGTGGCGGGCAGGATCAGCCATGGGTTCATGCTTGAATAGCCCGTCAGCACCATGATGGCGATCACCACCATCGCCTTATCCGCAATCGGATCCAGCATCGCGCCGAACTTGCTTTCCTGTTTCCACAGCCGCGCCAGATAGCCGTCAAACCAATCGGTGATGGCCGCCCCCACAAACAACGTCAGCGCGAACCAATCGGCCCAGGGGCGTTGGAAATACAAAAACATCAGCGCCACCCCCGGTGCCGCCAGCAGCCGGATCACGGTTAACGTGTTGGGAATAGACCATCTCATACCACAGTCGTAGCCCAACCTTGGGGCCGGGGGAAAGGGCGAAAAATCCGACCGGCAACAACAGGATTTGGCGGCTTTAATCGGGCACCGGTGCCCAGATCACATCATCAATCGTTGCTGCCCCCACGGCCAGCATCACCAGCCTGTCAAACCCCATGGCAATGCCACAGGCATCGGGCATCAGGGCCAAAGCATCCAGAAAATCCTCATCAACCGGATAGCGGTGCCCGTAAACGCGGGCTTTCTCATCCATCTCCAGCCCAAAGCGCCGCCGTTGCTCGGCCGGATTGGTCAATTCACCAAAGCCATTGGCCAGTTCGACGCCGCAGGCATAAACCTCAAACCGTTCGGCCACACGGCAATCATCCGGCGTGGGCCGCGCCAAAGCCGCCTCGGCAATCGGATAGCGGTCCAGAATAGTGATGCGCCCATACCCCAGATGCGGTTCCACCTTTTCGCCCAAAACCCGCGAAAACATATCCGACCACGTGTCATCGGGCGCATGGCGCACGCCCGCGCGGTTCAACTGCGCGGCCATGGCATCCCGCATCGGCACGCCCGCACCATCAACCGTCGCCAACACATCAACCCCGGCATAGCGCACAAACGCATCTTGCACCGACAGCCGTTCCGGGGCGGCCATCGGGTCACACGCCGCCCCGCGAAACCGCAACGCCCCACCGCCCGCCACGTGCACAGCCAACCGCAAGAACGCGACGCAATCCTCCATCAACACGTCGTACCCCTGCCCCACCCGATACCATTCTAACATGGTAAATTCAGGGGAATGCAGCGCCCCACGTTCCCGGTTACGCCAGACATGCGCGAAAGCGGCAATCCGCACCTCTCCCGCAGCCAGCAGCTTTTTCATCGCAAATTCCGGCGATGTGTGCAGATACATCCGCTTTGGCACGCCGTCATTGCCGATGGCTTGCGTTCCAAACCCATGCAAATGCGCCTCATTCCCCGGACTGATGGCCAAGGCGCTTGGGTCAACTTCGACAAAATCCCGCTCGGCCAGCCACCCCCGCAGCGCCGCCTGAATCCTGTTGCGCACGATCAGTCCTGCACGGCGATCCGCGTGGCGCGCAGGCACCCACCAGGGCACATCAGTCATATCGGCTTTCATCTGGAGATTCCCATACAGATAGGCTAAACGCACCAACAACGGTTTGCGCCCCTTACCTTGGGGCCAGCGACAGAACAAGGAACAGCGTTTTGAAAGTCATCGCGTCCAGCCTGCGCAAGGGCAATGTGGTTGAAGTGGACGGCAAACTTTATGCCGTTTTGAAGGCCGAAAACTTTCACCCCGGCAAAGGCACGCCCACCACCTCGGTGGATATGCGGCGCATTTCCGATGGCGTGAAGGTGGCCGAACGCTGGCGCACCACGGAAATGGTGGAAAAAGCCAACGTCGATGACCGCGAATATGACTTTCTTTACGAAGACGGCGAAGGCTTTCACTTTATGGAACCGACCACTTACGAACAATTCGCCGTGCATCCCGATGTGGTGGGGGACGACAAGGTTTTCTTGTCCGAAGGCATCAAGGTTTTCCTGAAAACCTACGACGGTGTGGCGATTGCGATTGAACTGCCACTGCGGGTGACTGTTGAAATTGCGGAAACCGAACCGGTGGTCAAAGGCCAAACCGCATCGTCGTCTTATAAACCGGCGATCTGCACCAACGGCATTCGTGTCATGGTACCACCACATATTGGGGCTGGTATCCGTATCGTTATCAATACCGAGGATTACGGCTATTACGGACGCGCGCAAGACTAATCACTGCTGCCGCCGGCCCATCCCGGATAGGCGGTTTCTTTCCACCCTAAGATGATTCTTTTTGGCCCCCCCTTGTATAAAACGCAAAAAAAGCGCATGTGTGCGGGGCGAAAACGCTATCTGTCGAAAAATCTGTCTCCTTGCGGCTTCAGTTATCGATCTTGAAGTGACTAAGCCAAGCCATCGCATATCGCGGATGGCATACCA
>JANNAT010000089.1:0-170525 GCA_031384605.1 Cypionkella sp.
TCTGCGCCGGATTATCGTATTAAAAAGTATCAGAGTTTCAATAAATTCGACCACGGCCACGCCCTAATCCTTTCCGGCCCCCCCGGCCATGGCGGTGCGGCCCGCCTTTCCGCGCGTGGGGCGCTGCGCATTGGGGCGGGGCTTGTGACAGTGGCCTGCCCACAGGGGGCGTTAGCGGAAAACGCCGCGCGGTTGGATGCGGTGATGCTGCGGGTGGTAGAGGATGGGGCGGGGCTGGCCACGGTGCTGCAGGATACCCGGATCAACGCGCTGTGCATTGGCCCCGGTTTGGGGTTGGATGCGCGGGCGGTGAGGCTTGTGGCGACGGTTCTTGAAGTATCGAGGTCCCGGATCAAGTCCCGGACGGCGCAGCCCTTGTGGGTAGTGTTGGATGCCGATGCATTGACGTTGATCTCACGCGATCCGACGATCTTTTATCTGCTGCATGAAAACTGCATCCTTACCCCGCACGGCGGTGAATTCGCCCGCCTGTTTCCCGATATTGCGGCCAAGCTGGCAGCCCCTGCCACCACTGGCCCCGCCTATTCCAAGGTTGATGCAACACGCGAGGCGGCCGCCCGTGCGGGCTGTGTGGTGCTGTTCAAAGGGGCCGATACGGTGATTGCTGATCCGTCGGGGAAATGTTCGATCAATTCAGCCCATTATGACCGCGCCGCCCCTTGGCTGGCAACAGCCGGGTCTGGCGATGTGTTGGCGGGGTTTATCGCAGGACTTTTGGCGCGCGGCTTTGCCCCGATGCAGGCTGCCGAAACCGCCGCTTGGCTGCATGTGGAATGCGCGCGCAGCTTTGGGCCGGGGTTGATTGCGGAAGATTTGCCCGAAGAGTTGCCAAAAGTGTTTCGCGCGCTGGGGCTGTGAAGCGTCAAAATCCTTCGAAGGATTTTGCAAATTTTTCGCTAAAAAATTTGAAACCTGTTTTACGCGTTGCTCAAAGCTGGCGCGCAGGCCAGCTCCAGTCCGCCGGCATAAATCACGGCCTCTGACGCAAAGCGCAGCGCATAGAACCGCGCTTCGGCCAGAACTTCGGCGCGGATGTATTCGCCGTCAACCAGACGCATCGCAGGCACCATGGCCGTCGCGGTGCCAAACATCGCTTTTGCCCGCCAGTCGCGGATCATGACGGGTTGATCGGGCGATACGATCATATCGCCGGTTGGCTGATCAATCCCCAGCGTGCCTTCGGTGATGCGGATCACACGGGCGTTTTGCACAAGGCTGACTTCGATCGACGACAAGCGTTGCGCGCCGTCGCGGGTCACAATCCGGTCACCGGGGGTAAGGAATTCGACCGGCAAGATGCCGTCTAATGTCAGAACCGTGGTGCCACTGGCCAGGCCATGATCCAGCACCGCTGCGGTTTGCGCGACAGTTGTGCGAACGATTGCCTGTGCCATGGTCTGATCCTTGGAATTGAAAGCTTGAAGACTGTTTTACCGATGACTGTGGCAAGATTGCGTTAAAGACACGGTTTTTCAGCGGAATTTATGGCCTGTGGCGCCAATGCTTTTTCCTCTCGCTTCCCCCGCAGGGCTTTGTTAGAAGAGCGCGGAATTCGAGACGTGTCTTGGCCCGCTTTTGGTGGGACAGAGACGTTTTGATTGAAATTGCGGGTATGGCGAAATTGGCAGACGCACCAGATTTAGGTTCTGGCGCCGCAAGGCGTGGGGGTTCAAGTCCCTCTACCCGCACCATAAAGTGATGAGAAGGACGACGATATGCAGGTCACAGAAACCCTGAAAAACGGCTTGAAGCGCGCCTACACCATCACGGTGACGGCATCCGAGCTGGACGCCAAAGTGCACGAAAAACTGCTGGAAGCCCAGCCCGATGTTGAGATCAAAGGCTTTCGCAAAGGCAAAGTGCCGCTGGCGATTCTGAAAAAGCAGTTCGGTCAGCGCCTGATGGGCGATGCGATGCAAGACGCAATTGACGGCGCAATGAAAGCGCATTTCGACAGCACCGGCGACCGGCCCGCGATGCAGCCCGATGTCAAGATGCAAGGCGGCGAGACCTGGAAAGAAGGTCACGACGTTGTGGTTGAGATGTCTTACGAAGCCCTTCCGCCGATTCCGGATATGGATGCCAGCAAGATCAAACTGGATCGTTTGTCGGTAAAGGCAGATGATGCATCCGTTGATGAGGCGTTGAACAATCTGGCGTCATCGTCGCAAGTATTTGAAGACAAACCGAAAGCCAAGAAAGCCAAGTCGGGCGATCAGGTTGTGATTGATTTCGAAGGCTCGGTCGATGGAGAGCTGTTTGAAGGTGGCGCAGGCACCGATTATCCGCTGGTTCTGGGATCAAATTCCTTCATTCCGGGCTTTGAAGAACAGCTGATTGGTGCCAAGGCCGGCGAAGACGTATCGGTGACCGTCAACTTCCCGGCCGAGTATGGTGCCAAGCATCTGGCCGGCAAGGCGGCGGTGTTTGCTTGTACTGTGAAAGCCGTGAAAGAGCCAAAAGCGGCAGAGTTGAATGATGAGTTGGCCAAGAAATACGGCGCCGAAGATCTGACGGCGTTGAAGGGTCAGATCGCGGGCCGTCTTGAGGCGGAATACGCCGGGGCCGCACGCGCTGTGTTAAAGCGGGCGTTGTTGGATCAATTGGACAAGATGGTAAAGTTTGATCTGCCTGTCGCCTTGGTCGATGCCGAAGCGGGCCAGATTGCGCACCAGTTGTGGCATGAAGAAAACCCGGATGTGCAGGGCCATGATCACGCCCATGTCGAAACCACCGAGGAACACAAGACCCTGGCCGAACGCCGCGTGCGTCTGGGGCTGGTTTTGGCAGAAGTGGGTCGCAAGGCCGAAGTCACTGTAACGGATGCGGAAATGACCCAAGCGGTGTTGGCGCAGGCGCGGCAGTATCCGGGGCAAGAGCGGGCCTATTTTGATTTCGTGCAGAAAAACCCGCAGATGCAGCAGCAACTGCGCGCGCCGATTTTTGAAGATAAGGTTGTTGATTTCATCGTGGCCGGGGCCAAGGTGACCGATAAGGTTGTAACCAAAGAGGCGCTGCAAAAGCTGGTTGAGGCCTTGGACGAGATGTGATCGGATCGTTCGAATAGGGGAAAGGCCGCGCCGCAGGGTGCGGCCTTTTTTCAGTGCGGCTAGACGTCACCATTGAAGACATCGCTTTGCCAAATCTTACGGACCATATTGCCCCGATCCGAATACAAAAACCGCTGCCACGCCTGCGATTCATGTGCGACGATGCCCATTTCCCAGACGCAAAACGTTGGTCGCGGCGCGCCCAATCCCGCATAAGCGGCTGGAAAGGCGCTGAAATTCGGGGTTGCGGCATCAATGTAGTGAACAGACTGCCAAATCTCATTGTTGCCGCGCCAAAGGGCAGTCAACAGAAAGTGAAAATCCGCGGAACAGCGGTGCAGGATGGCAAAGCCTGCTTTGTCATCAGGCTGCGGGATTGTAGCACAAGCCAATTGCGCCGCCCGGCGGGTTTCGACGGTGATCGGATAGGCTGGCTCATCCAGATCATACCATTTCAGGTGCGCGTTGCCGATTGTCAGCGCAGTATAGGCGCGTGCCTGTTTTGGGCGGTGAATGTAGGATGGCGAGACGGTCATTTCGATTTCCTCTTAAGGAAGGTCAACAATGCTTAACCGTTTCCAACCCATTGGCGCAGAAAAAAGCCGCGCAAGGTTGCCCCTGCGCGGCTTTTGTTGTTATTAACCCGAAAGATCAGTCGCGGGTTAGGTCCGCGCCGTCTTGCGCCGCACCCATTTCATCAAACAGGTTCGCGATCTCGAAATCAGCTTCGGCTTCGGCTTCGGCGGCCAGCGCCTGGATCGACTTGCCGGACGCTTGCAGAACGGCTTCTTCCGCCGAACGGGCGATGTTGACGCTGAACTTGATCGTCACTTCGGGGTGCAGCACCACCGAAACGGTGTGGATGCCCAAATCTTTGATCGGACGGTCCAGCACGACCTGACCACGGTTGACGTTGAAGCCTTCGGCAGTTGCTGCCTCGGCTGCGTCGCGGGTGGTGACCGATCCATACAAAGCGCCCGAATCAGAGGCCGAACGGATGATCACGAACACCTGACCGTCCAGCTTGGCACCTGCGGCTTCGGCTTCGGTTTTGGTTTCAAGGTTGTTCACTTCCAGCTGAGCCTTTTTCGACTCAAAGGATTTGATGTTGGCGGCATTGGCGCGCAATGCTTTGCCCTGAGGCAACAGGAAGTTGCGACCGTAGCCGTCCTTGACGTTGACGACTTCGCCCATTTGGCCAAGTTTGGCCACGCGTTGAAGCAGGATAACTTGCATGATTGGCTCTCCTTACTTCACAGCATAGGGCAGCAGGGCCAGAAAGCGGGCGCGTTTGATGGCAATTGCCAGTTCGCGTTGCTTTTTCGCCGACACTGCGGTGATACGGGATGGCACGATTTTGCCGCGCTCGGATACATAGCGCTGCAACAGGCGTGTGTCTTTATAGTCAATCGCTGGCGCGTTGTCGCCCGAGAAGGGGCAGACCTTGCGGCGGCGGAAAAATGGTTTGTTTGCCATGGTTTATGGTCCTTTCCTATCAGATCAACGACGACGATCGCCACCGAACGAAGGGCGTTCGCCCCGGTCGGCGCCACGATCAGGACGATCCCCAAAGCTGGGGCGTTCGCGGCGTTCGCCACCAAAACCACCTGCGTCAGGACGATCACCGCGTTCGCGGTCGTCACGTTTTTGCATCTGAACCGACGGTCCATCCGCGTGCAGGTCGACCTTGATGGTCAAAACGCGCATCACGTCATCATGCAAACGCATCAGACGTTCCATTTCCTGCACGGCGGCCGAAGGCGCATCCGATTTCAGCAGGGCATAGTGGCCTTTGCGGTTTTTGTTGATCTTGTAGGCCATCGTCTTGACGCCCCAGTATTCGTGTTCAACGATTTTGCCACCGTTGTCGGCGATCACTGTAGAGAAATGTTCGATAAGGCCTTCGGCCTGCGCTGTGGACAAGTCCTGACGCGCGATCATAACATGCTCGTATAGCGGCATGTGCACTCCGATCATAGTCTGTGGCGCATTTCATAGGACGGGCTAATCTGACCGCGGCCCGTCCACGAGAGGCTGCGCCGTTGCGTGGAAATTGCGGAAAGATGAGCGTGCCTTACAGGCGAATGAGGGCGCGTGCAAGCCGCATGGGGTATTCTTTGGCCAAAAGCTGTTGCGAACAGAGCGCGTTGCGCGCGCGCGCGGTGCAGGCTAGGTTTGCGATTGACCAAGCAAGGAGATCACCATGAGCCGCGCATTCGTTTTTCCCGGCCAAGGGGCGCAGACCATTGGAATGGGGCGGGCGTTGGCCGAGGCCTATCCTGCGGCGCAAGCGGTGTTTGATGAGGTGGACGATGCGTTGGGGGAGGCGCTGTCGGCGCTGATCTGGGAGGGGGATATTGACACGCTGACTTTGACGAAAAACGCGCAACCTGCGCTGATGGCCACATCCATTGCGGCGCTGCGGGCGTTGGAGGTCGAAGGGTTGGGGTTGGATCACGTGGCCTTTGTGGCCGGGCATTCTTTGGGCGAATATTCAGCGCTATGTGCGGTGGGGGCGTTGGGGTTGGCCGATACCGCACGGCTGTTGCGCATTCGCGGCCAAGCCATGCAAGAGGCGGTGCCCGTTGGCGTGGGGGCAATGGCCGCGCTGTTGGGCTTGGATTTTGCCGCTGCCACCGAAGTGGCCGCCGAAGCAGCGCAAGGCGAGGTCTGTCAGGCCGCCAATGACAATGATCCGGGGCAAGTGGTGGTATCGGGGCACCGCGCGGCGGTTGAGCGGGCGCTGGAGATTGCCAAGGCCAAGGGGGCCAAGCGCGCATTGCTGCTGCCGGTATCAGCGCCGTTTCATTGCGTGCTGATGCAGCCCGCAGCCGCCGTGATGGCCGAAGCACTTGCAGGCGTGGTGATATCCGCGCCGCGTTTGCCCGTGGTGGTGAATGTGCGCGCCGAGGCGGTAACGGAACCGGACCGCATCCGCGCGCTGTTGATTGCCCAAGTGACAGGATCGGTGCGCTGGCGCGAGTCTGTGTTGTGGATGGAAAGCGCGGGGGTGACGGAGTATTGGGAAATTGGGGCAGGTAAGGCGCTGTCTGGCATGATCAAGCGCACGGCGGCGGGGGCAGTGACGCGGGCGATTGGGTCGCCCGAGGACGTGGTGGCGGCGCGCGGCGCAATTTCGTAAAGTTCGGCTTGGCTGCACCACCGGGGGTTTCACACCCCCGGACCCCCGTGGGATATTTATGAACAGATGAAGCGTAATTTTAGTAAAATTTGAGACTATGAAGGTTGGTCATCTGGCGAGGTGGACCGAGTGAACCTTATACCTAAGACGCTGCAAGGAAAGATAATATGTTTGATCTGACTGGAAAATCTGCCCTGATCACGGGTGCGTCTGGCGGCATTGGGGCGGCGATTGCGCGTAGTTTGCATGGGTCGGGGGCGACAGTGGCGCTGTCTGGCACGCGGTTAGAGCCGCTTCAGGCGCTGGCCGCGGAACTGGGCAGCCGGGCGTTTGTGTTGCCTTGCAACCTTAGCGATCCTGTGGCGGTTGAGGCGCTGCCAAAGGCCGCAATTGCCGCGATGGGGGCAGTGGATATTCTGGTCAATAACGCAGGGATTACCCGCGACAATCTGTTCATGCGGATGTCGGATGACGAATGGCAATCGGTGATTGATGTCAACCTGACCGCCACCTTCCGTTTGTGCCGGGGTGTGGTGCGCGGCATGATGAAGGCGCGCTGGGGGCGGATTGTGAACATCACCTCGGTTGTGGGGCATTCGGGTAATCCGGGGCAGGGCAATTATGCCGCCGCCAAGGCGGGCACGCTGGCGATGTCGAAATCCTTGGCTATGGAAGTGGCCAGCCGGGGGATCACGGTGAACTGTGTGGCTCCGGGGCTGATTGCAACTGCGATGACCGACAAGCTGAACGACGAGCAACGCGCGCGGATTCTGACAGGCGTGCCTGCCGGGCGGATGGGCGAGGCTGCCGAAGTGGCGGCAGCGGTGCTGTATCTGGCGTCGCCCGAGGCTGCATATGTCACGGGCAGCACGCTGCACGTCAATGGTGGCGGGTTTTTGGGATAGCGTTTGAAGGGCCTTGCCAGCAAAACAGTCACTTCAGTGGCTATTGCGCGGATGCGGCACCTTTACCCTGGCGTCTGTCTGGCCGCCAAAACTTACGACAGGCTTGGGTCGAAGGGAGGGGACGCCACTGCAGTCTGGCAGGACCTTTCCGGCAAGAAACGGCAGGCTGGTAAACCATACCTTTCGGGCACTCGGCAAAGCCTTTACAAGATTGCCGACCGCTTGCTATGCAAGAGCTGGTGGCTATGACAACAGGAGCGAATGGCCTGTTGCCATAGCCGCAGGGCCTTGTTATAGCGCGGCTGAATTGATCGGCGGGTGTTTCGATGGCCCCCCGATATGTCTGATGCGGCACTTCATCGGAATGGTTTGAAGGTCGGGAAACCTCCCGCAACGTAAAAGGGATATGACATGAGCGACATCGCTGATCGCGTGAAGAAGATCGTCGTCGAGCATCTTGGCGTCGAAGCTGAAAAAGTAACCGAGACCGCGTCGTTTATCGACGATCTTGGTGCTGACAGCCTTGATACCGTTGAGTTGGTCATGGCGTTTGAAGAAGAGTTTGGAATTGAAATTCCGGATGATGCGGCAGAAACCATCCAAACTTTTGGCGATGCGGTAAAGTTCATCTCGTCAGCGGCGTGATCTGATGCTTTGATCCTGTGCGCAGGGTTAAACGATTTTGGCACCCTTAGGGGTGTCTTTTTCGTTTGTAGCCAGCAGTTTGAACGGACCTGTTCAGGATAAAGCAAGTGGTGCAATTAACAAATTGATGCGGAGGGCCACTTGCGAATCTGTGCCTAACGGCGGTTGCCCGATTGCGGCAGAATCACGCCCGCCGTAATGATCACGCCACATCCGACCCATGTGCCGATGTTTGGGATTTCAGTAAATACGGCGATGCCAAGGATGGCTGAAAAGAGTAGCCATGCGTAGTCGACAGGGGCGACTATGGATAAAGGTGCGGCGCGATATCCCCGGATTGTGCAATATTGGGCGATCAAATCCAATGGCCCCAACAAAACGCAGATGACCGCAGCATGCCAGCCAAGCGTTCGCCATTCTGCGAAAGCGGGCCATGCCATCACGCAAAGACCGAACGTGGTCACATAAAGCATGACGGTGAACGCGGGTTCCGCGCGGCCCAGAATGCTGATCAACAAGCCTTCCAACGCGAATAACAGCGCGGCCAGAAAGGCTATGCTGGCGGGCCAGATGGAAAATCCGCCTTGAAACGCGCCTTTAATGAATAAGAAGATGCCGACGCCGCTCAGGAATATCAACGCGGCAATGAATTGCTGCGGTTGAGCCGTTCTTTCAAAAACACCGTGCCCAGGATGATCGCCAGGACGCCATAAAGCATACTGATCGCTGTCGCATTTACCAGCGGCAACTGCGATGAGGCCCAGGTGATTGCCACTGCGGCACTACAGCCGGCCACCGCTCTGACAAGGTGAACAAGGGGTTGTTTGCTGCGATGGGACTGCAACCCGCCCTTCCATGGCAACAGTAAGGCCAGCGTGACAAATGCACCCAGATAGCGCAGAAAAGTGATCTGAACCGCCCCGCTTGCGCCATCCGCAAACTTTCCGGCAGCAAAGATCAGGGTCCAGATCAAAGTGCCTGAAAGCACCCACAAGATTGCGGGGCGGTCATTCTGCTGTGGCAACACTTTGGGATCCTTCGTATTCCGCGGTGAAGTCTGGGTTGCCTTTGCCTTGTGGCGCAAGCGATAAAATTGCACCCTGCCTGAGGTTTGAACCTGCAAAGCGATCGCAAGGTTACTTTCAACGGCTTGCGGTGGGTGGGGGTGTGATTGCGGCGGTATGAAGCCCTTTGAAAAGTGCAGCGGGCCTGCTTAACTTTTTGTAATGGGTCAGGAATATGAATGGTTTTGCGACTTGGGCGGCAAGCAATTGGTTCGCCTGACAAAGAAAAGGAACGGTAATGCGCCAATTCAATCAACCCCTGGGCGGCAATGATATGGCGCGGTTTGGCGGGCCTGCCACGATGATGCGGTTGCCAACCCAACCCACCGCAGAAGGGCTGGATGTGGCGTTCATCGGCATTCCGATGGATCATGGCACATCAAACCGGTCGGGCACCCGGATGGGGCCGCGCCAGATCCGCGACGAATCGCGTATGTTGCGCCCTTATAATATGGCAACGGGGGCCGCGCCCTTTGATCATCTACAAGTGGCAGACATCGGCGATGTGCCGATCAACACCTTTGATCTGAAAAAGACTGTTGATATCATCGCCGATTATTACAGCGGCGTGTTGGCGCATGGGGCGATCCCGTTGACGTTGGGCGGGGATCATACGCTGACCTGGCCGATATTGCGGGCGATCAAGGCCAGATATGGCCCGGTGGCGTTGATCCATGTCGATGCCCATGCCGATATCAATGACACAATGTTTGGCGAAACGGTGGCGCATGGCTGCCCGTTTCGGCGCGCGTGGGAAGAGGAGTGTCTGATCAACGATAAAGTCTTTCAGATCGGCCTGCGCGGCACCGGATACGGCGCGGATGATTTCAACTGGGCGCGGGGCAAGGGTTGGACGGTTGTCCAAGCCGAGGAATGCTGGCACAAATCGCTGACCCCGATGATGGCGCGCATAAGGGCGGTGATTGGCGATGCCCCCGTTTACATCAGCTATGACATCGACAGTCTGGACCCGGCTTTTGCGCCGGGTACGGGCACAGTGGAACCCGGTGGCCTGACGATCTGGCAGGGCCTGGAAATTATCCGCGGCTGTTCGGGGCTGACTATTGTCGGCGGCGATCTGGTGGAAGTATCGCCACCTTATGATCCGTCGGGCAATACGGCATTGATCGGGGCCAATCTGCTGTATGAGATGCTTTGCGTGCTGCCGGGGGTGCCGCAAAAGCCGTTTGTGGGGCAGGGGCTGGTGGGGTGATGTGTGAATTGTGAAGTTAGGTGCGCCTGAAGGCACACCCTACATCCGAACCGCGGCGTAGGGTGTGCCTTTAGGCGCACCGCTGATTGGCGCTATTCCGCCGCCGCCAAATCGCCTTTTCGGGGCTTTTGCGTCTGCGGTTCCATAGCCGTTATCCGATCCCGCAACGAGCTTTGTTCGGCCGCCAACAGGCTGGTCATATTGGCTTGGGCACTTTCCAAACCATCCAGCCGTTCCGCCAGAACATAAGACGGCACTTCGGTCGGTTCGGCTTCTTTCGGGCCGATCATACGGCTGAAAATCCACGCCAACAGCCGCGAAAGATCGTCCATGATCAGATAAAACGACGGCACGACAACAAGGCTTAGAACCGTCGACACGATAATACCGCCGATCACGGCTGTCGCCATCGGGGCGCGGAAGGCACCGCCTTCGCCAACGCCCAAGGCGGACGGCAACATGCCCGCTGACATCGCAATCGAGGTCATCACGATGGGTTGCGCACGTTTGTGGCCAGCCTCGATCACCGACGCCATGCGTTCCATGCCACGCGCGCGCATCTCGATGGCAAAGTCGATCAGCAGGATGGCGTTTTTGGTCACAATCCCCATCAACATCAGAATGCCGATCAGCACTGGCATCGACAGCGCCGCGTTGGTCAGGATCAGGGCGGCGGCCACCCCGCCGATGGCAAGGGGCAGGGAAAACAGGATGGTAAACGGCTGGATCACCGATTTGAACAGCAAAATCAGCACGGTCAGCACCAACATCAGGCCAAGGATCATGGCTTGGCCAAAGCTGGCGAACAGTTCTTGCTGCACTTCGGCGTCGCCAGCCTCTTGCAAGCGGGCCGAGGCGGGCAGTTCGACCTTATCGGCGATCTCTTTGAACTTGGCGCTGGCGGTGCCCAAAGCCACGCCCAAAGGCAGGTTGGCCCCGATGGTGGCGATGCGTTCGCGGTTCAACCGTTCGATGGCCGCCGGGCCCTGACCGATGGTGATATCGGCCACCGTAGACAGCGGCACCGTGCCGCCAGCGTTGGTCGCAATGCGCAAGGCGGCGATGCGGGTGATATCCTGACGGCTGACGTCGTTCAGCCGCACCCGCACCGGGATCTGGCGGTTATCCAGCGAGATTTTGGCCAAGGCCGCATCGAAATCACCAATCGTGCCAACGCGCAGGGTTTCTGCGATTTGGGCGGCGGTGATGCCCAGACGGGCGGCCTCATCGGCGCGGGGGGTGATTTGCACCTCGGGCCTTGGCAGCGCGCCTTTGGTTGATACGTTGGCCAGCAGGGGTTCGCCTGACAGCGCCTCTTCAAGACGCGCGACGGCGGTGTTCAGATCAGCCTCGGTGCTGGCAAGGATTGAGAACGACAAATCGCGTTCGCCGCGGTCGTTCAGTTTCAGGGCCAGAATGTCAGGGATGACGGCAAGGCGCTTGAAAACCTCTGCCTCAATCTGATCTTGCGGCGTTTTGCGGCCTGTGTTTTCGATTTCCGGCACGATGGCCCCCAGCACAGGGATTTTGCGACCAATCTGCGACAGTTTCAGCAGCAGGCTTTGGTCAAGCCGGTCCAATATCACGGTGACAGAGGCGTAACGCAAATCAAGGCTGCCGGTGGGGGATGCGCCGCCCAGCACAAAGACATTCATAATGCCGGGGATGTCTTTGATCACATCGACCATGGCTTGGGTGGTGTTATCGGTTTCTTCAAGCGTTGATCCAGGGGGCAATTCGACCGAGATCGAAATGCGGCTGACGTCTTCGGGCGGCAGGAAACTGCCGGGGACTTTCAGCATGAAGTAGACCGACACGATCAGCACCCCAATCGCGCAAACAAGGGTGATGTAATAGGCAGGCAGCTTAAGCCAGCCACCGCGTGTGTTTGGCAAAAGGGGAATGCGGCCATGCGTGCTAAGGCGCACAAAGCGCAGGTAATTTCGCATGATAAAGCCGTCACCGGCGGCGGAATGGCCCGCGTTGGCGTCTTTGGTGGTCATCAGATAGGCCGCCATCATTGGGGTGATCAGGCGCGCGACCAGCAGGGAAAACAGCACGGCAATGGCGACGGTCAGGCCAAATTGTCGGAAATATTGCCCGGCGATACCCGCCATGAACGACACCGGCACAAAGACCGCGACGATGGTAAAGGTTGTGGCGATCACGGCCAGACCGATTTCATCGGCGGCCTCAATCGCGGCGCGGTAGGGAGTTTTGCCCATCCTGATATGTCGCGCGATATTCTCTATCTCAACAATCGCGTCATCGACCAGGATACCGGTGGCCAGCGTGACGGCAAGGAATGACACAAGGTTCAGCGAGAATCCCAGCATGTCCATCACCCAAAACGTGGGCACGGCAGACAGCGGCAGCGCCACTGCGGTGATCAGGGTGGCGCGCCAGTTGCGCAGGAACGCAAACACCACCAGCACCGCCAGCAATGCGCCTTCGATTAGGGTGGCAAGGGCGGCTTCGTAGTTGCCGTAGGTGTAGAAAACCGTTTCATCGACCAGTTTCAGTTGCACATCAGGATGGTCTTTGCGAATCTGATCAAGGGTTTCATTGACGGTTTCAGCGACAGAAACCTCGGACGCGCCTTTGGCACGAAACACGGCGAAGGTGACAACCTGTTCGCCGTTCAGCCGCGAGAAGGATCGCAGCTCTTCAAAGGTATCAATCACCTGGCCCAGATCTGACAGTCGCACAAACCGTCCCGATGGCAGCGCGATGGTGGTGGCGGCCAGTTTGGCCACGGTTGATGCATCGCCCAAAGTGCGGATCGCCTGTTCGCCCGCGCCAATTTCGGTGCGCCCGGCACCAAGGTTGGTGTTGGTGGATCGCAACTGCGCATTGACCGCCGAGGCGGAGATGCCAAAACTGTCAAGTTTCACCGGATCAAGTTCGATGCGAATCTCGCGGTTTGCGCCGCCGAAACGATCAACTTTGCCCACCCCGGGGCGGCCTTGCAGCGCACGTTTGATCACGTCATCGACGAACCAAGACATCTCTTCAATCGTCAGATTTGGGGCAGATACCGCGAAAGACATGATGGCTTGGCCTTCGACGTCAATCCGTGTGACAACCGGGGCCTCTATCGCGCCGGGCAGATCACCGCGAATGCGGTCAACCGCATCTTTGGTGTCTTGCACAGCTTTGTCGGTGGGCACTTCCATGCGGTATTCCACCAAAGTGGTGGAAATCCCATCGGTGACGGTAGAGCGGACGTTTTTGACGCCGGTGATGCCCGAAACCGCATCTTCGATGATCTTGGTGACCTGACTTTCAAGTTCGGCAGGGGCGGCACCCGGCTGACCAACCGACACCGCCACCAACGGCACGTCGATGTTGGGAAAGCGCGTGATCGGCAGGCTGTTGAACGACTGCCACCCCAGCACCATCAAGATGAAGAAGGCCAGAATGGGCCCGAGCGGGTTGCGGATAGACCAGGCTGAAAAATTCATCGCAAATGCCTCTAGTTCGTTTCGGCGTCAAAGGACGGCACGGGATTGATTTTGTCGCCGGGGCGCACAAAGGCACCCGCTTTGGTGACAACGGTATCGCCTTCGGCAATGCCGTCCAGAATTTCGACCCAGCCCCCCGCACGGATACCGGTTTTGACGGGAATGCGTGAAACGGTGCCATCAACCACCTTCATCACCGTTGCACTGCCATCAAAGGCCCCGATGGCCGTCACCGGCACAGCGATGGCGTTGTGTTCTGTCACCAGAATGGCAGCTTCGACAAACATCCCCGAGCGCACCGAGGCTGACTCGGTGATGGTGATGCGGGCGCGGCCCAGCCGGGTGGTCAGATCAATGGTGGGTTCGACCAGACGCACAACGCCCTGCAACGGCGCGGTTGCGCCAACGGCTGTCAGAACGGCGGTCTGGTCTTTGGCAACGCGGGTCAGATCGGCTTCGGACAGATCGGCGCGCAGCTCAAGCGCTGCATCGCGGATCAGGGTGAACATCGGCAAACCTGCCGCCGAGGCGATAGCGCCGACCTGCGCGTTGCGGGCGATGATTTCACCTGCCACGGGGGCGGTAACCTCGGTGCGGGCCATCTGAAGATCAAGGTTGGCCAACTGCGCCTGCACCAACGCAAGGTTGGCCCGGGCTGAGGCCAGTGATTGCACGGCCACGGTGGCGCGGGCGTTGGCGGAAACCGAGCCTGACAGCGCCTGATCGGCGGCTGCCTGCGATGCGGAGCCTTGCTTTGTCAAGGCGGCGGTGCGGTCAGAAACGCGCGTGGCTTCGCCTGCGGCGCTGTCGGCTTCAAGTTGTTGCGCCTGAGCTTGGGCAATCATCGCATCGGCGGCGGCAAGGGATGCGTTCAGTTGCGCGCGCTGCAATTCCAGCGTGGTGGTTGAAAGGCGCGCAAGCACCTGACCTGCAACAACCCGGTCGCCAACATCGACCAGCAGGGATTCAATGGGCTGACCTTCGATCAGGGGGGCGACAAGCACTTCTTCAACGGGGCCAACCATGCCGGATGCAAGCACGATATCGCGCAAGTCGTGGGTTTTGACGACTGATACCGTTATCGCTGGCAACACGATTGCGGGGGCGGGCACGGCTTCGGTGCTTTGGGCGAACACCGGCGATGTGGACATCAGCGCAAAGGCCAAGATTAGGGAAGTCACGGAACGCATGGTCAGCCTTTCACAAAGGTGCTGGCGACATCGTCCAGCGTTTTATCAATGGTTTGAATGATCAGATTGGTCAGGTCGACCGGGTCGACTGCCGCCTGCGGGGCACAGGTGGCAGCCGATTGCACCAGCATGACGATAAACGCGGCTTGGGTTGAAAACCGCTGCTGCGCTTCGGCCACTGAAATCCCGGTTTCGGCGGCAAACACAGCCGTCAGATGCCCGATGATGAATTTTTCCATATGCTGACAGGCAAGACCAATTTCCGGCTTGCGCAGGGCGGCCGCGTTTATCTCGGTCCAAAGCTGGCCGTCTTCATTGGTTTGATGCTGATGAATATGCTGACGAATTGACACGCGCAGGGCCTGCATCGGGCTGTCAGACTTAAGCAGTTCGGCAAATTCCGCTTGCATGTTGTCAAGATCGCACCCGATCAGCCGTTCAACGATGGCCGATTTCGACGGAAAGTAGCGGTAGAAATTGCCAACCGACATGCCTGCGGCGCGGGCCAGATCCTGCATTGACGCGCCATCAAAACCCTTTTCGATAAAGGCCCCACGCACCCGTAAAAGGATGTCGGCGATGCGTTGATCGGTTTTTGGCACTGCAATTTGCATTTGTCGCTGTCCGGCGTCTGGCAGAGAATGAACGTTCATTCACGACTTAGTGTTTGATTTGATCGCGTCAAGTTAAATCTTGCGACATCCGGGCAGGCGCACGCAGATGGCGCGGCATTGCCGCAAATCCGTGCGGTTGTTGCGCGCAAGAGTTCTGCCGTGTATCACCCGGTGAAAGCAAAAGAATGCATCCGTCGGGGGAAGTCTATGCGTCGTGTTGTCATTACGGGTCTTGGAATGGTCACGCCTTTGGCTTGTGGTGTCGAGGCAACCTGGAGCCGTTTGATAGACGGTCAATCGGGGGCCGGGCCGATCACGCGGTTTGATGCCAGCAACGTCGTCACGCAATATGCCTGCGAAATTCCCTTTGGCGATGGCAGTGATGGCACGTTCAATGCCGATGACTGGATGGAACCGAAAGACCGCCGCAAGGTGGATGATTTCATTCTTTATGGCATGACGGCGGCGGTGCAGGCGGTGCGCGATTCCGGTTGGGTGCCCGCGGACGAAGATCAGCGATGTCGCACGGGCGTGATGATCGGGTCAGGCATTGGCGGTTTGACGTCGATTGCCGAAACGGCCGTGTTGATCAAGGAAAAGGGGCCAAAGCGGGTATCACCGTTCTTTATTCCGGGCAGTCTGATCAACCTTATTTCAGGGCAGGTTTCCATTCGCTTTGGTTTCAAAGGCCCCAATCATGCCGTTGTGACGGCCTGTTCAACCGGCGCGCATGCGATTGGTGATGCGGCGCGATTGATCATGTGGGACGACGCGGATGTGATGGTGGCGGGGGGTGCAGAAGCGCCGATCTCGGAAATTGGTATTGCCGGGTTCAATGCGTGTAAGGCACTATCGACCAAACGCGCCGATGATCCGACCAAAGCCAGCCGTCCTTATGATGCAGATCGTGATGGCTTTGTGATGGGCGAAGGCGCGGGTGTGGTGGTGCTGGAGGAATACGAACATGCAAAAGCGCGGGGCGCGCGGATATATGCCGAATTGCTGGGCTATGGCATGTCGGGCGACGCGCATCATATCACCGCGCCCGCCGAGGACGGCGATGGTGGGTTCAGGTCTATGCAAATGGCACTAAAGCGGGCGGGTCTGACGCCTGCAGATGTGGATTACATCAACGCACATGGCACATCGACGATGGCCGACACAATCGAGTTGGGCGCGGTTGAGCGGTTGCTGGGCGATGCGGCGGCGGGGGCGACGATGAGTTCTACCAAATCAAGCATCGGGCATTTGTTGGGGGCCGCAGGCGCAGTTGAGGCGATATTTTGTGTGCTGGCGATCCGCGATCAGGTGGCACCGCCGACGATCAATCTGGACAACCCGGCCGTGGCCCCCAAACTGGATCTGGCGGCGAACAAAGTCGTGCGGCGCAAGATTGACGTGGCCTTGTCAAATTCGTTCGGCTTTGGCGGCACCAATGCCAGTTTGGTCATCGGTAAGGTGGCAAGCTGATGTGGCGGTCGGTTGCCTCTAACGCGCTGACGCTGTTTATCGTGGTGTTGGTGGTGGTATCGGGCCTGCTGGCCTGGGGGCGAGCGGCCTATACCGGGCCGGGGCCATTGACCGAAGCCATTTGTTTCAAAGTTGAAAAGGGTGCCTCATTGGGGCAGGTCAGCCGATCTTTGCAAACCGAGGGCGCTGTTTCGGATGCACGTATTTTCCGCATTGGGGCGGATTATTCCGACAAAGCGCGGGCGTTGAAATTTGGCAGCTATTTGCTGGCCCCGAAATCGTCGATGCGCGAGGTTCTTGGCGCGCTGACCGATGGCGGGCAATCAACCTGCGGGCGGGAAGTGAATTACCGGATTTCGGTGGCGAAATCCGAAGTGGTACTGCGGGAACTGGACGCGGCCACAAACCGCTATGTCGAAGTGGTGAAATTTGATCCGGCAACCGATGCGGTGCCCGCGGAATATCTGGATGCAGCGACAGCCAGCGATTTGCGCTGGCGGGTGACATTGGCCGAAGGCGTTACCAGCTGGCAAGTGGTTGACGCGCTGAAACGGGCGGATTTTCTGGAAGGTGCCTTGGCAGAGACACCGGCCGAGGGAACGCTTTCGCCTGACAGTTACGAGGTGGAAAAGGGGTCTGACCGCGCAGCTTTGGTGGCTGAAATGGTGAAACGGCAAGCGGCAACGATGGCAGAGTTGTGGGCGGCTCGCGCCGAAGGGCTGCCCTATAAAGCGCCGGAAGAGGCGATGATCATGGCGTCGATTGTCGAAAAGGAAACCGGGATACCCGAAGAGCGCAAACAGGTGGCATCGGTCTTTATCAACCGGTTGCGCGACGGGATGAAATTGCAGACCGACCCCACGGTGATTTATGGCATCACCAAGGGCGAGGGCATTCTGGGGCGCGGATTGCGGCAATCAGAGTTGCGGCGCGAAACGGCCTGGAACACTTATGTGATTGATGGCCTGCCGCCAACGCCGATTGCCAATCCCGGGCGGTTAAGCATTGAGGCGGCGCTGAACCCCGATACCACTCCGTTTATCTTTTTTGTAGCGGATGGAACGGGGGGCCACGCGTTTGCCGAAACGCTGGAGCAGCACAACATCAACGTCGCCAAATGGCGCGAGATTGAGGCGCAGCAAGGCACGGACACCGGGGCCACGGGCGTGCAGGGCGATTAAGGTGCCACGCAGCTTTTCTTGACAGAGAGGGGCCTGCGGGGTTAGCCTTTTGACATTGATTGATTAAAGGCTTTTGAAATGGGATTCCCCGCAGCCCGTGTTTCGGATTTGCACGTTTGTCCACTTTGCGTCGTGCCGTCACCGATCTTGCCCCCCGGGGCGATAACGGTGATTATTGGTGGATTGCCTGCTGCCCGGTTGGGCGATCAATGTGTGTGTGTGCCGCCGCCGCCAGCCCCCCCGATACCGCCGCCATTTGATCTTATCATCAAAGGATCAATGACGGTTATCATCATGGGACAGCCCGCCGCGCGTATGTTGGACAATACGATGAAAGGCGGGATCATCATGCCGCCATGCTGTCCAACGGTTCTGATCGGCGAAGTTGGTGTTGTGCCGCCAACGCCGCCTGCGGTGCCGTTTCCCAATGTCTGGGAAGAAACCTTGCCCGATGGCAGTGTGGTCACTCATGTCGGGGCCAACATCACGATCGAGGGCGACAAGGCCTTTCGCGACCGCGTGGTGGCGGATTTGCAAAAGCTGAACGCAACACCAACTGGGCATAAACTTATTGATAGTCTGGACAACGGATCCAAAACCGTAACCATTAAAAAGACCAGCGGCGGCAATTCGGCAGGCTATGATAATCCAGCAGGTCGGTTTGTGAACCCGGCTGGCACGCCGGGGGCGGGATCAAATTCAACTGTGTCATACAACCCGGATACGACGCAAATCGGTGACGGATCAGAGCCGTGGATGAACCGCCCGCCCGAAGTTGGCTTGGGTCATGAATTGGTGCATGCGGATGATGCCGCGAAAGGGCAGCAGGTGAACGGCGAAACGGATGGCACGCGCAATCGTGAATTACAGGCAGTCGGCCTGCCACCCTACGAGACGAAAGACCCCTCGGAAAATGGCATGCGCCGCGATATGGGTTTGCCCGAACGGCCACGGTATTGACGTGGGGCATTTGGATATTGCGATGGGTAGGCATGGTGGTTTTGTGCGCCGGTCTTTTGGGGCAGGCAGCGCGCGGGGATCAGAAGATGAGTGACAACGACGTAATCCTGACGATGGAATGGCAGCCGAAAGAAGGGCACGTCATCGCGGCCTATATGGTTGAAAATCGCTCGGCGCATGCGGTGATGGTGTTTGACCGACTGTTCCTGACCCGACCCGACGGGGGCCGTATCGTGGACCCTGACCGCGCCTATATTTCGGTGATGGCGGATGGGATGATGTTGGTGGACAAACTGGTGCCGGCATTGCCTGCGGACCGCGATGTCGAATCCCCCGAAGTGCCCTATGCGCGGCTGGTGCCGGCGGGGGGGCGGTTGGTGGGGCAGGCCTTGGTTGGCACACCGGTTTTGACCAATCCGGCCTATGGCCAGCCCACCACGGGTGCGCATGCAGAAATGGTGAAAAATGCAGTGTTTCGCATTGGTTATGCCTATGTGACCGACGCGATGATCGCCGTCCCCGCCAAGGGCAGCGAAGAGGAGATATGGTCGCTGCGGCACAATTGGGCATCGACCAATCAACGCGTATTGCAGGGGCCAATTTTGACGATGGAGATGGAGATCATCAAGGCCTTGACGCCTTAGCAGGTTGGCGCCTATGGCGTAAATCTTAACACGGATTATCAAGAGCGCCCGCTAAGGCATTGATGATAAAAGGCTTTGATCTTGACTTTGCGCGCGTTCTGATATAGTCATTTTGGCATACTAGAACAGGTGGGCGAACGGCTTGGGTGAGGAACCCACAGCCGTTTTTTCGTTTGTCTTGTGCGGGGCAGCATAAGGGGCGGATCAAACAGGCATGACAATTAATTTTCTAACCGAGGTTGAGAAGCCCGTTGGGTTTCTGGAAATCACTGAAGCGTGGCTGCGAGAAGCGGGTGAAAGCTTAAGCGTGGTCGTGGAAGCAATCAAAGCTGGTGAGTTTGGGCAGATCAAAGAGGCCAGCGTCGCTTTGCGTGATCTGAAAGCCGCTGTGCAATTGGCAATTTATGAAGGGGACCGTGTTGAAAAACTTCGCAAAACCGTCGCAGGGGGCGTCGGATCAGGACAGCTTGACCTATACGCCGCGCGCGATGAGATCGGGCGCAGATTGGCTTGCCTGCGCGCCGCCGGCGCAAGTTGATGAATTTCTGGCGGGTCTAAGCGAGAACGCGTTGCTGGCCTTGCCGTGGATGTTCGAATTCTGGGCGCTGCCGCATCAGTTGCCACCCGAAGGGGTTTGGAAAACCTGGGTGATCATGGGCGGGCGGGGTGCGGGCAAAACCCGGGCGGGGGCGGAATGGGTGCGCGCGCAAGTGGAAGGTGCGTGGCCGAAAGACAAAGGGCTGGCACGCCGGGTGGCCCTGGTCAGCGACACGATTGATCAGGCGCGGGAGGTGATGGTGTTTGGCGACAGCGGCATACTTGCCTGCTCTCCCCCCGATCGCCGCCCGGTCTGGGAGGCGACGCGAAAGCGGTTGGTTTGGCCCAATGGGGCCATTGCACAGATATTTTCGGCGCATGACCCGGAAAGTCTGCGCGGGCCGCAGTTTGATGCGGCATGGGTGGATGAGTTGGCCAAGTGGAAAAAGGCCGATGACACTTGGGATATGCTGCAATTCGCGCTGCGATTGGGGGCCAATCCGCGCCAGGTGGTGACGACGACACCGCAGAATGTGGGAGTGTTGAAGGCGATCTTGAAGAACCCATCCACGACGGTGACCCACGCCCCGACAACGGCCAACCGCGCTTATCTTGCGGCCTCGTTCCTGGAGGAAGTGACGACGCGCTATGCGGGCACTTGGAAGGGCGCGCAAGAACTGGAGGGGTTGTTGATCGAAGATATCCCCGGCGCGCTGTGGACGACCGCGATGCTGGAGGATAGGCGGCTGGACATGGCCCCCAAATGTTCGCGCATTGTGGTGGCGGTTGATCCGTCGGTTTCGGGCGGTGAAGGGGCCGATGCCTGCGGCATTGTGGTGGTGGGGGCAATCACCGATGGGCCGCCACAAAACTGGCGCGCGGTGGTGCTGGAAGATGCGACGGTCAAAGGGGCCTCGCCCGATCAATGGGCACGCGCGGCGATTGCGGCGTATCAACGGCATGGGGCTGATCGGCTGGTGGCCGAGGTGAACCAAGGTGGTGCCTTGGTCGAAGGCGTGTTGCGCACGATTGATCCCCTGGTGCCTTACCGCGCCGTGCATGCCGCGCGCCACAAATCGGCGCGGGCCGAGCCGGTGGCGGCGTTATACGAACAAGGCCGCGTGTCGCATCTGCGCCATCTGGCAGCACTGGAGGCGCAGATGTGTCAGATGACGCCGCAAGGTTTCTTGGGCAAGGGCAGCCCCGACCGGGTGGATGCGCTGGTCTGGGCGCTGACCGACCTGATGATCGAACCCGCAGCCAAATTCGGAGACCCGAAGGTGCGCACGCTGGGGTGAGGGTTGTTAAACCTTTGTTCAGTAGATTGATTTTCAGACAAGCGAGGGACCCGAACGCAGGCTTTGGCGTTCGGGTGGGGCAGGATAGGAGCGGCTGACGATGGTGTTTGATTTTCTGAAACGCAGCGCCGATGTGGTGGTTCCTGAGAAAAAGGCGTCTGCCACGGGCCGTGTGGTGGCCTGGGGCACGTCGGGCCGGGTGGCGTGGTCGGCGCGGGATCTGGTATCGCTGGCCAAAACCGGGTTTCAAGGCAACCCGATGGGGTTTCGGGCGGTTAAACTTATCTCTGAGGCGGCAGCGGCTTTGCCGTTGATCTTGCAAGATAATGAGCGACGCTATGACACACATCCGGTGTTGGATCTTATCCGCCGCCCCAATGGCGCGCAGGGGCGGGCGGAATTGTTCGAGGCGATCTATGTCCATCTGCTGATGTCGGGGACTGCGTATATCGAAGCCGTGCCGGGATTGGGCAAATTGCCGGGCGAATTGCACGTTTTGCGGTCTGATCGGATGGCGTTGGTGCCGGGGGCGGATGGCTGGCCGGTGGCTTATGACTATTCGGTAAGTGGTCGCACGCACCGGTTTGGCATGAGCGAGGGGTCGCAGCCGATCTGCCATATCAAGACCTTTCATCCGCAGGACGATCATTACGGCTTTAGCCCGTTGCAGGCGGCGGCGGTGGCGATAGATGTGCATACGTCCGCCTCTGCGTGGTCAAAGGCGCTGTTGGACAATGCGGCGCGGCCTTCGGGGGCAATTATTTATAAGGGCGCTGATGGCCAATCGCAGCTGACCACCGATCAGTATGACCGGCTGGTGGGCGAGATGGAGCAGCACCATCAGGGCGCGCGCAATGCGGGCCGCCCGATGTTGCTGGAAGGTGGCCTCGACTGGAAACCGATGGGGTTTTCGCCGTCGGATATGGAGTTTCAAAAGACCAAAGAGGCGGCGGGGCGCGAAATTGCCATCGCCTTTGGCGTGCCGCCGATGTTGATGGGGATACCGGGGGACGCGACCTATGCCAATTATCAAGAGGCCAACCGCGCGTTTTTCCGCCTGACGGTGCTGCCTTTGGCCGCGCGGGTGACGGCGGGAATTTCGCATTGGCTGTCGGTGTTCAGCGGCGAGGTGGTGGAACTGCGCCCCGATCTGGACCAGATTCCGGCGCTGGCGGCGGAACGCGATCAGCAATGGGCGCGGGTGGGGGCGGCGGATTTCCTGACGCCTGCAGAAAAGCGGATGATCCTTGGCTTGCCGCGACTGGCGGAAGACGCGTGACGGGTCCGCGCAAACCGGTCGAAGGATCGCGGTTTCTATATGACAGTTTTGATGCCGCAGCCGCGCGGATTGAGGCGAATGAACGGGTATCTGAGGAACGCTGGGCGGCGCTGGACTACCGCCTTGGCCAGATAGATGCGGTGCTGGAACGGTTGGAAAAGCGGATTTGGCTGGGCGTCTACGGGGTGGCTGCGTTCATGTTGGCACAGATGGCCGAAACCGTGATCCGGGCGGCGGGAAAATGAAGGGGAACATGATGGATGGCTATATAAACGGCGCGCCGGAACGCAAATATCATCAGCCCGAGGCGGGGTTGACGGTAACCGATGGGGCGGTGGTTGCGGGCTATGCCAGCCTGTTCGGCAAGCGCGATCAGGGCGGCGACGTTGTGCAAAAGGGGGCTTATGCGGCCAGTCTGGCGCGGTTGAAGGCTACGGGCCGGGCGGTGAAAATGCTGTGGCAGCACGACCCTACCCAGCCGATTGGCGTCTGGGACGAGGTGCGCGAAGATGCCATTGGCCTTTGGGTCAAGGGCCGCATCCTGACCGAAGTGGAGCAGGGCCGCGAGGCGGCGGCATTGCTGACGGCGGGCGCGATTGATGGATTGTCGATTGGCTATCGCACCGTGCGGGCAGAACGCGATGGCAAAGGCCAGCGTCTGTTGGCGGAACTGGAGCTGTGGGAGGTGTCTTTGGTGACCTTCCCCATGCTTGCCGAAGCGCGGGTTTCGGCCAAGGCCGAGGCACCCGATGCCGACTTGTGGCGTGACATGGCGGCAATTTTTGATGCAGCCCGCCTGTCCCTGACGACCCGCACGTAGCGGATTTACGACCAAACCAAAGGAAACGAAATGACCGAGACAAAATCTCGGACCGCAGAAGCTATGTCTTCGGTCCAACATCCGGGTGCGGAAGTGAAAACCGCGATGGCCGGATTTATGATCGCCTTCAATGGCTTTCAGGATGACGTGAAGAAATCACTGCAACAACAGGAAGAGCGTTTAACCATGCTGGATCGCAAAACAATGACTTATGCCCGCCCCGCGCTGTCTGCGCATGCGGAACTGGATGTGCCGCACAAAAAGGCCTTTGGTGCCTATCTGCGGTCGGGCGATGATGATGGCCTGCGCGGCCTTGTGCTGGACGGCAAGGCGATGTCCACGGCAGTCGCCGCCGATGGCGGTTATCTGGTTGATCCGCAAACCGCCGATACCATCCGCTCGATGCTGGTATCCACGTCAAGCCTGCGCGCCATTTCAAATGTGGTGCAGGTTGAAGCCACGTCGTTTGACGTGCTGATTGACCGTTCCGAAGTGGGGTCCGGTTGGGCCACTGAAGTGGCTGCGACGTCTGAAACTGCGACACCGACGATTGAGCGTATTTCGATCAAGCTGCATGAATTGGCAGCGATGCCGAAGGCAAGCCAGCGCCTTCTGGATGACAGCGCGTTTGACGTGGAAGGCTGGCTTGCGGGTAAAATCGCCACGCGGTTCATCCGGGCCGAAGCGGCGGCGTTCATCAATGGTGATGGCGTGGACAAGCCAAAGGGTATTTTGTTGCCCGCCAAAGTGGCGAATGCGTCCTGGACCTGGGGCAATCTGGGCTATATCGCAACCGGCGCTGCAGCAGATTTTGCCGCCACAAACGCGGTCGATTGCATCATCAGTCTGGTTTATGCGCTGGGGGCTGATTACCGCGCCAATGCGACGTTCATCATGAATTCGAAAACCGCAGGTGCTGTGCGCAAAATGAAGGATGCCGATGGGCGGTTCATGTGGTCTGATGGTTTGGCCGCATCCGAGCCTGCGCGTCTGATGGGCTATGCCGTGCAAATCTGCGAAGACATGCCCGATATCGCGGCGAATGCCTATGCGATGGCCTTTGGCGATTTCACCGCCGGTTACACTATTGCCGAACGCCCCGATCTGCGGATTTTGCGCGATCCGTTCTCGGCCAAGCCCAACGTCTTGTTCTATGCCTCCAAGCGGGTTGGCGGCGATGTGACCGATTTTGCGGCGATCAAGCTGCTGAAAATCGCGGTGTCCTAAAGGGCGCGCGATGGCCCGGCCCTCTGTGGGGCCGGGCATTGTGGGGGCTGTTTGCAAGGGAATTGGGCGATGATGCTGACAGAAGAGACATCAATACTGGCTGCAGCTTTGCCCGTGCAAGCGCTGAAAGATCATCTGCGTCTGGGCAGTGGGTTCAGTGATGACGGCATGCAGGACGGTTTGATAGAGTCGTATTTGCGCGCGGCGATGGCGGCAATTGAGGGCCGGATCGGCAAGGTTTTGCTGGCCCGGCGGTTCAGGTTGACGCTGCAAGACTGGCGCAGCGCGGGCGAGCAACCCTTGCCCGTGGCCCCGGTGTCGGCGGTGATTTCGGTCACGCTGCGGGATTTGGCCGCTGTGGCCACGGTGATTGCCGCCAGCCGGTATAAACTGGTGCAAGACAATGCCCGCCCAAAACTGACGGCGGTGGGGGTGCTGTTGCCCGTCGTGCCAACGGATGGTCAGGTTGAAGTGGTGTTTGACGCAGGCTTTGGTGCGGGCTGGGCGGCAGTGCCTGCGGACCTTGCCCAAGCGGTGCTGCTGTTGGCGGCAGAATATTATGAAAATCGCCACGATTTGGGGGGGCGGATCGCAGGTCTGCCGGTGGCTGTGCAAGTGCTGATCGAACGCTGGCGCACCGTGCGGGTGTTGGGTGGGGGGGCGACATGAGCGATGTTCAGCTAAGCCGCGCGATGGTGCTGGAGGCGCCACAACGGGTGGCTGATGGCGCAGGCGGTTTCACCTTAACTTGGGTGGCGCAGGGCACGTTATGGGCCGAAGTGCTGCCCGGATCGGGGCGCGAGGCGGCGGGCACCGAAGTGGTATTCGCAGCCGTGCCTTACCGCATCACCGTGCGCGGTGCGCCCGTTGGATCAACCGCGCGGCCCAAACCCGAACAACGGCTGCGCGATGGCACAAGGGTTTTCACTATTCTGGCGGTGTCGGAACGGGATCCGCAGGGGCGTTATTTGCAGTGCTTTGCACGTGAGGAGGTTCCCGCATGAGTTACCGTGCAGCGGCGGCCCTTCAGGGGGCAATTTACACCCGGCTAGCAGGGTTTCCTGCGCTGGCGGGGGTGGCGATTGTCGATGCCATGCCACCGGGCACCGCCCCCGGCAGTTTCGTGTTGATCGGGCCGGAAGTGGTGACGGATCAGTCGGATAAAACCGGGGCGGGGGCGGAACATCGCTTTGATATCAGTGTCATCAGCGATGCATCAGGGTTTTTGACGGCCAAGGGCATTGCGGGTGCGGTATCGGCGGCGCTGGAAGGGGCGGCGCTGACGCTGGCCTTGGGGCGCGTCGTGTCGATCAGCTTTACCCGGGCTGTGGCGCGGCGGCTGGACGAAGGCACCACGCGGCGGATCGACATGACGTTTCGGGCGCGGATCGAGATTTGATCATCAGAAAATGGCCCCAAACCGGGGCGCTATGGGTTCAGGAGACAGACAATGGCTGTGCAAAATGGCAAGGACTTATTGATCAAGGTTGATCTGGTGGGCGACGGGCAATTCGTTACTGTGGCGGGGCTGCGGGCAACGCGGATCAGCTTTAACGCGGAAACCGTCGATGTCACATCACTGGAAAGCGTGGGCGGGTGGCGCGAATTGCTGGCGGGGGCGGGGGTGAAAACTGCCGCGATTTCGGGGTCTGGCGTGTTTCGCGACGCCAACACCGATGCCCGCGCGCGCCAGATTTTCTTTGACGCCGAAATGCCCGATTTCCAAGTGGTCATCCCCAGTTTCGGGGTGGTTGAAGGCGCGTTTCAGATCACCTCGATCGACTATGCGGGCAGCCATAACGGCGAGGCGACCTATGAGATGTCGATGGCATCCGCAGGCGCGCTGACCTTTACGGCGCTGTGATGGCCAACCCTTATGCGGGCGAAGTGGCGATTATGTTGGATGGGCAAACGCATCTTGCCAAGCTGACGCTGGGGGCGCTGGCCGAACTGGAAGCCGCTTTGCAGACCGGATCGCTGATCGAGATGGTCGAACGGTTCGAGGCGGGGCAGTTTTCGACCCGCGATGTGCTGGCGCTGATCGTGGCGGGGCTGCGGGGCGGCGGATGGCAAGGAACGGCTGCCGATCTGCGCACCGTTACCATTGGCGGCGGGCCGGTGCAGGCGGCGCGGGCGGCGGCGGAATTGCTGGCGCGGGCGTTTGCGCTGCCTGATGGGCCATGACCCGCATTGATTGGCCAGGGTTGGTGCGCGCGGGGTTGGGACAATTGCGAGTGCCGCCCGACGTGTTCTGGCGGCTGACCCCGGTGGAATTGCAAATCATGCTGGGGGCGGAAAATGCTGCCCCCCCGCTGACGCGCGCACGGCTGGAATTATTGGCGGCGGCGTATCCTGACGCTGCGAAAGGAACGGATCATGGCGGAAATTTCGGAACTGCAAGATCAGATACTGGCGCTTGAGGCCACGCTTGGCACCACCACAGGCATGGTTTCGGCCTTTGATGGCGAACTTTCCCGGATGCGCGAAAGTCTGGTGTTCACCGGGCGTGAAGTGGGCGTTTTGTCAAACGGCATCGGTGGCGGTTTGCGACGGGCGTTTGACGGGCTGGTGTTTGACGGCGCGAAACTGTCGGATTCCCTGAAACTGGTCGCCACGTCGATGATCGAAACGGTTTATGGCATTGCGATCAAGCCGGTGCAGAATGCGTTGGGGGGGGCAATTGCCAATGGCTTGCAGGGGCTGTTGGGCGGGCTGATGCCTTTTGCGGGTGGGGCCAGCTTTTCCCAAGGCCGGGTGATGCCCTTTGCCAAGGGCGGGGTGGTATCCCAAGCCACCGCGTTTCCGATGCGCGGCGGCACGGGGCTGATGGGCGAGGCAGGCCCAGAGGCGATCATGCCGCTGGCGCGCGGGGCAGATGGACGATTGGGCGTGCAGGCGGGCGGCAGTGGGCGCGCTGTGACGGTGGTGATGAACATCCAAACCCCTGATGTGGCGGGATTTCAGCGCAGCCAATCCCAGATTGCCGCACAGGCGCAGCGCATGTTGGCGCGCGGACAACGGAACCGGTAGGGGCGAGATATGGCATTCCATGAGATCAGATTTCCGGCCAATGTCAGCTTTGGCTCGGTCGGCGGGCCAGAACGGCTGACCGAAATTGTCACGCTGGCCAATGGCTTTGAAGAGCGCAACACGCCGTGGGAGCATTCGCGCCGTCGCTATGATGCGGGTTTAGGCGTGCGCAGTCTGGACGATGTTGATGCATTGCTGACGTTCTTTGAGGCGCGGCGTGGCCAGTTGCACGCGTTTCGCTGGAAGGACTGGTCGGATTACAAATCTTGCCTGCCGTCTGCCGTGGTAACTCCGCTGGATCAGCGGATCGGCGTTGGCGATGGGGTGACGCAAAGCTTTGCGCTGTCAAAGCTGTATCGGTCTGGGGAGCAAACCTATACCCGCCCGATTGTGAAACCCGTGTCGGGCACGGTTTATGTGGCACTTGCCAATGACCCCAAAGTTGAAGGCATGGAATTCAGCGTTGATGTCATCACAGGCCAGATCACCTTTACCGTGGCCCCCGATATTGGGGCCATCGTCTCGGCGGGGTTCGAATTCGATGTGCCGGCGCGGTTTGATACGGACCGGATTCAGACATCGGTGGCATCGTTTCGCGCAGGCGACGTGCCGAATGTGCCGATTGTCGAGGTGCGGGTATGAGCGCGCGCGACGATTTTCTGGATCATCTGGGGCTGGGCATCACCACCATTTGCCGCGCCTGGATGGTGCAGCGCCGTGACGGCGTGACGTACGGCTTTACCGACCATGACCGCGATTTTGCCTTTGATGGCGTGACGTTCAAGGCCAGCTCTGGGATGACCGCGCGGGTCTTGCAGCAAACCACCGGCCTGTCGGTGGATAACTCCGAAGCCATAGGCGCGCTGTCGGATGCTGCAATTGATGCGGCTGATCTGGCGGCGGGCCGCTTTGACGGGGCCGAAGTGCGGTCATGGATGCTCAATTGGTCCGACCCTGCGCAGCGGATCGAACAGTTTCGCGGCAATTTCGGTGAAATTACCCGATCTGCAGGCGCGTTTCGGGCCGAGTTGCGCGGGCTGACAGACCGGCTGAACCAACCGCAGGGCCGGGTGTATCAGCGGTCTTGTTCGGCCACCCTTGGCGATGCGCGCTGTGGCTTTGATCTGGGCACGCCGGGCTTTCGCGCAACGGGCGTGATTTCCGGGTTTGATCCGATGGGGCGGATGATTTTTGCCGGGCTGGCGGGCTTTGACGACCGCTGGTTTGAACGCGGGCGGTTGGTGGTGCAAACCGGGACGGCTGTGGGGTTGGTGGGCATGATCAAATCAGATCGGCTGAACAGCACCGGGCGGCTGGTGGATTTGTGGCATCATTTGGGGGCGGCGCTGGCGGCTGGTGACACGGTCCAGCTGGAGGCAGGCTGTGACCGGATGGCGCAAACTTGCCGGGGTAAGTTTGGCAATTTCCTGAACTTTCAGGGCTTTCCACATATTCCGGGCGAAGATTGGCTGTCGTCTTATCCAGTCTCTACACGCCCCAATGATGGCGGGAGTTTGGGGCGATGAGCGATGTCATCGTCAAGGCCGCCCGCGCGTGGATCGGCACGCCCTATCTGCATCAGGCCAGCGTGAAGGGTGCGGGCACTGATTGTCTGGGCCTGTTGCGCGGGGTTTGGCGGAACTGTCTTGGCGCAGAACCTGTGGCCGTGCCCGCCTATACCGCCGATTGGTCCGAAGCTGCCCGGCGTGAAGATTTGTTCGACGCGGCCTGCAAGTGGCTGATTGCCAAAGATTTGGACGATGAAGCCCCGGGCGATGTTTTGCTGTTTCGCATGCGCGCAGGCGCTGTCGCCAAACACCTTGGCATCGTCGGGCTGACGGGCGTGCAGGCGTCGTTCATTCACGCCTATACCGGGCATGGGGTGGTGGAAACCGCCCTGACCGCCCCTTGGCGGCGCAAGATTGCGGCGCGGTTTTGTTTTCCTGAAGGGATCTGAAAAATGGCCACGATACTTTTATCGGCGGCGGGGGCTGCCTTGGGGGCGGGCTTTGGTGGCACGGTGCTGGGCCTTTCGGGGGCGGTGATCGGGCGGGCCGTTGGGGCCACCTTTGGGCGTGCGATTGATCAATCCGTGCTGGGTGGCGGATCGGACGCGGTCGAAACCGGCCGGGTGGAGCGGTTTCGCCTGATGGGTGCATCAGAAGGGTCAGCCGTGCCACGTATCTGGGGGCGGGTGCGGGTGTCGGGCCAAGTCATCTGGGCCACACGGTTTCAGGAAAACATCGCCACATCGGGCAGTGGCAAAGGCGCTGCGCGCCCCAAAACCACCGAGTTTTCCTATTCGGTCAGTCTGGCCGTCGCTCTGTGCGAAGGGGTGATCACCCGAGTCGGACGCATTTGGGCGGATGGCAATGAAATTGAGCCCGGCAGCCTTAATATGGCGGTTTACACCGGGGCGGCGGGTCAGTTGCCCGATCCCAAAATCACCGCTGTTGAAGGGGCAGGTCTGGCCCCGGCGTATCGCGGTGTGGCCTATGTGGTGATCGAAGATCTTGATCTGTCAGCATACGGCAACCGCGTGCCGCAGTTTTCGTTCGAAGTGATCCGCCCGGCCCAAGGGTTGGCGGCGCAAGATTTTCCTGACCTTTCCAACATCGTGCCGGGTGTCTGCATGGTGCCCGGCACCGGTGAATATGCCTATGCCACCACGCCAGTGCATTATGCGCTGGGGCCGGGGGTGAACCGCACGGCCAACGTGAATTCGGCCTCTGGCAAGACCGATTTTGCAACGTCTTTGGATCATCTGACCCAAGAATTACCGGGCTGCGGTGCAGTTTCTTTGGTGGTGTCGTGGTTTGGCGGTGATCTGCGCTGTGGCGTCTGCGAAGTGCGCCCAAAGGTTGAACAAAAGACCAGCGATGGCATCGGCATGGCTTGGAAAGTTACGGGCGTTACGCGCACCGCAGCGGTCGAGTTAGCGAAACTTGAAGGCCGCTCTGTTTACGGCGGAACGCCTGCGGATAAATCGGTGGTTGAGGCGATAAAGGCCGCAAAACTGGCAGGGCAAGCGGTGACGTTTTATCCGTTTATCTTGATGGATCAAATGGCGGGCAACACGCTTCCCGATCCTTATTCCTTAACCAATGGCCAACCTGCCTTGCCATGGCGCGGGCGCATCACGCTGGATAAAGCGCCGGGCAGGGCTGGCACGGTTGATCGCACCGCGGCGGCGGATGCCCAAGTGACCAGCTTTTTTGGCTCAGCAACCCCCGCACAGTTCACCCGGTCTGGTGAAACCGTTACCTATTCCGGCCCTGCCGCATGGCGCTATCGCCGGTTTATCCTGCATTATGCCAATCTATGTGCAGCGGCGGGCGGCGTTTCGGCCTTTTGCATCGGATCGGAAATGCGCGCCTTGACGCAAATTCGTGGGGCCGGTGACAGCTTTCCCGCCGTAACCGCCCTGCGCCAATTGGCGGCAGAAGTACGCGCCATTCTGGGCCCCACCACCAAAATCAGCTATGCCGCTGATTGGACAGAATATTTCGGATATCACAGCGATGGCAACGTCTATTTCCACCTTGATCCGCTGTGGGCTGACCCGGCGATAGATTTCATCGGCATCGACAATTACATGCCGCTGTCTGATTGGCGCGAAGGGGCGGCGCATGCCGATGCAGGGTTTGGCGATATCCATAACCCGGCCTACTTACGCGCCAATATTGCAGGCGGCGAAGGGTTTGATTGGTATTACGACGGCCCCGAAGGCGAAGCCGCGCAATTGCGCCTGCCCATCACCGATGGCGCGTATGATGATGCGTGGGTTTACCGCTACAAAGACCTGCGCGGATGGTGGGGACAGGCGCATTACACCCGTATTGGCGGCGTGCGAGCCAGCGTTCCAACTGCGTGGATGCCGCAATCAAAACCGTTCCGTTTCACCGAATTTGGCTGTGCTGCCATCGACAAAGGGGCCAATCAACCCAATCGGTTCCTTGACCCCAAATCATCGGAATCCGGCTTGCCGAAGTATTCCGATGGTCGGCGCGATGATTTGATGCAACTGGCCTATTTCCAAGCCATGCACGCGCATTGGACCGATCCTGCCAGCAACCCAACGTCGGCCATCTACGCAGGCCCCATGCTGGATTACGCCAATTCACTGGCCTGGGCCTGGGATGCGCGACCGTTCCCGGATTTTCCGCGCAACACGGCCCTGTGGTCGGACGGTGCGAATTATGAAACCGGTCATTGGCTGAACGGGCGCGCGTCGGGCCAACATCTGGCGGCGGTTCTGGGTGAGATTTGCGAAACTGCAGGGGCAGGGCCCGTCGATCTGACCCGTGCCAGTGGCTATCTGCGTGGCTATAGCCTGTCGGAAACCATCACCGCGCGGGCGGCCTTGCAGCCGTTGTTGATGGCTTATCCCACCGAAGTGGTTGAACGCGAAGGTCAGCTGCACTTTCGCCCGCGCGATGGTTTGGGGGCGGTGGCGCTTGATTTCGCGCAACTGGCGGTGTCCCCCGATCTGGATGGCACGTTTGAAGTCACCCGCGCCGGCGATATCGAAACCCCGATGCGCCTCCGGATCGCGTATCTTGAGGCCGAGGCCGATTTCGCCGTCACCACATCGGACGCCGTTTTCCCCGACGCCGACCGCGATGTGACGCAATCCACCGAACTGCCCTTGGTATTGACCCCCGCCGAAGCCATAGCTATGGCTGAGCGGTGGATGGCCGAGGCGCGGGTTGGCCGCGATACCGCCCGCTTTGCTTTGCCCCGCTCCAAAATGGCGCTGGGGGCGGGCGATACCGTTGATCTGAACGGTGCCCTATACCGCATTGATCGGATCGAACAATCAGATGCCCAACTGATAGAGGCGGTGCGCATTGATCCAAACGTTTATGAACCCACCACCGTTACCACCCCGCCGCGATCATGGGCCGCCTTTGCGCCGGTTTTGCCGGTTTATCCGCTGTTTCTGGATTTGCCCCTGTTGACCGGGTCCGAAGTCGATCACGCCCCGCATGTCTGTGCTGCCGCCAATCCATGGCCGGGGCCGGTTGCGGTGTGGAGCGCCAGTTCTGATGACGGCTATACGCTGAACAAAACCCTTGGCCAGCCTGCGGTGATCGGTGTCACCGAAACCGAATTGATGGCATCGCCGCCGGGGCGCTGGGACAGGGGGGCGGCCTTGCAGGTGCGCATCGAGTCGGGTGCTATTTCATCGGCCAGCGAACTTTCGGTATTGTCGGGCGGCAATGTCGCGGCCATCGGCGATGGATCGGCGGCCAATTGGGAGGTGTTTCAGTTCGTGAATGCCACGCTGGTTGCCGCCAAAACCTATGAGATTTCGCTGCGTTTGCGCGGTCAGGCCGGCAGCGATGGCACGGCCCCTGTTGCATGGCCCATCGGCAGCAGCTTTGTGTTGATCAACACGGCGCTGCAACAGATCGACTTGCCATTGTCGGCAAGGGGCCTGCCACGTCATTACCGCATTGGACCCGCCGCCAAAGGCTATGACAATCCGGCATCGGCTTTGCGTATCGACTCTTTCGACGGTATCGGTCTGCGCCCCTATCCGGTGGCGCATATCAAAGTGGCCCCGGTTGCCGGTGATTTGGCGGTGTCGTGGATAAGGCGCACGCGGATTGATGGCGACAGCTGGCAATCGCCCGAAGTGCCTTTGGGCGAGGCGGTGGAATCCTACGTTGTGCGGGTGCTGCAAGGGGCCACTTTGAAACGCGAAGCCACTGTTTCTGCAGCCAGCTGGATTTATACATCCGTCCAACAGTCTGCCGATGCTGTGTCCGGGCCACTCACGGTGGCAGTTGCGCAAAACTCGGAACGTTACGGCACTGGTCCCTTCCGATCCGTCATCCATGCAGTGTGACCCGCCATGCGCCGCTGCCTGATCGGCGATATCATCGCGGCGGCGGCGGCCCTGACGTTCGCAGATTTGCCCCAAATGCAGATCAGCGCCGCGCGCCTGATTGCCCAGGCTGACGCTGCCCACCGCTATGCCAAACGGTATGGCCGCCCGCATCCTTTGTGGGGCAACGGCAGCCTGATGGCGCGTGCCATGGCCGAACCCATTGTTATAACCCCGAATTTTACATGCCCCCGGTATCTTGCCGCCTTTCAGGCCATTGCGACCGCACTTTGCGCATTTCGCGCATGCGCCATGCAGCGCACGCAACGCTTGGCCCTGTAAACACCCCGGCGCATATGCTAGATTGTCCCCAACCCGGAGGATAAATCATGGCCGAACCCCAAGCGAAACTTGCTGCAATTGATCCGGTCTGGAACCGCGTGCGTGAAGAGGGTTTTGCGATGGTGCGCGCGGAACCCTTGCTGGGCGGCCTTGCCCATTCCAGCCTGCTGCACCATCCCTCAATGGAACGCGCGCTGGCCTACCGCTTTTCGCTGAAACTGGCGTCAGGCGAGATGAGCGAGCAAATCTTGCGCGAAATCGCGGATGAGGCGTATGAAGCCGCGCCTGATCTGGGCCAGGCCGCCCGCGTTGATCTGACAGCGGTGTTTGACCGCGATCCGGCCTGCGTGCGGTTTATTCAGCCCTTGCTGTTCTTCAAGGGATATCAGGCGGTGCAGGCCTACCGCATCGGCCATTGGCTGTGGGAAAACAATCGCCGGGACCTCGCGTATTTCGTGCAAATGCGGGTCTCCGAAGTGTTCGGCGTTGATATCCACCCCGCGGCTCGTGTTGGCCGTGGCATTATGATCGACCATGCCCATTCCATCGTCATCGGCGAAACGGCCGTGGTGGGCGATAACGTGTCGATGCTGCATTCGGTCACCCTTGGCGGCACTGGCAAAGAAGACGGCGACCGGCATCCCAAGATCGGCGATGGTGTGATGATCGGGGCAGGGGCAGCCGTTTTGGGCAATATCACCGTGGGCCACTGCTCTCGTATTGCCGCTGGATCAGTGGTTTTGCATGACGTGCCGCATAACACCACCGTCGCAGGCGTGCCCGCACGCGTGGTGGGCGAGGCGGGCTGTTCGCAGCCGTCAGTGACCATGGATCAGCTGCTGAAAGGCGAGATTTGACGGCAAAATACCAATCGCCCCGGCGCAAGCCGGGGCCTCGGTATCAAGTTTGCCCGCATTTATCAAAGGCCCCGGCCTGCGCCGGGGCGATTGGTATATCTACGCCAACATCGCCATCGGGTTTTCCAGATTGTCGCAGATCGCTTTCAGGAATTCCGCCCCCAGCGCGCCATCAATCACCCGGTGATCGACTGACAATGTCATCGACATCACCGTGGCCACGCCAACCGACCCATCGGCCAGCACAACCGGCTGTTTAATCCCCGCGCCAACCGCAAGAATAGACCCATGCGGCGGGTTGATCACGGCGTCGAAATTCTCGATCCCCATCATCCCAAGGTTCGATATCGCAAAACTGCCGCCCTGATATTCGTGCGGTGCCAGCTTTTTCGTTTTGGCCCGCCCTGCCAGATCTTTCATTTCCGCCGACAGTTTCGACAGCGATTTTTGATCTGCATCGCGCAGCACCGGCGTAAACAGCCCGCCTTCAATCGCCACCGCCACCGCCACATCGGATTGCTTGATCTTCAAAATCCGGTCACCGGCCCAAACCGCGTTGGCATTGGGCACGGCTTGCAGGGCCAAGGCACTGGCTTTGATGATGAAATCGTTCACCGACAGTTTGATGCCGCGCGCCTCCAACCCTTTGTTCAGCTGCTCTCGGAATGCCATCAGCGCATCCAGCCGCACCGATTTGCGCAGATAAAAATGCGGGATGGTCTGCTTGGCTTCGGTCAAACGCGCGGCAATCGTGCGCCGCATACCGTCCAAAAGCACCTCGGTAACCGTGCGGTCCGCATACATCTTCATCACGGTTTCTGCCGACATGCCGGTTGGCATGCCGCCCGGCACGGCAGCTTTCGCTGGGGCAGGGGCCGCAGAACTTGCCGCCGCAACCGCAACCGAAGCCACCGCTTTCACCCCCTCAACATCCGCCCGCACGATCCGGCCATGTGGCCCGGACCCTTGCACGCCCGCCAGATCCAGCCCTTTTTCCGCAGCAATCCGGCGCGCAAGGGGCGACGCAAACACCCGCGAGCCCAACGCCTTGGCCGCAGCAACCGGGGCCGCAACTGCAGCCGCCGCCGCCGCAACAACAACCGGCGCTGCAACCACCGCCACAGCTTTCGCCACCACCGGCACCGCCCCCGCCGCATCGCCATCCTCAATCAGCACGGCAATCGCGGTGTTCACTTTCACCCCCGCCGTGCCCTCGGCCACCAGAATCTTGCCGATGGTGCCTTCATCCACCGCCTCAAATTCCATCGTCGCCTTGTCGGTTTCAATCTCGGCCAGGATCTGCCCCGATTTCACCACATCGCCTTCCTTGACCAACCACTTGGCAAGGGTGCCTTCCTCCATCGTGGGGGACAGCGCGGGCATCAGAATTTCAATCGCCATGTTCCCCTCCTACCGGTAGCAAACAGATTTAACGGCGGCGACCACATCGGCGGTCGTCACCAGTGCCAGCTTTTCCAAATTGGCGGCATAGGGCATCGGCACGTCTTTGCCGGTGCAAGTCACCACGGGCGCATCCAAATGATCAAACGCGCGCTGCATGATGGTTGACGCCAGATGATCGCCGATAGACCCCACCGGGAACCCTTCCTCAACCGTCACACAGCGGTTGGTTTTCGCTACCGATGCCAGCACGGTATCGTAATCAATCGGACGCAGGGTGCGCAGATCAATCACTTCGGCGGAAATCCCGTCTTTGGCAAGGATATCAGCGGCTTCCAATGCATAGGTCATCCCGATGCCGAAGGAAACAATCGTCACATCCGACCCCTCACGCCACACCCGCGCGCGGCCAAACGGAATGGTGAAATCATCCAAAACCGGCACGTCAAAACTGCGGCCATACAGGATTTCATTTTCCAGAAATATCACCGGATTGCCATCGCGAATGGCGGTTTTCAGCAATCCTTTGGCATCTGACGCGGAATAGGGCATCACCACTTTCAGTCCCGGAATGGCCGCATACCACGCGGCAAAGTCTTGGGAATGCTGCGCGCCAACCCGTGCCGCCGCGCCATTCGTGCCGCGAAACACTATCGGACAGCCCAACTGCCCGCCCGACATATAGTTGGTCTTGGCGGCAGAATTCAGAATATGATCAATGGCTTGCAATGAGAAGTTAAACGTCATGAATTCAACAATCGGGCGCAAACCACCCCATGCGGCACCGACTGCAATGCCGGTAAAGCCCATCTCGGTGATGGGCGTGTCGACAATCCGTTTGGGCCCAAATTCATCCAGCAAGCCCTGACTGATCTTATAGGCGCCTTGATATTCGCCCACCTCTTCGCCCATCAGCATCACCGCCGGGTTGGCACGCATTTCTTCGGCCATCGCTTCGCGCAGCGCCTCACGCACTGTCATGGATTTCATCGCAGTGCCTTCGGGCCAATCGGATGAGGCCTTGGACACCACCACGGCGGTGGTTGGCAAAACTTGCGCCGCAAGTGCTTCTTTAACAACCGCAGGGGCCGCAATTGCAACTGGCGCGGGCGCTGCATCCGCAGCCTCGCCCGTCTCTACCAATACCATGATCGGTGTGTTCACTTTTACGTTTGCCGACCCTTCGGCCACCAAGATCTGGCCAACGATCCCCTCATCCGCCGTCTCAAATTCCATCGTCGCCTTGTCGGTTTCAATTTCGGCGATGATCTGGCCTGATTTGACCACATCGCCAACCTTAACCAACCATTTGGCCAGCGTGCCTTCTTCCATCGTAGGGGACAAGGCCGGCATAAAGACTTGAGTTGCCATGGTTTTTCCCTTTACGCGTAAATGTCGGTATAAAGTTCCGAAACATCAGGTTCCGGGCTGGCTTTGGCAAATTCGGCGGATGCGTTGACGATTTCCTTGATCTCTTTGTCGATCACTTTCAGGTCTTCATCCGACGCCAATCCTGCGTCCAGCAGCATATCGCGCACATGTTCGATCGCGTCTTTTTCGTCTTTCATCTTCTGCACCTCTTCGCGGGTGCGGTATTTCGCAGGATCACTCATCGAGTGGCCGCGATAGCGATAGGTCATCATTTCCAGAATGTACGGGCCTTTGCCCGCCCGGCAATGCGCCACAGCCTTGGCCCCAGCCGCCTGAACCGCCAGCACATCCATGCCGTCCACCTGTTCACCGGGAATGCCATACGCCAACCCACGGCCATACAACGTTTCCGATTTGGTTGACCGCGCTTGGCTGGTGCCCATGGCGTAGTGATTGTTTTCAATCACAAATATCACCGGCAGGGCCCATAATTCCGCCATGTTGTAAGTTTCATAAACCTGGCCCTGATTGGCCGCGCCATCGCCGAAATAGGTGAAGGTCACGTTATCATTGCCCATATACTTATCGGCAAAGGCCAACCCCGCGCCCAATGGCACTTGTGCTCCGACAATGCCGTGCCCGCCGTAGAAATGCTTCTCGCGGCTGAACATATGCATCGACCCGCCCTTGCCGCGCGAGTAGCCGCCCGCGCGCCCGGTCAGTTCCGCCATCACCCCATCGGCGGCCATCCCGCAAGCCAACATATGGCCGTGATCGCGATACGACGTGATCCGCTTGTCGCCTTCTTTGGTGCAAGCCTCCAGCCCCACCACAACCGCCTCTTGGCCGATATAAAGGTGACAAAACCCACCGATCAGACCCATGCCATACAATTGGCCCGCCTTTTCCTCGAATCGGCGGATCAACAGCATCTGACGGTAGTATTTCAGCAAATCGTCCTTCGAGACGTTTGATTTTTCAGCAGCTTTTTTCGCAGCCACGATGGCATCCTTTCGTCACAGCGCAAAATAGTTCAACGTTAAACTATCTATAGCGCATCGGAGAAAGAACGCCAAACCGAATTTTCCGCAGGCTTTCGGGCAAGCGGACATGGCAAAATTCAGTCAAATTCGTCTAAAATTTGCTTCATCTGTTCACAAATATCCCACGGGGGTGTGGGGGTGTGAAACCCCCACCGCGGGCAGCAGGGGCAAACCCTAACCGTTCAGGATATCAACGAATGACAACTTCATCGGCGCGCAGATAGCCCAGCACGTCGCGGGCCTGCTGATCGAGCAGATCTATATCCAGAAACTGGTCCGACAACCGATGCGTAAGGTTCCGCAACTGGTCTAATTCGACATAAAGCTGGGCGCGCTCCATCGTCAACGACACCGCCTCGGCATTAATTTGCACACGACGAAACACACCGAAATCACCCTGCACTGCGGCAAAGGTAAAATAGCCGCCCAAAGTGAAGGCCAGCAGCAGATACATAATGCCACCAAGGGCGGGATTGGCGTTGGAAATCGTCATGTTTGCCTCGCGTCCAGCCCTCATATGTCGAGGCTGGTTCGTGGACTGAGTGTGGCACAGCTGCTTCGCTTTGTGAATCCCCTAAATGAACCCAAACTTGGAAAAATGCTTGGGTTCATAGGGTTGCAAGAAACATCTCAGACCGGGTCTAAGCCGAAAGGATCACGCCTTGCCTTTGTAAATCTTGACCAGCTTGGCCAGCATTTCCAACGCATCGGCGCGCGGGCGCTGGAACGAATTGCGCCCGATGATTGACCCGTTGCCGCCGCCATCCCTGATGGCGCGGGCATCGTCATAAACCGCATCGGCGCCTTTGGATGCGCCGCCAGAAAACACGATAATCCGGCGCCCGGCAAAGCTGCTTTCCACACAGTGCCGCACCCGGGCGGCTTGGGTGGACACATCAATTTTCTGCGCCTCATAGACCTTTTTCGCCTCGGGCAGCATCAGATGATCGGTCGAAAGCTTGATCTTGATGATATGCGCCCCCAGCAGCGCCGCGATTTGGGCGGCATAGGCGGCCACGTCAATCGCGGTTTCGCCGTCTTTGGTCACTGCCTCGCCGCGCGGATAAGACCAGATCACCGTGGCCACGCCCGATGCCGCAGCCTCGCGCCGCATTTCGCGAATTTCTTCATACATATCCAGCTGACAGTCAGACCCCGGATAAATCGTAAACCCGATCGCCGCACAGCCAAGCCGCAGCGCATCCCGCACCGACGCGGTCACCGCCTGGTTCTTGCCCGCCGTGTCAGACATCAGAGAATTGGCCGAGTTGCACTTCAAAATCGTCGGGATTTGGCCGGCAAAGGTATCCGCGCCCGCCTCCAGCATGCCAAGCGGTGAGGCAAAGGCATTCAGCCCGGCATCAATCGCCAGTTGGTAGTGATAATGCGGATCATAGCCCGCCGGATTGACCGCATAGTTGCGCGCAGGCCCGTGTTCAAAGCCCTGATCGACCGGCAGGATAATCATTTTCCCGGTGCCGCCCAGCTTTCCCTCCATCAACATACGGCACAGATTGGCCTTCACGCCGGGGGTTTCGCCTTCGTAATTCGACAGGATTTTCTGAACAATTTTGGTCGCGCGCATGTGCTGCTCCTTGGGCGGTGATTGTCTCTTTATCCGGTGCCGGAATGCTTCTGTCCAGCACGCAAGTTTGATTGCTTTAGCACCAGTGCGTCAGCTGCGCCGTTTCAAAAGTTGGCCGGTGATAAAGCTGTTCACCCGGCGGGGCGAAATTCGCGGCAAAAAGGCGGATATTTTATTGATGAGACCGGGCACTTTAACTCGCTGGCCCTTGGTCATCGCGGCCCAGCCGGCAATCGCCACCGATTGCGCCGATGGCAGGGGGATTTTGGTTAATAGTGTGGCCTTTACCGCATTGTCGGCGGCAAAGAACTGGGTCGCCGTGGCACCGGGGCACAGCGCGGTCAAGGTTACCCCTGTGCCACGCAATTCTTCCGACACGGCTTCCGACAAGCTTAGGAAATAGGCCTTGCTGGCGTGGTAGACCGCCATATGCGGCCCGGGCACGAACCCGGCCACCGAGGCCACGTTCAAAATCCGCCCCGCGCGGTGCCCCAGCATATGCGCCGCCGCCCGTTTCATCAGGATGGTGGCCGCGATAATGTTGACGGCGATGCAATCGGCCTCGCGCGGCCAGCCGGTCGCGTCGGCGAACGCGCCGTTGCGGCCAAGGCCTGCGTTGTTCACCAGAACTCCGATTTGGCGGCCAGCGCTGGCGTCATCCCACAGCCGTTCTACCGCAACCGGATCAGTCAGATCGCAGGGGATAACCACAACTTGCACGTTATAGGCCCGCCGCAGCGCGGTGGCATGCGCCGCAAGCTTGGCCGTTTGCCGCGCGGTCAGGATGATGTCGAAGCCGTCTTTCGCGGCCAGAATCGCAAATTCATGCCCCAACCCTTCGGATGCGCCGGTCACCAATGCCCAGATTGCCATTATGCCTCCAACGCGGCAACGCCGGGCAGGGTTTTGCCCTCCATCCATTCCAGAAACGCGCCTCCGGCCGTTGAAATAAAGGTGAAATCTTCCGCTGCACCGGCTTGGTTCAGGGCCGCCACCGTATCGCCACCGCCTGCCACCGAAACCAGTTGGCCTGCCTTGGTCAGCCGGGCCACACACAGCGCGGCTGCATTGGTGGCGGCATCGAACGGCGTCAATTCAAACGCCCCCAAGGGCCCGTTCCAGATCAGGGTTTTGGCCGATGCAAACAGTTTCTCCAGCGCCGCCACGGTCAAAGGCCCCGCATCCAAAATCATCGCATCCGCAGGGCAGGCGGTGGCGGCAACGGTTTCATGCGCTGCGTTTGCCTTGAATTCGCGCGCCACCACCACATCGACGGGCAAATGAATGGTGCAGCCCGCCAGTTTCGCCTTGGCCAAAATGTCCAAGACCGTGGGGGCCATATCGCGTTCGGCCAAAGATTTCCCTACTTCGCTGCCCATGGCCACCAAAAACGTATTCGCCATGCCACCGCCGATCACAAGGTGATCAACCTTTGTCACCAGATTGCCCAACAGTTCCAGCTTGGTTGACACTTTGGCCCCCCCCACCACGGCCACCACAGGGCGGGCAGGATTTCCCAAAGCCGCCTCAAGGGCGGCCAGCTCCTCGGCCATCAAGCGGCCTGCAAAGCTTGGCAGCAACCGCGCGACGCCTTCGGTGGAGGCATGCGCGCGGTGTGCTGCCGAAAACGCGTCGTTGCAGAACAAATCGCCCAAACCCGCCAAAAACTGTGCCATCTGCGGATCATTGGCCTCTTCCATCGGGCTAAAGCGGGTGTTTTCGACCATGACCACGGCGTTTTGCGACAACGCATCAATTGCCGCGCGGCTGGGCCGCTCCATAAACGCGACCGCCCGGCCCAAAGCGGCCTCCAGCGCGGGCTGCACCAGTTTCAAGCTCATTGACGGCTCGACCTTGCCCTTGGGCCGTCCGAAATGCGCCAGCAGCACCACTTTTGCCCCGCGCGCCAGCAGATCCTGCACCGTTGGCACGATTTTTTCGATCCGCGTGGTGTCGGAAACATGGCCATTCTCCATCGGCACGTTGATGTCGACCCGGCACAGCACAACTTTGCCCGCCAACGCCATATCGTCGATTGTCTTGAACGCCATTGCCGACTCCTTCGTTGTTTGATCCTGTTTCCGCGCAATGCACGCGTTCGTCAACCGTTAGGCCTTTCCTATCGGCCGCGCCCCCGCTAGTTTGCCGCCCAGAAAAACCCAAGGAAACGAACCATGGCCGAGATCAAAGATCCAGAAAACACCATTATCATCACGCTGAAAGACGGCGAAGTGGTGATTGCGCTGCTGCCCGATGTGGCGCCAAAACATAGCGAACGGATGAAGGCGCTGGCGCGCGCCAAAGCCTATGACAACGTGGTGTTTCACCGCGTGATCGAAGGGTTCATGGCGCAAACCGGCGATGTGGAACACGGGATTGCGGGCGGGGCCAACCTGCGCCGGGCGGGCACAGGCGGGTCGGATCACCCGGATTTGCCGGCCGAATTTTCCAAACTGCCGCATGATCGCGGATCCATTGGGGCGGCGCGTTCGTCAAACCCCAATTCCGCCAACAGTCAGTTTTTCATCAACTTTTCCGAGAACTCGTTCCTGAACGGCCAATACACCGTGTATGGGCGGGTTATCTCGGGGATGGAGCATGTGGATAAAATTGCGCGCGGTGAGCCGCCTGCAAACCCAGACCGCATGATCACCGTTCGGGTGGCCGCAGATGTTGCGTAAATCAGTTATCGTCGCGCTGTTGGCCGCAGCCCCCGCCTTTGCGCAAACCGCTGACGGCCCCGGCCCGAACCTGACGATCGAAGTGGGCGGTGCGACAACCGGCAGCATCGTGATCGACATGCTGCCAGATCTTGCGCCAAAACATGTGGCGCAAATCACCGCACTGGCCGCCAAAGGTGCCTATGACGGCGTGGTGTTTCACCGCGTGATTGACGGCTTCATGGCGCAAACCGGTGATGTGCAATACGGCAAATCAGGGGGTGATACGTCGATGGCGGGGATGGGCGGGTCTGACATGCCGAACATCCCAGCAGAGTTTTCGAAAGAAACCTTTGATCGCGGTGTGGTTGGAATGGCGCGCAGCCAAGACCCCGACAGCGCCAACAGCCAGTTCTTCATCATGTTCGCGCCGGGCGCATTTCTTGATGGCCAATACACCATCGTGGGCCGGGTGATTTCGGGCATGGAGGTGGTTGACGCCATCACCAAAGGCGAGCCGCCCGCGGCGCCTGATATGATGGCAAAGGTGACTGTCGCGCAGTGAAGCCGAAAGTAGGGGGACTTCACGTCCCCCTAGCTTCAATCGCCAAGCGATTGCAGCTTCCCCCTTTGGGATATTTGCGAGCAGAAAAAACTAAGAGAGCAAGATAAGCGCATGGCGCTTTTTGCCCGCTGTCAGCTTTAGCGGCAAATTCGCTGCCGCAACCCGCCAACCCGCATCTGTCACCATCACATCATTCATCCGCGCACCGCCTTCGGCGATCAGGCGTTTGGCGTCTTTGCCCGATGCGGCAAGACCGCTTCGCACCAAGAGCTGCACGATGCCCAGACCTTCAGCCAATTCGGCATCGCTGACCGCAAAAGTCGGCAGATCGTCGCCGATGCCGCCTTTTTCAAACACCTCGCGCGCAGTGGCTTCGGCCGTAGCCGCCGCGTTTGCGCCATGCAGCAGGGTCGTTACCGCGTTGGCCAGCACGATTTTGGCGGCGTTGATATCCGCGCCCGACAGCGCGCCAAGCCGGTTGCATTCGTCCAGATCAATCTCGGTATACAGCTTCAAAAACCTGCCCACATCAGTATCGGTGGTGTTGCGCCAGAATTGCCAGAATTCATAGGGCGACAAAAGGTCAGCGTTCAGCCACACCGCCCCGCCCGCCGATTTGCCCATCTTCTTGCCGTCAGATGTGGTCAGCAAAGGCGAGGTCAGCCCGTAGACCTCGGCATCAATCACCCGGCGCGTCAGATCGACGCCGTTGACGATATTGCCCCACTGATCCGACCCGCCCATTTGCACAAGGCAGCCATAACGGCGGTTCAATTCAAGAAAATCATAGGCTTGCAGGATCATATAGTTGAATTCAAGAAAGGACAGGCTTTGTTCCCGGTCCAGCCGCGATTTGACAGACTCGAACGACAGCATGCGGTTAACGCTGAAATGCTTGCCGATATCGCGCAGGAACGACAGATAATTCAGATCATCCAGCCATTCGGCATTGTTGACCATCACTGCATCACCCGGCCCGTCGCCAAACACCACATAAGGCGCAAACGCCCGTTTGATGCCGGCGATATTGTCGTCGATCTGCGCGTTGGTCAGCAAAGGGCGCTCTTCGGCGCGAAAGCTAGGATCGCCCACTTTGGTGGTGCCCCCGCCCATCAAAACAATCGGTTTGCCGCCCGACTTTTGCAGCCAGCGCAGCATCATGATCTGGATCAATGACCCCACATGCAGCGACTTCGCCGTTGCATCAAAGCCGATGTAACCCGGCACTACGCCCTTTACCAAAGCCTCATCCAGCGCCTGATAATCCGTGCAATCGGCCAAAAAGCCGCGGGTCATCATCACGCGCATAAAGTCAGATTTCGGATGGTAGGTCATGGCACACTCATGCATTAAGCGGTTCAGGTTCTGCTGAAAACAAACGCAGCGAAAAACGCGTTTGAGCGCAGCGAGAGGCAGCGATTTTCGATTCCGAATAAACCTGAACCGCTTTAAGATGGCTGCGGTATAGCGGGCGGGGGGCCAAAGGGGAAGATGCGACAGACCGGGGCGATCTGGGCACTAGGGGCGATGTCGGGCACGTCATTGGACGGGGTTGATGCGGCTATGGTGTTGACGGATGGGCATAAAATCCATGAATTTGGCCCGCATGCTTACCGCGCCTATTCGGCGGCGGAACAAACGGTTTTGCGCAGCGCTTTGGGCCTTTGGCCCGGTGACAAACGTGTGACCGAGGCCGCCGAAGTGGTTGAAACCGCGCATGCCGAGGTGTTGGCGCGGTTTTCCGGGGCCGATATCATCGGATTTCATGGGCAAACCCTGGCGCATGATCCGGGTGGGCGCGGCACGCATCAGGCCGGCAATGGCGCTGTATTGGCGCAGGTTCTGGGCCTGCCCGTGGTTTGGGATTTCCGGTCGGCGGATGTGCAGATGGGCGGGCAGGGCGCGCCGCTGGCCCCATTTTTTCACTTTGCCTGCGCGAAGTTTATTCATGCTGATCAACCCGTTGCAATTTTGAACATGGGCGGTGTCGGCAATCTGACATGGATTGATCCTAGCTTTGCCGCACCTGAAATGGCCGGGGCGTTGCTGGCGTTTGATACTGGTCCAGCCAATGCCCCGATCAATGACCTGATGCAGGCGCGGCGCGGGGTGATACAAGATGTTGGCGGTGCTTTGGCCGCCAGCGGTGTTGTCGATGACAGGATCCTTGCCCAATTCGCCGCGCATCGGTTTTTCCTGAAGATCCCCCCCAAATCACTGGATCGCAATGATTTTCACGGCCTTTTGCCGGCGGTTGCCGACCTGTCTGATGCAGGCGCCGCTGCCACCCTTACGGCAGCCGCCGCGTTGGCGGTGGCAATGGGTGCGCAGCATTTCCCAAAACCGGTTGCGCAACTGTTGGTCACGGGCGGCGGCCGCCTCAATTTAACACTGATGACTCAGTTGAAAAATTACATGAGATGTGCCGTGCAGCCAATTGAAACCGTTGGGTTAAACGGCGATATGCTAGAGGCGCAGGCCTTTGCCCATCTGGCGGTGCGTGTGGCGCGGGGGTTGCCCACATCTTGCGCGCAAACAACTGGCGTTGCGGCGGCGGTAGGCGGCGGGCAGATCAGCCGACCTTAGGCTATTTGCCCGCAGCCCGTGCTTGGCGCACCATCGACACGGTATAAATCACCAAAGCCGCCCAGATCATCGGAAAGGCAATCATCCGGGCGCGGCCAAAGGGTTCGTCAAACACGAACACAGCCGTCAGCAAAATCATCGTGGGCGCGATGTATTGCATGATCCCGATGGTCGATAACCGCAGCAGTTTCGCCCCGTTGGCGTAAAGCATCAAAGGAACGGCCGTCACCAATCCGGCAGCCAGCAGCATCCCGGTATCAAAACTGACACCATTAAAGAAATGGCCCGACCCGGTCATCGACGCCCACACAATATAGCCCGCTGCAAAAGGGGAAAGAATCAGCACTTCCAGAAAGAACCCCTGATTTGGCCCAATCGGCAGGGATTTTTTCAGATAGGCATAAAAGCCCCAGGTCACCGTCAGCCCCAGCGCCGTCAAGGGCAGCTTGCCGTTTTCATAGGTCAAAATCGCAACTGCCACCGCCGCCAGACCAATCGCCAGTTTTTGCGCCAGACTAAGGCGTTCGCCCAACAAGACCGCACCCAGAAATATCGAAAACAGCGGGTTGATATAGTATCCCAGTGCCGCGTCCAGCGCATGGCCTGCGCCAATCGACCACACATAAATGCCCCAGTTCACCGTAATCAGCGCCGCTGTGCAGCCCGCCATTGCCAACATGCGCGGGTTGCGGATGGCGGCGCGAATATCGGCTGTCCGGCCCAGCCAGATCAACACGGCGGCGGCAATCGGGATAGACCAGATCACCCGATGCGCAATCACTTCGGCAGGTGAGATATGCGCCACGGACTTCATGTAAATCGGCAAGACCCCCCACAACAAATAGGCGCTAAGTGCAAAGCCAAAGCCGCGCAAGGTATCTTCATTTTTGGGGGGCGTATCCATGCGGCCTTGCTACGCGTGGCGGCGTCAAAGGGAAACGGCAAACTTGTATCGGATACATTTGGCAAGGCACGGTTCTTATTCACTGTTGCTGGCGTCCATGCCTGATGGGTTGGTCAAAGACGACGGGGGGCAAGATCGCTCTTGCCCCCCAAATTCAAAATCGTGCGATCCGATTTTACGAACGGATAACCGAGCGGCCCGCATATTCCGCCGTCTCGCCCAGCATTTCCTCGATCCGGATCAGTTGGTTATACTTGGCCAACCGGTCCGACCGTGACAGCGATCCTGTCTTGATTTGCCCGCAGTTCGTGGCCACCGCCAAATCGGCGATGGTGTAATCTTCGGTTTCACCCGACCGGTGACTTATCACATTGGTATAGCGAGCGCGGTGCGCCATATCGACGGCCGCCAGCGTTTCGGTCAGCGTGCCGATCTGGTTGACCTTCACCAACATGGAATTGGCGCAGCCCTTGGCGATGCCTTCGGCAAGGCGCGTGGGGTTGGTGACAAACAAATCATCGCCGACCAGTTGGATTTTGGTGCCCAATTTATCCGTTAACAGCTTCCATCCCGCCCAATCGTCTTCAGAACAGCCGTCTTCGATGGAAATGATCGGGTAATCCGCCGCAAGGGCCGCAAGGTAATCAACGTTTTCTTCAACGCTGAATGTCTTGCCTTCGCCTTTCATCACATATTTGCCGCCCTTGAAATATTCGGTGGCAGCGCAATCCAGCGCCAGACAAATATCTTCACCGGGGCGGTAGCCTGCCTTTTCGATGGATTTCAGAATGAAATCAAGTGCATCACGGGCGGTGCTGATGTTTGGCGCAAAGCCGCCTTCATCGCCGATCCCGGTGCTTAGGCCTGCTGCCGACAGCTCTTTCTTCAGGGTATGGAACACTTCTGACCCCATGCGCACCGCGTCGCGGATGTTTTCCGCAGCGACCGGCATGATCATGAATTCCTGAATATCAATCGGGTTGTCGGCATGTTCGCCGCCATTGATGATGTTCATCATCGGCACTGGCAGGATGCGCGCAGATGTGCCGCCAATATAGCGATACAGGGGCTGTCCGGTGAATTCCGCGGCGGCCTTTGCCACCGCCAACGACACGCCCAGAATGGCGTTTGCACCAAGACGGCCCTTATTATGGGTGCCGTCCAATTCGATCATGGTGCGGTCAATGCCGACCTGTTCGGTGGCGTCAAAGCCAACAATTTCGGCGGCAATCTCGCCGTTAACGGCGGCCACGGCTTCCAACACGCCCTTGCCCATATAACGCTTTTTGTCGCCGTCACGGCGTTCAACCGCCTCATGCGCGCCGGTAGATGCGCCTGATGGCACCGCAGCCCGGCCCATCGCGCCGCTTTCCAGAATGACATCAACTTCAACGGTAGGGTTGCCCCGGCTGTCAAGAATCTCGCGGGCGTGAATGTCGATGATCGTGCTCATAGGATGGCCTCCGAAGGGGTTTAAATGGGTTGGTGCGCTTTTAACGCGGGCGTGCCGTTAAGGAAAGCTGGATTGCGCCTGTCAGTCCTTCTTTGCCGGCACGCCCAGCAATTCCAACCGGTGCCCGATCAAGCGGTATCCCAGACGCGCCGCAATGCGTTCTTGCAACGCCTCAATCTCTGGATCAACAAATTCAATCACTTGGCCGGTGTTCACATCAATAAGATGATCATGGTGATCGCGCATCGCATCCTCGTATCGCGCGCGGCCGTCGCCGAATTCCAACTTGTCCAGCAGACCTGCCTCTTCAAACAGTTTGACGGTGCGGTAAACTGTGGCCAGCGAGATTTTCGGATCAATCTTTGCCGCACGGGCATAAAGTTCTTCAACATCGGGATGATCATCGGCGTCTCCAATCACCTTTGCCACGACCCGGCGCTGGTCTGTCATGCGCAAGCCCTTGGCCGCGCCGCGCGTGATGATGGTTGACATGGATAACGCCCCGCACTTTCGCCTGATCCCGGCGTAACGCAACTGATGCGGCCATGCCAGTGCTTTCAACGGGTTGACAGTCTGGCAACAGCGGCAAAGGGTGGCCGCGAAATCGCCGGAGACGACCATGCGGAAAGACAGTTTAGACCGTGTGGGATTGGCGGTGCTGTGCGGCGTCACCTTATTGTTGGCGGCCAATCAGATCATCGTCAAAGAGGTGAACAACGGCTTGCAGCCGGTGTTTTTTGCGGGGGCGCGATCAAGTTTGGCGATTGTGTTTGTTGGCGGGTGGCTGACGTATCGCGGGTTATGGGGCAAATTCCGGCTGGGCGATGCGCTGCCGGGTGTGGCGATGGGGCTGGTCTTTGCTGCCGAGTTTTTGTGCCTGTTCATAGCACTTGATCTGACTGCTGTCGGGCGCGCATCCGTCATCTTTTATTCGATGCCGGTGTGGATGGCGATTTTGGCGCATTTCGGCCTGCCGAATGAACGGCTGACACCCATTCGCAGTGCAGGGCTTGCCCTGGCGTTTGCGGGAACGGCTTGGGCGATCTTGTCGCGCAGCCCCGGCGGGCAAGGCAATCTGATCGGCGATCTGTGCGCTTTGGGCGGCGCGTTGGGCTGGGCGGGGACGGCCTTTTTGGCGCGGGCCACGCGAATGCGCCATGCCGGCCCCGAAGTGCAGCTGTTCTGGATGGTTTTAGTGTCGGGGCCCGTGTTGTTGCTGGCGTCACCGCTGTTTGGCCCCCTGATCCGCGATGTGGAACCAATGCACTGGGTTTGGCTGATCTTTCAGGCATCGGTTGTGGTGGCGGGTGGGTTTATCAGCTGGCTGTGGCTGTTGTCGGTTTATCCCACATCCACCGTTGCCAGCTTTTCCTTCCTAACGCCGATCTTTGCCATCGCATTGGGCCATTTCATCTTGGGTGAGTCGCTGGCTCCGGGGTTGATTGGGGCGGCAGCACTTGTGGCTGTGGGAATCATCTTGATCAACCGTCGGACCTAGGTTTGGGTCAACGGCCTTGTCTGCCGCCATTCGCCCTTGCCATAGCACTTCACTGAACCATCCCAAGCGGGCCAATAGCCATGCTTTTTCGCTGCTGTTCGTGTAACGAATGAACCCCAAGAATGCAGCCTTGCTGCAATTTGCGACGATGTGGCGAAAACGCCACCCCTAGGGCAGAACGCTCCGTCAAGCACAAAATATGGTGTAGATGTGTAATAAATTCGTTGCGAAAGCGCGCAAACTACGACATTTTGATAAGGTGCCAAAGAACACCACCAGATGTTGTGGCGCGCAGACAGAGCAGACCAAGATCAAATCATAGCACCCTGGCATTTGGTGCAGACACCCGAACCCTAACAGGGGCGGGTGGTAGATATTGTCTGTAGACTTTGGCGAGGCGACGGACGGGGCCGCAGAGAACCCCCGCCGTAAACATGGGACGGATGGGTATGAAGATCGAGCGTAAATTTACCACCGAAGCAAGCGGTGCATATGGCGCGATGGCGTTCAACGTCACCACGTCGGAAATTCGCAATCCCGACGGCAAGATCGTGTTCCGCAATGAGGGCGTCGAGGTGCCCGCCGGGTGGAGCCAGGTTGCCTCGGACGTGTTGGCGCAAAAATATTTCCGCAAAGCGGGAATTCCGGCGGTTTTGAAGAAGATAAAAGAAAAAGGCATGCCCGAATTTCTTTGGCGGTCTGTTCCTGACGAAGACGCGCTGGCCAAACTGCCCGCTGAAGACCGTCTGGTTGGTGAGACATCTGCCAAACAAGTGTTTGACCGGCTGGCAGGGGCCTGGGCCTATTGGGGCTGGAAGGGGGGCTATTTCAGTACCGAATCCTATGCCCGCGCCTATTATGATGAAATGCGCTTTATGCTGGCCCGCCAGATGGCAGCGCCGAATTCACCGCAGTGGTTCAATACCGGCCTGCATTGGGCCTACGGCGTTGATGGCCCGGCGCAAGGGCATTACTACGTCGATCACGCCACGGGCAAACTGACCAAATCCGACAGCGCTTATGAACACCCGCAGCCGCACGCGTGTTTCATCCAATCGGTCAAGGATGATCTGGTTGGCGACGGCGGCATCATGGATCTTTGGGTGCGCGAAGCACGGCTGTTCAAATACGGCTCTGGCACCGGCACCAATTTCTCATCGTTGCGTGGCGAAGGTGAAAAACTGTCAGGCGGCGGCAAATCTTCCGGCCTGATGGGGTTCTTGAAAATCGGTGACCGCGCTGCGGGTGCGATCAAATCCGGCGGCACCACGCGCCGTGCCGCCAAGATGGTGATCTGCGATATGGATCACCCCGATGTTGAGGCGTTCGTGAACTGGAAAGTGATTGAGGAACAAAAGGTTGCCTCACTGGTCGCCGGTTCCAAGGCGCATTCGGCCTGCTTGAACGATCTGTTCGCGGCGATCAAGGCGTGGGATGGCACCATCGAAGACGCCACCAATGCCACGAAAAACGCCGCCCTGAAAACCGCCATTCGTGCGGCCAAAAAGGCAATGATCCCCGATACCTACACCTTCCGCGTGCTGCAATATGCCCGTCAGGGTTTCACAAGCATCGAATTCCCCACCTATGACACCGATTGGGATTCTGAGGCCTATATCACCGTGTCTGGCCAGAATTCGAACAACTCGGTCCGCGTCACCGATGCATTCTTGCAGGCAGTAAAAGACGATGCCGACTGGGCGCTGATCCGGCGCACCGATGGCAAAGTTGCCAAAACCATCAAGGCGCGCGAATTGTGGGATCAGGTCGGCCACGCCGCCTGGGCTTGCGCTGATCCGGGGATCCAGTTTCACGATACTGTAAACGCCTGGCACACCTGCCCCGAAGATGGCGCGATCCGGGGATCAAACCCCTGTTCGGAATATATGTTCCTAGATGATACCGCCTGCAATCTGGCGTCGATGAACCTGCTGACCTTCTTCCGCGATGGCAATTTTGACGCCGACGGCTATATCCACGCCACCCGGTTGTGGACCGTTACCTTGGAAATCTCGGTGATGATGGCGCAGTTTCCGTCTAAGGAAATAGCACAAAATTCCTTTGATTTCCGCACCCTTGGCTTGGGCTATGCCAATATCGGCGGCCTTTTGATGAACATGGGACTTGGCTACGATTCCACCGAAGGCCGCGCGTTGTGCGGCGCATTGACCGCCTTGATGACTGGCGTGTCCTATGCCACATCCGCCGAAATGGCGCGCGAATTGGGGGCCTTTGCCGGATACAGCCGCAATGCCAGCCATATGCTGCGCGTGATCCGCAACCACCGCGCCGCGGCTTATGGCAAAACCAGCGGCTATGAAGCGGTGAACGTTAATCCCGTCGCCTTGGACGCCGCAAACTGCCCCGATCAAACCCTGATCACCTTGGCCAAATCGGCCTGGGACGAAGCGCTGACGCTGGGTCAGGCCCATGGATACCGCAATGCCCAAACCACGGTGATTGCCCCCACTGGCACCATTGGTCTGGTGATGGATTGCGATACCACCGGGATTGAGCCCGACTTTGCGCTGGTGAAATTCAAGAAACTGGCGGGGGGCGGGTATTTCAAGATCATCAACCAATCGGTGCCTGCCGCCTTGGAAAAGCTGGGCTATTCCACATCGCAAGCCGCCGAGATGGTTGCCCATGCGGTAGGCCACGGCAGCATCGGCAACTGCCCCGGCATCAACACCACATCGTTGATCGGCCACGGCTTTGGCGCGCGGGAACTGGAAAAGATCGAATCCGCCCTGCCATCGGCCTTTGATATCCGGTTCGTGTTCAACCAATGGACGATTGGCGAGGATTTCTGCAAGAAAACGCTGGGGATTCCCGCCGAAAAGCTGAACGATCCCACCTTTGATCTGCTGCGCCATTTGGGGTTCACAAAAGCCCAGATTGACGCCGCCAATGATCATGTCTGCGGCACGATGACCTTGGAAAACGCGCCGTTCCTGAAGAAAGAACACTATTCCGTTTTCGACTGCGCCAACCCCTGCGGTAAAACCGGCAAGCGGTTCTTGTCGGTCGACAGCCACATTCACATGATGGCAGCGGCACAATCGTTCATCTCTGGGGCAATTTCTAAAACCATCAACATGCCCAACAATGCCACGATTGATTCCACTTTGGCCGCTTATGAGCTGTCATGGTCCTTGGGCATCAAAGCCAATGCGCTTTACCGGGATGGATCGAAACTGTCCCAGCCGCTGGCGTCGGCCCTGGTTGATGATGATGAGGTGGCCGAAGACATCATGGCAACCGGCACGGCGCATGAAAAAACCATCGTGATGGCCGAAAAGATTGTCGAAAAAATCATCATCAAGGAAATCATCCGCACCAACCGTGAAAAACTGCCGGAACGTCGTAAAGGTTACACCCAAAAGGCCATCGTCGGCGGCCATAAGGTGTATCTGCGCACCGGCGAATACGGCGATGGCCGTCTTGGAGAGATTTTCATCGACATGCACAAGGAAGGTGCGGGCTTTCGCGCCATGATGAACAACTTTGCCATCGCAATTTCGGTGGGCCTGCAATACGGCGTGCCGCTGGAGGAATATGTTGAGGCGTTCACCTTCACCCGGTTTGAACCGGCGGGCATGGTGCAGGGCAACGATTCGGTGAAAAACGCCACCTCGATCCTTGACTATATCTTCCGCGAACTGGCGATTTCCTACCTTGATCGTACCGATCTAGCCCATGTCAAACCCACGGGTGCCTCGTTCGACGATCTGGGGCGCGGCGTGGAAGAGGGCAAGCGCAATGTCTCGGAACTGTCCGATCAAGCCGCCACGCGGGGGCTGGAAGTGCTGAAACAAATCAGCTCGACCGGGTATCTGCGCAAGCGTTTGCCGTCCGAACTGGTGGTGCTGCAAGGCGGCATGGGGGCGACGGCGCTGGCGAACGGCACTGATCCGGTGTCGGCGTTGAACATGCTTATCCCGCAAACCGCAACCGGCAGCTTTGCCAGCATGACCGCACTTGCCACGGGAACCGTGTCAATGGATCCGCGGTCAAAAGCCAAGATGCAAGGCTATGAGGGCGACCCCTGCGGTGAATGCGGCAACTACACGCTGGTGCGCAACGGCACCTGCATGAAGTGCAATACCTGTGGCGGGACCAGCGGGTGTAGCTAGTCCGCCTGAAAGCGAAATCTGAATTACCCTGCGCAGTCAGATGATTGCGCAGGTTTCTAAACATGTCACATTAAGTCCGGCCAAGGTTACCACGGCAGGCCCGCTTTTCTGTCAGTCGAAATTGCAGCCAATTTGGCTAAAATTTGCTTTCATCTGTTCAAAAATATCCCACGGGGGAACCAGCTTTGGCCTTGGCCAAAGCTGGTCGGGGGTGTGAAACCCCCGGCTGCGTATCAACACACCAACCCTGTGGCGCGGAAAACTTGAAATTGCACTAATCTGGCTGGGGCGGGAGGGATCGAACCTCCGTATGTCGGTACCAAAAACCGATGCCTTACCGCTTGGCGACGCCCCAACTGCGGCGGTGTTTAGCCATTGAATGGGGTGGCTGCAAGAGGCTTCAGGGGAAAATCTTCAAACGGTTGCATGGCTTGGGCCAGTCAGGGTAAAGGGCGCTATGGAACAGGTTGACGTCGTTGTATTGGGCGCAGGGGCCGCGGGCATGTTTGCGGCCATCGAGGCGGGCAGGCGCGGCCGCCGCGTGCTGGTGATTGATCACGCAAGGGCGGCGGGCGAGAAAATCCGCATCTCGGGTGGCGGGCGCTGTAATTTTACCAATCTGGGGATCGCCCCTGACCGATTCCTGTCGAAAAACCCACGCTTTGCGCTGTCGGCGCTGAAACGCTTTACTCAATGGGATTTTATCGCCCGGATGGATGGCGCTGGGATCAGCTGGCACGAAAAAACTTTGGGGCAGTTGTTTTGCGATGGCTCGGCCAAGCAAGTGGTCGATATGTTGCTGCGCGATATGGCCAGAGGTGGCGTTGCACTGTGGTTAGGGTGCGGGCTTGGCCCCGTTCGCCGCAGTGCCGATGGGTTTGAGGTCGACACCGCGCGCGGCACGGTGCGCGCGGCGTCGGTGATTGTGGCCGCGGGCGGCAAGTCGATCCCCAAAATGGGCGCTACGGGGTACGGCTATGATGTGGCGCGGGCGTTTGGGTTGCCCGTGCTGGACACCCGCCCCGGTTTGGTGCCGCTGACTTTTGCCGAACAGGAACTGGCATGGATGGTGCCGCTGGCGGGCGTCGCGGTAAACGCGCGGATCAGTTGCGGTGCGCGCGCCTTTGATGAGGCGGTTTTGTTCACCCATCGCGGTCTTTCGGGCCCCGCGGTGCTGCAGATCAGCAGTTATTGGCGAGAAGGGACGGCGGTTGCGCTGAACTTGTTGCCCGGGGCCGATGTGGCCGGGCTGTTATCAGCGGAAAAAACCGAGAATGGCAGGCAAGCTTTGCGCACGACGCTGGGGCGGTATCTGCCTGAACGGCTGGCACGCCACATAGAGGCCGCATCGGCGATCAGCGCCCCTATGGCCGAAATTTCGCGCACAGGCCTTGCCCAAGTCGCCGACCGGGTCGCAAATTGGCAACTGACGCCGGTGGGATCAGAAGGCTACCGCACCGCCGAAGTCACGCTTGGCGGCGTGGATACTGATGCGCTGGACGGGCGCACGATGCGCGCGCGCGGGGTGCCCGGGCTTTACTTCATCGGCGAAGTGGTGGATGTAACCGGCTGGCTGGGCGGCTATAATTTTCAATGGGCCTGGTCATCAGGTTGGGCGGCAGGGCAGGTCGCATAGCCAAAATTCTTCGAAGAATTTTGCAAATTTTTTTGAAAAAATTTGGGCTAAGCCTTGACGGATCACGGCCCTGTGACTACCTCGACGATACGAACCGGGCCCCTCTGGCGACAAGTTGTCGTGATTTCGGATCGTATCGAGCGCGCTCGGTGGTGGCCCTGTCGATCCCGTCATGGCTGCTTCCCAGTGCGTTCCTCACCTTTATAGAGGCCGCAAATGGATCTACTGTTTTATACTTTGTTTCTGGGAACCCCGCTGTGGCTGTGGTTCACCTTTATCGGCATAGTCATCGCGCTGCTTGCGTTTGATCTGGGCATTCTGAACAAGACCGATCATGAAATAGGTGTTTCTGAAAGCCTGAAACTGTCGACGCTTTACATCTCGCTTGGCGTCGCTTTTGGCGGCTTTGTCTGGTATCAGTTGGGCCAGCAGCCGGCGGTTGAATATCTGACGGCCTTTGTGGTTGAAAAGACGCTGGCACTGGACAACGTCTTTGTTATTGCCCTGATTTTCACCTATTTCGCCATTCCGCGCCAATATCAGCACCGGGTGCTGTTCTGGGGTATTCTGGGCGTGATCGTGTTGCGCGGCATCATGATCGGAGTTGGGGCGACGCTGGTCGCGCAATATGCATGGATTTTGTATATCTTTGCAGCGTTTTTGATCTTTACCGGTGTCAAGATGCTGATAACCGATGATAAGCCACTGGATTTGAACGAAAATCCGGTGTTGCGATTTATGCGTAAACGCTTTCGGGTTACCGAAGATCTGCGTGGCAACAACTTTTTTGTGACCCAACCCGACCCCAAAACCGGCAAGGCCACGCGCTATATGACGCCGTTATTTCTGGCGCTGGTGCTGATCGAAATCGCCGATCTGGTGTTTGCGGTGGATTCAGTGCCGGCGGTGTTTGCGATCACTACAGATCCGTTCATCGTCTACACGTCGAATATCTTTGCAATTCTTGGCCTGCGGGCGCTGTATTTCGCACTGGCCGCCGTGTTGCACCGGTTCCACTATTTGAAATATGCGCTGGCGATCTTGTTGGTGTTTATCGGATCGAAGATTTTTGTGGCCGATCTTTTTGGCTGGCAGAAGTTTCCTGCACAATGGTCGCTGGGCATCACCTTTGCGATCCTTGCCGCGGGTGTGATTTATTCGCTGTGGCGCAGTCGCAATGATGTGCCCGAAGTGCATCACGACAAAGCCGCGTGATTTGCGGCGATGCCCGGCCCCCAAAGCCGGGCGTTTGCCCTTCTAAAGGTGCAGCGGGTCTGATTTGGCCAGCCGGTCAAAAGCCATCAGACTGGCGATCAGGGCGGGCATATCCGCCAGGTTGATCATGTTTGGCCCATCAGACGGGGCCATATCGGGGGCCTGATGGGTTTCCAAAAACACCCCGGCGATGCCCAAGGAAACGGCAGCCCGCGCGAGCACGGGCGCGAATTCGCGTTGCCCGCCAGAGCGGTCACCCAAACCGCCCGGAGATGCCACCGCGTGCGTGGCGTCCATGATCACCGGATAGCCCGTGCGCGCCATGATCGGCAGGCTGCGCATATCGGCGATCAAGGCGTTGTAGCCAAAGGTGGTGCCGCGTTCGGTCAGCATGATCTTGTCGTTGCCGGTTGAGGCGATCTTGGCCGCCACATTGGCCATGCCCGCAGGATCCAGAAACTGGCCTTTCTTGACGTTTACCACAGCCCCGGTTTGCCCCGCAGCGATCAAAAGGTCAGTCTGACGGCATAACAGCGCCGGGATTTGCAGCACATCGACCACCGCCGCCACTTCGGCCGCCTGACCAGGTTCGTGAAAATCGGTTAACACCGGTAGGCCCATGGTCTTGATCGCGGCAAGGATTTTCAGGCCCGCATCCATCCCAAGCCCACGCTTGCCCGCCATCGACGTGCGGTTGGCTTTGTCATAGCTGGCCTTGAACACATACTGCGCGCCAACCGCCGCACAGGCATCTTGCATAACGCCCGCAATCATCTGCGCGTGGTCCAGACTTTCCAGCTGACACGGACCCGCGATGACCAGCAGGGGCAAGTCATTGCCAACGGATAACCCGCCGATTTTCACATGGTTCATTGGCAATCCCAGTTGCTATGCGGCATTATGCCGTGACTTGTTCGCGCAAGATCGCCACGGTCATCGACAACATCAGATAGATGCCCGCAAAGATCAACATCACGACCAATGTGTTTTCGAAGGCCCGCGGATAGGCGGCCTCATCGGGCACAATCGGGCTGACCGACATCAGCAGATACCGGGTTTGCCGATTTGCTTCGGTGCGCGATGTTTCAAGGGCCGCCAAAGACTGGCTGAACATCACCTGGCGCGTTTGCACATCGGCCTGGGCCACCACCAACTGGCTTTGCACCTTTGCCAAAGAAAAGCCACTTGCGCTGTCCGTCGTCAGTTTTGCCCGCAGCACGGCAATTTCCGCGTTCAGCGTGGCGATGCGCCGCTTAAGCGGTTCCATCCGGGCGACGTTCGGGGTTTCATTGGATTGCATCTGCGCCAAAGACAGCTTGTCCTGCGTCATCTGGGTTTCCAGCTGACCGATTTGCCCGCTGATCAGGCCCACTTCCAGTTCAGACGATAATACCTGATATTTTTCCTGCAAATTAACAACATGCAGATTTGCCCTGTCCAGTTCCAGCTTGGCCTTTTCAAAGCTTTCCGTCGCGCCCTGCATCTGATCATTCCGCACCCGTTCGGTCATCTGATAGACCTGCTGTTCGGCATAACCGATCAGCTTTTTGGAAATCGCAGCGCTGACTTCAGGATCAGCCGCGATCACTTCCATTTTGATCAGGCCTTCGGTCGGATCATAGGAAATTTTTACATTGCGGCGGTAAACCTTATAGGCGGCGGCATTGGTGGCATTGGGGTCAAGCCGTTGGATCGGGTCAATCGCAGGGTCGGAATACTGGGCCCGAAAGCCGATATCGGTGTCCAGACGCTGCATCGCGTCCTGGCTTTGCAGATAGCCTTGCACGGAAATGCTGTCTTGCGCCCCTGCCATCGGCGTGCCGCTTAACAATCCGCCCATCCCAGAGGCAGAGGGGGCTTCGGCTTTCTGGATGACGAATTCCGTTTTTGACGAATAAAACGTCGTGGCAATGGTGTAATAGTAAAACCCCGCCATGATCGTTGGCAGCAGCACAAACACAAACAACCGGGCCGCCAGCAGCATGGATTTGCGGCGACGCCGCTGCGCCATATCGCGCTGAATCTTCATCACTTCGGCAATATGGGCCTGTTCGGCGCGGGCCTCGGTCGAGGCCACTTGCATCGGCCGCATGGTTTGCGGCAATCGGATGCCATCGCCCCCGGGCGTGACGGTCAGCGCGCGCGACCCTCCACCGGGCGGCTGATCGGCCGATGACACCAGTTCAAGCACCGAATTGGTCTGGAACGGATCAATGCCTGCATTGCGCAACAAGCGCACGGCGTCAAAATCAGATGTCGCAGGCAGGCCATGCTTTTGGGCGACCCGCCGCGCCATGCGCAACTGACGCCCCGTCAGCCCTTCGCGGCGAATGGTATCAATTTCTGGACCAGCGTCAGGCTGCGGCACAAGGGCAGAATTGCGGGCGGTGGCAAAGCGTTGATTGCCAAAGCCATCATCATTTGCACCGGGAAAAAACGCATCATCACCGATGACCTTCGGGCCAGCCGCGGCAGGTTTCGGGGCAGGAACCGCGACCGGATCACTGCGGCGGGTGCGGAACCGCTTAACGCTGAGCTTCATAGTCATAAAGCTGTTTCGCCTCTTCCAAAGTTTCAAACATGTACAACTGCCCATTGCGCAGCACCGCTGCAGACTGGCAGAACTTTTCAAGCGTCGATGGCTGATGCGACACCACCACCACTGTTGCATTTGCCAACCGCTGGCGCAGAATTTGCCCGGCTTTGCGGTTGAACTCTACATCGGTAGATGCCGGCATACCTTCGTCGATCAGATAGATGTCAAATTCCAGCGCCAACATCAGCGAAAACGAAAACCGCGACCGCATGCCCGATGAATAGGTGCCAACGGGCATATCGAAATATTCCTCGATGTTTGACAGCCAGCGACAAAAACTTTCGACATAATCCGGGTCCAACCCGTAAAGCCGCGCGATATAGCGTGAATTTTCGGTGGCGGTGTGTTTGGAAATCACGCCACCCATAAACCCCAGCGGAAAAGAAATCCGCGAGGTTCGTACAACCTTGCCTTCATCGGGTTTTTCCAGACCCGCCATCATGTTGACGATGGTGGTTTTGCCGGCGCCGTTGCGCGCCAGAATGCCCAGCGAATTGCCAATATCAACCTTGAACGAGGCGCGATCAAGGATCACCTTGCGCGACTTTCCCGTCCAGAAAGATTTGCTGACATTTTCAAACGCGATCATTCCTGCTCCACCAGACTGCTAGGCGCATTTGGGCGATTTGCAGCGTTTCAGCCTTCATTGTATCGGCATAGTCTTAACGCCGGGTTTGCTGTTTGCTGCAAGGCTTATCGCCGCGAGTAACGCAGTATTGGGGCATCATTATGTCGAATTCTGAAACAATAGTGACCTCAGAAGTAGGGCTATGCCCGGCGCAGCCGTGAAAGAGCCAAAGCCACCGGCCCTGCCAAAAGACTGATGGCAAGTCCAAGGCGCGCGGCTTCGGCCATCGCCCCACCGGGCAGCGAGACCGCCAACCCCAACACCGGCACCGTAAAACCCATGCCCAACAAAAGCGCCACCAACCCCAGTTCGCGCGGCGTCAGGCCCATTGGCAACCGGCCTGCGCCCAAGCGCGCCACCAACAGGCATCCCAAAACAAACCCCAAAGGCTTGCCCAGCCATAAGGCGGCCAGAACCGTGCCCGTTGTGGCCCCCGCCGCCTGCAGATCAATGCCGCCATTGGTCAGGCCAAACAAGAACAGCACCAGTGACAACGGCCGCACCAGCGCATGCGCCAGCCGGTTCAGCGGATCGTGCAGAAACTCCTCGGCTGCGGCGAACAAGCCAAAAGACCGGTCAGCATGCGGAATGACAGGGATCACCGGCAACAACCCCAACGCCGGCGGCAACCCGGCAGCTGCCACCCCGACATAGGAAAATGCGCCGGCAATCAGATAGGGCCAAAGCGCCATCGCCCGGCGGCGCAACCGTTCGGGTGCATCTGCACGCAATTGCCGCCCAAACAGGGCCCAGACACCAACGCATGCCATCAGCGGCAACGCCAGCCACGTCAGTTTCAACAACCCATCTGTCGGATGTGCCACGCCCAACAAGATCAATCCGGTGACATCCAGCGACACTGTTACCAGCAGCAAAATGTGCAAGGCCGGATGGCCCGCGCCAAACACCCAGCGCCCCATCAGATAGGCCAGCACGACATCCGACCCGATGGGCAAAGGCCAACCCGTCGCCAGACCCGCCTCATCCGCTGTTTCAAACATTGCGCCAAACAGCGTCCAGACCGCCACAGCCCCGATGGCCGCCCCAATCATCCCGCCCATGGGCACAAGCGCGCGCGGCACTGTCAGCGCACCGCGTTCCAAAATCAGCGATTCCCACAGCTCTTTGCCGACAAAGAACATAAAAAACGCCATCAAAACGTCTGATACCATCAGGACGGGTGTCATACTGGCCGGATGCAGGTTTAACACGGCAGGCAGCGGTAAATCGGCCAGCCGCCATTCAATAAAATCATAGTAACTGGCAGGATCAACCGATACCCAAGCTGTAGCTGCCACGACCCCTGCGGCCAGACTCACCGCAAAATGACGTATGAAGGTTGAAACGCGATACATCGGGGTGTGGCCATCGGAAAATGATTGGTCAACAATATCTTGCGCCCATTGGTTCAGCAACCGCTGCCAATACATAACCCGCAACTGTGGCAAGGCTGCATTGGCCAAATCGACGTGTCGCGCTGCAACAGGTGACACGTGTTTAGCTTGCCGCAACGCCGCCCGCAGATTATCACTGGATCAGCCCACAGCATCGAGGAATAAATGACCGATCTGGATCACGCGCATGCCGCAATGAACGACGGTGACGAGGCCGCCGCGCGGCAGTTTTACCGCATCTTTGCCGATGCGACCGTGCTGTTGCTGCTGGATCACGAACCCACAGGCGAACGTATCAATCCGCGGGTGTTTGATCTGGCGGATGGCCCGGTTGTGCTGGCCTTTGACACCGATGAACGGCTGGCCAGCTTTGGGTCAGGACCACAGCCTTATGCGGCGCTGCCCGGGCGGATTATTGCACAGCATTTGGCAGGGCAGGGTGTGTCGCTGGGCCTGAACCTTGGCACCGGGGCGGCGTCGGAAACGCTGCTTCCGCCTGCGGCGCTGCAATGGTTGTCAGAAATGCTGGATACCAATCCGCAGCCCGTGCAGGCAACGCCCGTTGCCTTCTATCCCCCGCGCGGCTTGCCAGACGGGTTGACCGACGCGTTGACCTTTACGCTGGACGGGGCGGCGGGGCTGGCGCTGGCGGCGCTGTTGGTGCAGGTGCGCTATTCTGACGGGCGGCGCGGCCATATGCTGGCGGTGATTGATGCCGCAGGGCCCGCCCAACAGCCGCTGGCGCGCGCACTGGCCGAGGCATTGCAGTTTTCGGGTGTCGATGACGGCGAAATGGACGTCACGTTTCTGGCGTCAACCGATCCGATTGTTCCCCAAATTGCGCGCGCGGCCCAAGTGTTTGCCGTGCCAGCGGTGGAACCTGCGCCACCGCGCGCAGCACCCGGCGCGCCCGGATCAAACCCGGACAAACCGCCAAACCTGCGGTAACGCGGCTTGCAGTGGCGATGACGATGGGGGCGTGGCGCTGAACTGGATGGGGTATCATTGCACCCCATATCATAATATGTTGAAATTGCTGTATTATATCTTTTCACATCACCTTGACGCCGCAACGCCCCGCTGCGATAAACCGCTATCTTGGATCGGGGTCAGCCCCAACCTTAACAAATGGTCGAAATATGAAAACCTTCTCCGCTACTCCGGCGGACATCGCGAAAAAGTGGATCCTGATTGATGCCGAAGGCATCGTTTTGGGCCGCCTGGCCACGATCGTCGCCCAAATCTTGCGCGGCAAGAACAAGCCAACCTTCACACCGCACATGGACATGGGCGACAATGTGATCGTGATCAACGCCGATAAGGTGCAGATGACGGGCAATAAGCGCAACGACAAGATCTATTACTGGCACACCGGCCACCCGGGCGGCATCAAGCAGCGTACCGCCAAGCAAGTCCTGGAAGGCGCACACCCCGAACGCGTTGTGATCAAAGCGGTTGAACGCATGATCACCCGCAACCGTCTTGGCCGCGTGCAGATGACCAACTTGCGTGTCTACGCAAGTGCCGAGCATCCGCATGAGGCGCAGCAGCCAGTGGTTCTTGATGTGGCCGCGCTGAACCCTAAGAACACCCGGAGCGCATGAGCATGTCAGAGATTAAATCACTCGACGATCTGAAATCGGCAGTGGGCGCGGCTGCTCCTGTAGCAACCCCAATGGCCATCGTGCGCGTCGCCGTGCGCGACAAGTTGGGCCGGTCTTATGCCACGGGCAAGCGTAAAAACGCCGTCGCCCGTGTGTGGATCAAGCCCGGGTCGGGCAAAGTTGTGGTCAACGGCAAAACCATGGCGGAATACTTTGCCCGCCCGGTGCTGCAGATGATCCTGCGTCAGCCTTTCACCATTGCGAACGTCGAAGGCCAATTCGACGTGATGGCAACGGTTGCTGGTGGTGGCTTGTCAGGTCAGGCCGGTGCGGTAAAGCACGGCATTTCCAAAGCCTTGCAGCTTTATGAACCCAGCTTGCGCGGCGCATTGAAAGCCGCAGGCTTTTTGACCCGCGACAGCCGTGTTGTGGAACGCAAAAAATACGGCAAGGCAAAAGCGCGTAAGAGCTTCCAGTTCTCCAAGCGCTAATCTTTATCCGACGACAAGATTGCAAAGGCCCGTGGTGTTCTGCGGGCCTTTTGCATTTGGGCAGGCTTTGCATGGAAGAGGGGGTTTCACCCCCCCCGGCCTTTTGGCTTGGGCCAAAAGACTCCCCCGTGGGATATTTGGGCCAAGATGAAGCGTAATTTTAGATAAATTTTAGACAGTTGGTTTGCGCAACGCATAAAAAAAGGGCCGGAAAAACCGGCCCAAGTTGGGGGTAAGGTCGGGGGTCAGGCGTTCCAAAACCGCTTGACGGCTTCAACGCGTGCCGCTGCCGGATCAAGACCGATATCGGCCAACAAATGCGGTGAAAGATGCGCCAAGGATTTCCGGGTTTTGTGACGCAATTCCCATACCGCAACCGTGACCGCAAACGTAACCAACAGCCGCGACAACGGGGGCAGGGGGCGATCAGCAAGGGCAAGGGCGTGCGACAGGGACATGTTATTTTCCGATTGTATTGATACAAATAAAAGTGTGCTGTATTGCAATGATACAATATCCGGCGATTGAGTCGCCAGAGGAACATTGTTATGAACACAATCTGGTTGCCAAAGCTTACCCAAGACGATGGCCCTAAATATCTGGCCCTGACGCGGGCGTTGCGCGATGCGATCCGGTTGGGGGATTTGCCCGAAGGTCAGCAACTGCCAACTGTGCGCGATCTGGCGTATCGGTTGTCGGTAACGCCGGGCACGGTATCGCGCGCCTATCAGATCGCGACGCAAGAAGGCATGCTTGAGGCCACCGTTGGCCGTGGCACCTTTGTTGCGGCCAGCCGTCCGCGTCTGGGGCCCACCCATTCGATTTATACCGAACGCGATCCGGGGGTTGCGGCGGGGCGGGTTGATTTGCGATCGCCGCGGATACCCGATGTTGGGCAAGCGACGTTCTTTGCCACCGCTTTGCGCCGGATCGCTGATCAGGTGGCCCCGGAATGGCTGGAATACACCCGCCAATCAGGCGAAGGCCCGCTGCGAAGTGCTGTGGTTGCATGGCTGGCTGATCGGGATTTGGGGGCCGTGACACCGGATGACATCATGTTAACCCATGGCGGGCAAAGCGGTATCAGCCTGATTTTCAACTGCTGTTTGCGCGGCGACCGTCCGGTGGTTTTGACCGAAGATCTGGCCTATCCGGGCTTTCGCTATGCCGCGCGCGCGGTGCGGGCCGATGTGGTGGGGATAGAGCTGGACGATGAAGGCATTCGCCCCGATGTGTTAGAGGCGATCTGCCGCAAGTATGGCCCGCAAGTGCTTTGCCTGACGCCGGAAACCCAGAATCCGACGACGGCCAGAATGGGGCTGCAGCGCCGTATTGATATCATCGCAATTGCCCGAAAGTATGACCTGCAAATCATTGAAGACGAATGTTTTGCGCAAACCCAATGCGAAATTCCGTCTTTGCGGGCCATGGCCCCAGATCGGGTGTGGTATGTGGGATCCTTGTCGAAATCGGTCTCGCCTGCGTTGCGGTTCGGTTATGCGGTTTGTCCGACGGGCATGGGCGAGGCAGGTCGGCTGACAGCGCAGCACGGGTTTTTCGCGCTGGCGCGCCCGGTGTCAGAGCTGGCGCTGGATTTGCTGCAGTCGGGGGCTGCGGCAGAAATTCGCGGCCGGGTTCAGGTTGAATTGTCCGAGCGTTTGCAGATGATGGTCAACCGGCTTGGCGCGTTTGATCTGGCCTGGCAGCCGCGCATGCCGTTTGCGTGGTTGCGGCTGCCGCAAGGCTGGCGGGCATCTACCTTTGCCCGTATGGCCGAAGATCAGGGGGTGCTGGTGCGCCCGGCGGATGAATATGCGATGATCCATGGCCGCGCACCCAATGCCGTGCGACTGGCAGTGGTGGGAAATATCCCGCGCCAGCAATTTGATGCGGGGTTGGCGGCGTTGGGATACATGTTGCCCAGACCACCGTCGGATATGGCGGTTTAGTCGCCGCGCCCAATTGTGGCGCGATTGTGTCAATGCTGTGGCGGTGCTGTGACGGCGCTGCGGGCGGTGGGCAAAACTGTGACTGAACAGACTCGATCACACGTAATTGTGTGGCTGGGAGCACGCATTTGAATTGACCCAACACCCTGACAGAGCGCAAATTTTTCCAAGAGCAGCATAATAAAGAAAGACCCGGCAAATGGGACTTCAAACCAGCTTTCACGCGCCGCATGGTGCCCCGGATTTCCTTGGTCTGCGTAAAACCCGCGCAGGTGCTACCGAGATTGTTTATGATGATGGCGTTGCCCGTCGCATGGTGTGGCGGGTGTCGGCACAAAAAGGCAGCGATGCGGGGCTGTCGGACGCATTGCGCGTTGCTGTGTCTGCCTTGCGCGTGGTGCCGACCTTGTATGAAGAGCTGAAAAAGCGGGCAATCGCCATCGAGCACGTCCCGAACTGACCATCCCTGGTTGCCAGCCTTCCCCTGTTGGATCAGAATCAGGCTTGCGCGGTTTCGCGTGATCGGCTTTAATTTGATCAAATAATGAAACGACAGCCATCAAAGGGTGTCACAGGGGGGAACAATGCCGCAATCGACATCGGGGCGCATTGGCAGGTCAGAGGCGGCGAACGGCCTTTTGATGATTGCCCCGCCGGGTGGCTATGCGCTGCTGCTGCTGGCAGCCCCTTTGCTGACCATTTTCATCTACAGCTTTCTGACCGACGGGTATCTGGAAATCATCCGTGATTTCACCTTCGGCAATTACATCGAGGCGTGGACAAACCCGTTGTATCGACTGGTGATGTTGCGCTCGTTGGGGGTGTCATTTCTTGTCACGCTGATCACCGTTTTGCTGGCGTTTCCGGTGGCCTATTTCGTCAGCTTTCACGTGCCCGCGTCGAAGAAATCGCTGTGGCTGTTCATGATCACCATCCCCTTCTGGACGTCATATCTGATCCGAGTGTTTTTGTGGAAAGTGATCTTGGGTTACAATGGCGTGGTCAATTCCGGCCTGATGGGGATCGGCATCATTGATGAGCCGCTGCAGTGGATCAACTACAATGTCGGGGCCGTTGTGATCACGCTGGCACATGCCTATGCCCCCTTTGCAATTTTGCCGATTTTTGTCGCGCTGGAAAAAATTGACCGGTCGCTGTTGGAAGCGGGTCGCGATTTGGGCGAAAGTCCGTTCATGACGTTCATTCGCGTCACCCTGCCTTTGGCGATGCCGGGGGTGATTTCGGCCGTGTTGATCGTGTTTATCCCCACGATCGGCGATTATGTAACGCCGCATCTGGTGGGCGGGCCTGAAGGCCGGATGGTGGCAAACCTGATCCAGTTGCAATACCTGAAGCTTGACAATTACCCCTTGGGGTCGGCGATTGCGGTGTCGGCCATGGCCATCGTTTCTGCGGCCAGTCTGGTGTTTTTGTTCATGAACCGTCGCTATCTTAAGGGGCCTAAATGATGCAGGGCGGTGGATTTCGCGTATACGCCTTTTTCTATCTGGCTTTTCTTTACGCCCCTATCATCTTGTTGCCGATTTTTGCGTTCAACGATGCCACGGTCATCGCCTTTCCGCTGAACGGCTTTACCACCAAGTGGTTTGATAAGTTGTGGACTGAACCTGCGCTGCATGATGCGCTGTTGAATTCCTTGATCATCGCCCTTTGCACGTCGGTGCTGGCGACGTGTCTGGGGATCTTCGCGGCCCGCGCGTCGACCCGCTATGTGTTCCCCGCCAAGGCAGGCATCATGGGGATGATCATGCTGCCACTGGTTTTGCCAGAGATTATTCTGGCGGTGGCGCTGTTGGTGGTTTTGCTGGGGTTGGGCATACCGCTGTCGATCTTTACGGTGATCGGCGGCCATGTGTTGGTGTGCACGCCGTTTGCCATTGCGATTTTGTCGGCGTCGTTTCAGTCTTTGGATAAATCGCTGGAAGAGGCGGCCTATGATCTGGGCGAAACGCCCTTATCTACATTCCGGCTGATCATCTTGCCCTTGGTGATGCCCGGCATCATCTCATCCTTGTTGATCACCTTCACTATCAGCCTTGATGAATTCATCATGGCGTTCTTTCTGGCGGGCACCGAAACCACCTTGCCGGTCTATATCTTTTCGCAGTTCCGCTTCCCGCAGGCCGTGCCGGTGATCATGGCGCTGGGAACGATATTGGTGCTGCTGTCGATCCTGCTTTTAACCGCTGCTGAATATTTCCGACGGCGCGGCATTGCCCGCACGGGTGGCAAAGATACCGGAGGCTTCCTGTGACGTCTGACAACACAACGATGATCGAGTTCAAAGACGTTCATAAATACTATGGCGATTACCATGCCTTACGCGGCATCACTGCCACCATCCGGGCGGGGGAATTTTTCTCACTGCTGGGGCCATCGGGATGCGGCAAGACCACTTTGCTGCGCACGATTGCCGGGTTTGAGGGCATATCATCGGGCGTGGTGATGATCGACGGCAAGTCGATGGCGTCGGTTCCCGCCAACCAGCGGCCCACCAATATGGTGTTTCAATCCTACGCGATCTTTCCGCATCTGAGTGTTGAGGAAAACGTCGGCTTTGGTCTGCGCAAAGACCCGCGCACTGCGGCCGAAAAAGCCAATGCTGTGGCCGAGGCGTTAGAGATGGTGGGCCTGAAAGGGTATGGCGCGCGCGCCGCACATGCGCTGTCGGGCGGACAGCGCCAACGCGTGGCCTTGGCGCGCGCGTTGATTCTGAAACCCAAAGTGTTGTTGCTGGACGAACCGCTGTCGGCGCTGGATAAAAAGATGCGCGAACAGATGCAGATGGAACTGATAAAGCTGCAACGGCAGGTTGGCATCACGTTTATTCTGGTGACGCACGACCAGGAAGAGGCGCTGGTGATGTCAGACCGAATCGCTGTGATGTTTGATGGTGAAATTGCCCAGCTGGCCGATCCTGAGACGTTGTACAGACGTCCAAATAGCCGCAAAGTCGCTGATTTTATTGGCACAATGAATTTCCTGCCTGCAACGATCTTGTCAGACTCGGCAGGCAAGGTGGAGGTTGAAGCGCAGGGTTTTGGCCGCGTGTCGCTGGAGTCTGGTCAAATTACCGGGGCTGCGGGCGAGGGCGGATCAGTCGTAGGCTTTCGTCCGGAAACCCTGACGATCCTGTTTGAGGGCCAAACGGCGACGGATCGTGAAAGCATGGCCGTGGTCGAAGAGGTCGTTTATTACGGCGACATGACCTATTACGATATCAAACTTGACGGCACCGATAAACCGATGCGCCTGTCGATGCGCAACGTGTTTGGGCGGCCTGTGCTGGATATTGGCACGCGCACGCGGGTTGCGTGGTCGCCGGGGGCGCTGGTGCTGTTTCGGTGAAGGATGTGTCCGGATAACGGCTTCAGGCGTCGGGGCGCAGCAAGCCAAGGCCGCGCAAGTAAATGCCGATGCCAGCCTCTAGCAGGTCTTCGGGGGAAAACTGGCTTTTGGCACCCGGTGCGCCACGCATGAACAGTTCCACAACGCCGTGGCTAAGCGCCCAGATATGGGCAGAAAACATCGACGACGGCGGGCGTTTTCCCGCAGGCAAGTGTTGCGACAACTGCTCGGCGGCGGTTTCCAGAACGCCGCGCGCCTTTTGCGCCACCAGTGCCAATTCGGGATGGGCATTCAACGACAGCCCGCTTTCAAACATCGCCATGTAATGGCCGGGATATTTGCGCGCGAAGGCCAGATAGGCGCGGCCCGTCGCCTCAAACGCCGCCAAAGCGGTGGGTTTGCCATCGTTATAGGCAAACTCCATCAAGGCTGCAAAAATGTCATAACCCTGGCGCGCCACTTCGGCGATCAGATCATCGCGGCCGGCAAAATGGCGATAAACGGCAGCGGGGGTGACATCGGCGGCCTTGGCGGCCTCAGACAGGGTAAAGCCGTTCGGGCCTTGGTCGGCAATCAGCATTAGCGCTGCATCAATCAACGCTTGGCGCAGGTTTCCGTGATGGTAACCACGTTTCAAGGCCGGGGCCGGATCTTGGGGCCACCGCAGATCCTGGTATCGACTTTGCCGATGGCCTTGGCGTCTTTTCCTGCAAAATCAAACGCATGCAGCACGGTTTGCAAGGCAGCAATCCGGGCGCGTGATTTGTCATCTGCCAAAATTACGGTCCAGGGCGCGTGTTTGAAGTGTGATTTGGCGAACGTTTCATCAATTGCCGCCGTATACTCATCCCACTTCGACAACCCATCAATATCAATCGACGACAGTTTCCACTGTTTCAGCGGGTCTTTCTCGCGGTCCATAAAGCGTTTCAACTGCTCGGCCTGGCCAACTTCCAGCCACAGCTTGATCAGGGTGATGCCTTCATCAACGACCATCGCTTCGAAATCCGGCAGCTGGCCAAAGAACTTGGTGCGCTGGTCGGGGGTGCAAAAGCCGAACACATGTTCGATCATCGCGCGATTATACCAGCTGCGGTCAAACATCGCGATTTCACCCGCTGCGGGCAGCCAATCGACATAGCGTTGGAAATACCACTGGGCGGCTTCACGGTCGGATGGCTTTGACAACGCCACAACCGATGCGATGCGCGGGTTCAGGTTTTCGCGCATCGCCGAAATTGCCCCACCTTTGCCCGCCGCATCGCGGCCTTCAAACACCACGACCAGACGTTTTCCGGTGGCCTTAACGTCGGCATGCAGGCGCACCATTTGCAACTGAAGCGCATCCATATGGGCGGTATAGTCTTTCTTCTTCATCTCTTCGCGGTAGGGATAATCTTTCCATAAAATCGCATCCTTATCCGCCGTCTCAATGGCTTTGCGCACGGCTTTAGGCGCAGTTTCGCGGAAATGGCGGCTGATCGCCCCGTCAAACGGCAGATCGGTTACTGGCAAATCATCTGGCATGGCGCGTCTCCGGTTTGGGTTGCCATCACTATGGCGATTGCGGTGAACTTCGCAATGCGGCCCGCGCGATGGCTGCGATGACAAGGTCGGTATGGCTGTAATGCGGCATATGACCCGCACCATTGATCACTGTCAGATGGGCATTGGGCATGCGCTGCGCAAAGGGGGCCGAGTGAATTTTCAACGGCACGATTGTGTCGGCGGTGCCATGCACCATCTCGATGGGCAGGGCCAATTCAGCATAGCGCACCTCCATCGCCACGATCTGATCGCGCAAGGCGTTCACTTGCCCCGCATTGGCCCGCAGGGTTGACCGGCGCAACGTCAGACCCACGTCAATGGCATCGCCATAACCTTGTGGCACCGCTGCAGGCGCGAATACGCCCATGATGCTGCTGTCGATGTAATTTTCTGGCACAAACGCGGTGGCAATCGGGATGATCAGGGCTGATCCGAACCGGCTGGCCGTCAGGCGATACCAGATGTCCAGATCACCGGGCCAGGGCAGCGACACCGCCGATATCAGCACAAGCGCGCGCGGCTTAACCGGTGCATGCAGCGCCCAGGCCAGCGATACCGCCCCGCCATAGCTTTGCCCCACCACAATCGGGTTGGTCACGCCCAGAACCTCAGCCGCCGCTGACAAGTGCAGCGCCTGGCCCTTCAGGCTGTCGTCTTTGATCGGATCTGACCAGCCCAAACCGGGCCTGTCAAACGCAATCACCCGGTATTGGCTGACAAGGTCCGCCGCCAACGGCCCTGTCAGGTCAAGCGCGTTGCCGGATGCACCGTGGATCAAGATCAGATCCGGGCCGCTGCCCGCCATGATGTAATGCACCCGCAGCCCGTTGACCGTGATAAACTGGCCGCGCGCCGGGTGGGCGGCGATCAGGGCCGCTTCCCGCGCCGCAGCCCGAAAGTGAACAAACACCGCAAACGCCGCAACAAGCGCCGCGAATATGGTCAGGCTAACGCCCAATTTGCGCAATATCATAGGGCGTGGCCTGATATATCTCATTGATCCAATTGCCATAAAGCAAATGCGCATGGCTGCGCCATCGGTTCAAGGGCGGGTTGGCCGGGTTGTCGGCAGGGTAATAATTTGACGGCACATTGATCGGGGTGCCCGCGTCGATGTCACGGTCGTATTCCTGTTTCAACGTGCCGCTGTCGTATTCCATATGGTCAAAAATATACAGCGCCCGGTGGGCCGGATCATCCACCAGACAGGGCCCGGTCAGTGCATTGCCCAACAAGGTGGTCAACCCGGGTGCGGCGGCAATTTCCGCCTGCCGCATTTCGGTCCAGCGGGATACAGGCGTCAGCGCATCATCGGCAAAACCGCGCAGATAGGGCGAGGCGGGGGCCAGATTTTGTTGGCGAAAACAGCCGAAGGCCTTGTGATCCAGCAGATGCTTTTGCACGCCGTGGAAATGGTTGATCATCGCCATCCCGCCCCAGCACACGCCAAAGGTGGATTGCACATGGGTCTGGGTCCAGTTCATCACCTGCACCAATTCGTCCCAATAGGTTACGTCTTGAAACGCCAGATGTTCAATTGGCGCGCCGGTGATGATCAGCCCGTCAAATTTCTCATCCGTTGCGGCCACATCGGCAAAGGGGCGGTAAAACGCCGCCATATGTTCGGACGCGGTATTTTTGGTCTGATGTTCGGTCATCCGGATCAGTTGGAAATCTATTTGCAACGGCGTCGCCCCGATCAGGCGCGCAAACTGGGTTTCGGTCTGGATTTTCTTCGGCATCAGGTTCAACAGCGCAATCCGCAGCGGGCGGATTTCCTGCGTCGCCGCCCGCTCGGGTGAAATCACCATCACGCCTTCGCCCTTCAAGACGTCATAGGCGGGCAGGCTGGTGGGCAGGGTAATCGGCATGTCAGTCTCCGGCGTTAGGCGCGATCAAGGGCGGCGGCGATCAGGGCATCGAAATCGGCGGGGGTGCGCACGGTGGCAACGTCGTCGGCGGTCAGGGTTACCCCCCAGCGCGCCATGGCGTCGTAACGCGGTTGGCGGTGATCCAAAAGGCGCGCATAGCCAAAGCGCAAAAATTCATCAGGATCAACCTGTTCGGCGGGTTTATCATTGTGGGCAAGATAGTCGGCCCAGACGGTTTGCAAGAAATCGGGATTGTAATAAATTGGCTTCGGCGCGCGATCAAAACGGCGGGTCAGTTCGGCCTTATGCGCCGCAGATCCTTTGATCCAAACCAACAGCAGGTTTTCCGAAAGCGCCGTCATCACCGGATCCTTCGCATCATCGGCATCGACCACTTCGCAGATCGAGCCGGACGTATCGCAAACGAAATTCTGATAGCCATAGATATCCTCGGCCCGCGCGATGAATCGCGGCACGTCCAGCATGGCGGCGATTTCGGCTGCCGCATGTTGGGCCTGACGGTGCTGGTATTGGGCGAAATCAACGCCGCCTTGCGCAGGGTTGCCCGGCTTGCCCAGATAGGTCGACAACGGGGCCAGATTGTCAAAGGTGATGTTTGAGGCGATATAGACGGAATCCGTCATCATCAATTCGCGCAAAAGCGGCACTTTCATCGCCTCGCGCTTGAAGTTATCGCTGATGAATTCGCCCATATAGCGCGTGCCGATGCGGTAATCGACCGAGTAATGAAAATACGCCGCCCCATCACGCAGCATGTTGGACAGATGGGTCTTGCCCAACCCCGACATGCCGAACAACAACACCCGCTTTTTGGGCGCACTCAGGTAGTCTTGCCCAGAGCTATAGATCATCATGCCACCAAAATTACCGCTATGGCGTTGATATCCGGCGTGCAGCCCAAGATCACGCGGAAAATGGCGCAGCACAAAAGGAAAGGTCCCGCACCGGAATGCGGGGCCTCGGAATTTTGCATCGACTTTGGATCAGAAGCTGTAAGCGAATTTTACGCCAATGCCTAAGGCCGAATTACCCGTAAAGTCTGCCCGAGCAGTATCGCTGGTTTCTGGATTGGCGTCACCCAACTTGGTATAGTTGACGCCTGTTGTGATTTTGATGTTGCCTGTCGAATATATCCCAGCCAGTGTTATGCCTAGCCGGCCGTTCGTCGGTGCCAAGGGTGACACCAACGGATCGCCCTTACCTTCATAGCTAACCGAAACTGCGCCTGACCAAGTATCTGAAAACTTGCGGCCAACACCTAGCGTGTAGGTGGTGCTGTTTTCCAGATCAATCAAACCGCCACCTGCGCGAGGCGTAAAGAATGCAGGATCTAGTTTGAACTTCGACCATTCTGCCCAGCGGATTGACCCAAAAACCAATGTATTTTTTGCAACTCCACTTTGGAAGTCCAAGTTTATGGATTGCGGGGTATCTACCGATGTTGCGACTGCACTTACCGGGGCACCGCGGACGGTTTCAAGAGTGGCAAACTCATGGGTAATCGCCGAATTGTAGGTCAACGCGACGCGCAACGCGATTTCTGGCTTTTCATAGGCAACACCGACCGAATAGCCGGTGCTTGTGTCTGATTTCAAGTCAACGGAATAGCCATTGAAAGGGCCATAGGCGGCGCCACGCAAATCTACCTGCGCGCTTGATTTCTGCAACCGCAAACCACCAAATGCACTGAACCCATTATTAAATTTATAACGCAACAACCCTGTCAAAGCTGTCGATTTCGCCACAGCTCGGGTACCGCCAAGGGCTATAGACCCGGCACCATAAAGCACATCTGCCCCAAAAGGCTGATCCAAAATCAAGGCTGCGGACAGATTTTCACTTAAGTCTGTTTTTACGGACATCCCAAATTGTAGATAGTTCGCGGCTACATTTCCCGATGGTCCGCCTCCAAAAGCAGCCACATCTACGCCAGAAACGTTTGGAGCAACGCTGCCGAAACTGAATTCGGTATAGTCGCCCTTTTCAAACAAGGCACCGTTGCCTTGGCCAGACCGGTCAATGCCTCCCGCATGCAGCGCCGTCGTCGTCAGTGCCAACGCGCCAAGCGTGGTTAGGATATTTTTCATGTTTCTCTCTCCCCGTAAAATTGTCGCACTCGTCCGGATCCATCGTTGTCGCGGGTCTTGGGATGTATTTGCGCGTCTGAAATCAGCCTATGCGCCTATTTTCAAATCGGTCAATCAATGACGCCGCGTCACAAAATTGTGAGGTTTGCAATGTGGTAAATCGGGCAAAACCCGTTTGCCGCGCCAACCCGGAGTCCTGCCCGCCCGACTTGCTGCCGAAGGCGCGCCGCACTAGGCTTTGCAAGTATTGGCAGACGATTGGGGGGGCGGGATGACCAATCAGATTTTGCGGGGCACCGATGGTCGTGTCGGCTTTGTAGAGCTGTTCTTTGATCTGGTGTTCGTTTTTGCCATCACCCAGATCAGCCACAATCTGCTGTATAACTATGATCGGCAGGGGGTGCTTGAAACCGCAATGCTGTTTCAGGCGATCTGGATGGTGTGGATTTACACCACCTGGGTTTTGAACCTGCTGGACCCGAATGCTGTTGCGGTGCGGTGTCTGTTATTCGCGCTGATGCTGGGCGGGCTGTTCTTGTCGATGGCGGTGCCGCAGGCGTTTGGCGCGCGGGGTTTGGTGTTTGCGCTGGCCTATGTGACGATGCAGATGGGCCGCACGTTGTTCTTTTTGGTGTTGATGTGGCACAATCCGGCAAGCCAGTTGGCGTATGGCCGCATCTTTGTCTGGTTTACGGTGTCATCGCTTTTCTGGATTTCGGGGGGTCTGGCCAGTGATGAGACGCGGATCATGCTTTGGCTGATCGCGATTGTCATTGAATTTATCGCGGCTTTGGTTGGGTATTTTGTGCCGGGGCTGGGGCGCGCACTTTCCACCGACTGGAATGTGCTGGGCGGGCATATGGCCGAACGCTGCGGTCTTTTTGTGATAATTTGTCTGGGCGAATTGCTGCTGGTATCCGGGGCAACCTTTGCGGATATGGTCTGGACGCCGTCGGGCATTCTGGCCTTCTTGTCGGCAGTGGCAGGGGCCATCGGGATGTGGTGGGTGTATTTTCATATTGGCTACACCCGCGCGGTTCATCAGATTGAACATTCTGACAATCCGGGTCGTCTGGCGCGGTTGGCCTACAGCTATATCCATATTCCGATTGTGGCCGGCATTGTGCTGTCGGCGGTCGGGTCGGAGCGGGCGATTGCCCATCCAAATGATGCGGGCGTGCTGGTTGAAGCGGCGTCGGTGATCGGTGGGGTGGCCTTGTTCTTATTGGGCAATGGGCTGTTCAAGTGGATGTCATCGGCGCGGTATTTTCCGCTGTCCCATATTGTGGGCTTGGGGATGTGCGTGGTCTTCGCGGCGGCTGGATCGTTTACCACCTTGCTTGGGCTGAATGTGGCCGCTGCGGTGATTTTAGCCGTTGTGGCAATCTGGGAGCATGTGTCTTTCGCCAAAGGTCCAAGCCCAAGCCCAGACTAAACTAGACTAGACTTTATCTTGATCGGCCCCATCCAACCGATCCGCGCGGCGCAAGTCGGGAAACAGCCAAGCCCAGGTGCCGGTCACAATAATCGTGCCCACACCGCCAAACACCGCCGCCGCAACCGGACCGATCAGGCGTGAGACAACACCGCTTTCAAATTCGCCCAACTCGTTCGAGCCAGAGATGAACAACCCCGACACCGAAGACACCCGCCCGCGCATATGGTCGGGTGTGACAATTTGCACCAAGGTCTGGCGCACATAGACCGAAATCATATCAGCGGCCCCCAGAAAAGCCAAAGCCGCGACGGAAAGCCACATGTTCTTTGACAGGCCAAAAACGATCGTCGCCACGCCAAAGGCGGCAACGGCCCAAAACATCCGCACACCGGCATGGCGCCTTAGCGGCCAACGCACCAGAATCAATGCCATGATCACACCCCCAACTGCAGTGGCAGATCGCAAAATGCCAAAACCTTCGGACCCGACGTTCAAGATGTCTGACGCAAAGGCGGGCAACAGGGCCGTGGCCCCGCCCAACAAAACCGCAAATAAATCCAACGAGATCGCCCCAAACACGATTTTATTTGACCATGTATAGGCCAGCCCTTCGCGAATTTGCTGCAACTGGCTGCCGGGTTGGCGCACGGGCGTTGTGTTGGCGCGCATGAACAGCATGATCACGACACCGCCCATCAACAATCCAGTGGCGACAGCAAAAGAAAATGCCGTCGAGATGGCACAAAGCACGCCGCCAATCGACGGCCCGACCACCACCGCTGCCTGCCATGTCAGCGATTTCAGCGATATCGCTTGCGGCATATCCGCCACAGGCACCAGCATTGGCACCAAAGCGGATGCCGCGGGCGACAAGAATGCGCGCGCCGCCCCGAACACGGCGGCGATGGCGAAGATATGATTGAAACTTGGCGAGGATTCAATGGCCACCGCCACCAGCGCCAACAGGCACAGCCCTTCAACGCATAGGCTGATCAGCACAATGGCGCGGCGCGAATGGCGGTCGGCCATCGACCCGGCCCAAAGTGACAGCACAAACAGCGGCAAAAATTCGGCCAGACCGACCATGCCGACCAAAAACGCGCTTTCCTCGATGCTGCGGGTTTCGCGGGCGACAGTGTAAATCTGCCATCCGATGGTGACGGATTGGATTTGTGCCGCCACCCCAACCAGCAACATGCCCAACCAGAACAGGCCAAAATCACGATGGCGGAACAGGAAATTTGACTGCAATCGGCTCATGCGCCCAGACCTAGCGCGAAGCTTTCGGCGGGGCCAGATCAAAAGCTGCAGCGGCCTGATGCAAAAAACCGGATTATGTTAGGTCTGTCAGCTGAAAATCGCGGACCAAGCCTTGCGACACCTGCCACCAGACCGACGCGCGATTGCGGGTTTGGTGCGCGTCAAACGCGGTGCGGTCGGTATAGGTTTCATCCAAAAGCCAGACCATCGGATCGGCAGATTGGGTCACGTCAAAGCGGATACAGCCCGTCTCGGCCCGGCTAAGGCGGATGTGGTCGGGCAGATAGGTTTCAACGATGATCAGATCATCGGGGGTGGCGCAAGTCAGGGTGCCGGTCAGGCGGATCATTCCAGTTCAATCGTGCCGGGCGGCTTGGATGTGATGTCATAAAACACCCGGTTGATACCCGGCACTTCGTTGATCAACCGTGTCATGGTTTCGCCAAGGAAATCATGGGTAAAGGGGTATGTATCGGCGGTCATGCCATCGACAGATGTTACCGCGCGCAGGGCAAGCGCGTAATCATACGTGCGCCCATCGCCCATGACGCCAACCGTTTTCATTGGCAGAATCGCGGCAAAGGCCTGCCAGATTTCGTCATAAAGCCCGTGTTTACGGATCTGGTCGATATAAACGGCATCGGCCGCGCGCAAGATATCCAGCTTTTCGGTGGTAATCTCACCGGGACAGCGGATGGCAAGGCCGGGGCCGGGGAAGGGGTGGCGGCCGATGAACGATTGCGGCAAACCCAACTCGCGACCCAAAGCGCGGACTTCATCCTTGAACAGCTCGCGCAAGGGTTCCACCAGTTTCATCCCCATCTTTTCCGGCAAACCACCGACATTGTGGTGCGATTTTATGGTAACTGATGGCCCGCCGCTGAACGACACAGATTCGATAACATCCGGGTAAAGCGTTCCTTGGGCCAGAAATTTAGCACCGCCCACGGCATTGGCGTGTTTTTGAAACACATCAATAAACAGCCGCCCAATGGTTTTGCGTTTGATCTCTGGGTCGGAAATACCCGCCAGCGCGCCCAAGAATAGATCGGCTTCATCCGCATGGATCAGGGGAATATTATAGGTGTCGCGGAACATCGACAAAACCTGTGCCGCCTCGCCCAGCCGCAACAACCCGTGATCGACGAACACGCAGGTCAGTTGATCGCCGATCGCCTCATGGATCAGCACGGCGGCGACAGAACTGTCAACGCCGCCAGACAGCCCGCAAATCACCCGCTCATTGCCCACTTGCGCGCGGATTTTGGCGATGGCCTCGGCGCGGTAGGCCCCCATTGTCCAATCGCCTTTGAACCCGGCCAGCTTGACGAAGTTTTCATACAGTTTCGCACCGCGCGGGGTGTGGTGCACTTCGGGGTGGAATTGCACGGCATAAAAGTGGCGCGCGGGATCGGCTGTGATGGCAAACGGGGCGTTGGGCGAGGTGCCATAAACGGTAAAGCCGGGGGCGATTTGGCTGACATGATCGCCGTGCGACATCCAGACCTGTTCGCGATCTTCCAAAAACCAGCCATCCAGCAAGTCAGATCGCGCCGCCGATGGGGTCACGAAAGCCCGGCCAAATTCGGCGGTGCCGTGGCCCCGTTCCACGCGGCCGCCAAGGCAATGCATCATCACTTGCTGGCCATAGCAAATCCCCAAAACCGGGACGCCGATGGTGAATACGGATGCCGGTGGCATTGGCGCGCCATCCGCGAACACCGACGCCGGGCCACCCGACAAGATCACCGCGCGCGGCGCAAAGCTGGCCAGAAACGCATCATCGACTTTGTTGAACGGGTGTATTTCGCAATAAACATTCAACTCGCGCAGGCGGCGTGCGATCAGTTGCGTCACCTGAGAGCCGAAGTCGATGATAAGAAGGCGGTCATGCTGGATCATAGGATTTGCCTAGCCTTTGGGGCTGGGAATCACAAGATCGGGTGGCAAGGAAAAATTCTGGCAGGAAGAATTTTAGGGGGGCGCTGCCCCCCTCGGCCTTTGGCCTCACCCCTTGGCGGTATTTTCACCAAGATGAAATCGATTTGTCGCTTATCGAATCCCGCGATGTCGGTATTCGCGGATTTGCGGCGCATTCGGGGGGCGGCCTTGGGCATAATCGCGCCATAACAGCGCAACGAATGGCCCGCAGTTCGCGGTTTGCGATGGAGAATTTTATGACCGAAGTGGTGGGACGCAGGGTTCGGGGCGGCGGCGGATCAACCCGGCGGGCAGAGCGCACGGCGGTATCGTTTGAAACGGCGCGGTTCATCCAGCGCAATATCCCGAACTTTGAGATTTTGAACGAAGAGGCGGTGGCGATCATCGAATGGAACGCCGACACGGTTCTGGAAGAGATTGGCGTTAACTTTATCGAAAATGAAGGCGCGTTGGCGTTGTGGCGGGCCGCAGGGGCCGACGTGCGCGGCGAGCGGGTGCACATTCCGCGCGGGTTGGCGCGTAAGCTGTGTGCCACTGCCCCCCGCAGTTTTACTCAATATGCCCGTAACCCTGACCGCAACGTCGACGTTGGTGGCCGCAATCTGGTATTGGCCCCGGTTTACGGCCCGCCTTTCGTGCGCGATGCGGCTGGCGGGCGGCGCTATGCCACCATCGCAGATTTCCAGAATTTCGTGAAGCTGGGCTATATGAGCAAATGGCTGCACCATTCGGGTGGCACGGTATGTGAGCCGACGGACGTTCCGGTAAACAAGCGCCATCTGGATATGTTGCACGCGCATATGGTGCTGACCGACAAACCCTATATGGGGTCGGTCACCGAACCCAGCCGGGCGGCAGATTCGGTGGAAATGTCGAAGCTGCTGTTCGGGGCCGATTTTGTTGACCAGAACACCGTGATGACCAGCCTGATCAACATCAATTCACCCATGACCTTTGATGGCATCATGATGGGTGCTTTGGAGGTTTATGCCAAGGCCAATCAGGCCACCATCATTTCGCCGTTTATCGTTGGCGGTGCCATGGCCCCGGTAACGGTTGCAGGCACTTTGACCCAAGTTTTGGCGGAATGTCTGGCAGGCGTCGCCTATAGCCAGTTGGTGCGTCCCGGAGCACCCGTGATCATGGGCGCGTTTGTGACCTCGATTGACATGAATTCGGGCGCGCCAACCTTTGGCACGCCAGAGGCTGCCCATATCACCTATGGCGTGGGCCAATTGGCGCGGCGGTTGAACCTGCCGTATCGGTCTGGCGGGTCGTTTTGCGGATCAAAGCTGCCCGACGCACAGGCGGCCTATGAGACGGCGAACAGCCTGAATATGGCGCTGCTGGCGGGGGTGAATTTCATGTTGCACGCCTGCGGTTGGTTGGAAGGCGGGCTGGTTTCGTCTTACGAGAAATTCGTGATGGACGCCGATCAGTTGGGAACGCTGCACCATCTGGCCCAAGGCGTGATGATGGACACCAATGGGCAGGCCATGGACGCGCTGCGCGAAGTGGGGCCGGGCGGGCATTTTCTGGGCTGCGAACACACCCAAGCCAATTTCAAAACTGCGTTCTGGCGCAGTGATCTGTTCGATTACAAACCGTTCGAAACCTGGGCCGAAGAGGGCGCGCGCGACACCCAAGCGCTGGCATCCGAGCGGGTCACCAAAATGTTGGGCGATTATCAGCAACCCAGCTTGGATGAAGGCATCCGCGAGGCGCTGGATGCCTATGTGGCCCGGCGCAAATCTGAAATGCCGGACGCGTTTATTTGATTAGGGATACGGTGCGCCGATCGGCGCACCGTTTCGAAAAACCAGCCGCGTCGCCGGCCTGACGCCGCTTACCGCACAGGGCTGCGGGGTAACAGGCGCACTTCGGCCATCAGGGCAATCAGCACCTCGATATGACGGGCCACGGAATAGCACGCGTCGCCTGCGCGGCGGGTTTGCTCTATTTCCGCTTCATCTTGAAAAAGTTTGGAAACTGACCGCTCCATCGGGGCCAACGGCGCGCCCAGACGACGCAAGTCCCGGTCACGCCGATATTCTTGCATGCCAAAGCGTGCGGCACGGATCAACAGGCGCGGGCGGCGCAACTCTGCCAGCAGGGAACGGAAATCGGTCATGGCATTCTCCAATAGGTGATGTGCCACCTTACATCCACACAACCGGGCGTTGCTTAAACAGGGTTTCGAGCGCGCGCGGGATTTCGGCATTGTTTATCATTTAGAAACAATTATCGCAAAAGCCTCAGGTATTAACGAATAGGTAAGCAATGCACGGCAGGGTTGTTAACGTTTCCCTAACCTCAATGCCCATCTTTAGCTTGGCCTTTACCCACGATATGCAAATCGAACCGCCGCAGACCTCTGCGTTGCCGCCAAATCTGACCGCGCTCACTCATTTGCCCGATTGGTTGCCAGATGCAGTGCGGCTTTATCTTGACCATACCGAAGACGGTCTGTCGCTGCGGGCTTTGGCGCGGCGCGACGGAATGCACGCGTCAACGGTGATGCGGCTGATCCGGCGCTATGAAGGCCGCCGCGATGATCCGCTTGTCGATGAGGCTTTGGCCACCTTGCAGCACGTTGCGGCCCAAGCCCACCACCACCCAGCCAGAAAGGAAGACCCCACCATGTCGGCACCCATTCGTCCCCAAAGCCTGATGGCAGACGAGGCCACAATTCACGCGGAAGGCAGGGTTATCTTGCGCCGTCTGGCAGAGCCCGGCGCAGTTCTGGCGATTGCCCCGGACATGGAAAAGGCAGTGGTGATGCGGGAATATCCGGATGGGCGCACCGTGCGAACCGGCATTGTTGACCGGGTTGTGGCGCAGGCCTTTGCGCTGAAGAACTGGATCATCTGCCGCAAGCCGGGACGGGTGGCGCAGTATGAAATCACCCACGACGGGCGCGCGGCGTTGCGGCGCATGATGGATCAGGACGGGGCTGCGGGGATGGCCGAAGCAGCGGCGGTCTTTGGCGATCAACCGCCTGCAGGGGATCAACGCGATGCGGCGCCCGAGGATGGCCCACGCCGCAACCGCTATAATCTGGCGGAAAGCCCGGTGGCGGTGCTGGGGCGGCGGCGCGAAAAGGACGGCAAGTTGTTTTTGGAACAAGATCTGGTCGTGGCGGCGGAACGTTTGCGGGAAGATTTCGAATTGGCGCAAATGGGGCCAAAGGTGGCGCAGAACTGGGAAAGGTTTCTGACCGGATCAGATCGCGGCGGATATCGGGGCGATACTGGCATGGCACAAGGCCCGCTGGCGGCACGTGACCGGGTTGCAGCGGCCTTGCGCGATCTGGGCCCCGGTCTGGGCGATGTGGCGCTGCGGGTGTGCTGTTTTCTGGAAGGCATCGAGACCGCAGAACAGCGGCTTGGCTGGGCAGCGCGGTCGGGCAAGATCGTGCTGCGTATCGCACTACAGCGGTTGCGGCGACATTATGATGCGACGTATGGGCGGTCAGGGCCACTGATCGGGTAAAATCCGGCCCCGGCCTGCGCCGGGGCAAAAACGCTATTGCATAGCGTTTTCAGGATTTTACGCGCGGGACAACCGCACCGCGCCGGCGGTGCAGTGTTTGCCGTGTACGAGGTCGCCGCATAGCGTTGCCAGAGGCCCCGGCCTTCGCCGGGGCGATTGTGATCGTGCGCCTACACCAGATCAAACCGATCCAGCATCATCACTTTGGTCCAAGCGGCAACGAAGTCTTTCACAAAAAACGCACCACCGTCTGCAGCGCCGTAAACTTCGGCAAGCGCGCGCAATTGCGAGTTTGATCCGAACACCAGGTCAACGCGGCTGGCCGTCCATTTTACGGCACCGCTGGTGCGATCCCGGCCTTCAAACAGGTCTGTCATTGCTGATGCTGGTGTCCAGGCGGTGCGCATATCCAACAGATTAACAAAGAAATCATTGGTCAGAATGCCCGCACGGTTGGTGAACACCCCCTGCGTGGCACCGCCCACATTGGCCCCCAACACCCGCAGACCGCCCACCAGAACGGTCATCTCTGGTGCGCTTAGGGTCAGCAACTGCGCCTTGTCGATCAGCAATTCTTCAGCAGACAGCGTGTAGGCCGTGCGCAGATAATTGCGGAACCCATCGGCACCGGGCTCCAGAGCGGCAAAACTATCCACATCGGTTTGCTCTTGGTTGGCGTCGTTGCGGCCGGGCGTGAACGACACTTCAACGCTGTGCCCCGCAGCTTTGGCTGCCTGTTCAACAGCCACACCGCCGGCCAAAACGATCAGATCGGCAAGCGATACTTTGCGCGCCCCCGATTGCGCATTGAAAGTCGATCTAATCGCTGCAAGCGCGGCCAGAACCGTTGCCAATTGCGCAGGCTGGTTTACCGCCCAATCCTTTTGCGGGGCAAGGGCTATGCGCGCGCCATTGGCTCCGCCACGCTTGTCCGATCCGCGAAACGTCGATGCCGACGCCCATGCGGTTGATACCAGCGCCGAAATCGACAGGCCGGCCGCCGTGATCATGGCTTTCAGGTTCGAGACATCGCCCGCATCAATCATCGCATGATCTGCTGACGGGATCGGATCTTGCCAGATCAGGTCTTCCGTGGGCACTTCTGGTCCCAGATAGCGCACAATTGGCCCCATGTCGCGGTGCGTCAGTTTGAACCATGCCCGCGCGAACGCATCGGCAAAAGCATCCGGATCGGCCTGAAACGCGCGTGAAATCGGGCCATAGATCGGGTCCATCCGCATCGCCATATCGGCTGTTGTCATCATCGGCGCGTGGAAAACCGCAGGATTATGCGCATCCACGATCATATCTTCGGCGGCCACATCGCGGGCCCGCCATTGCTGCGCACCTGCCGGGCTGCGCACCAGATCCCAGTCATATTTGAACAGAACCCTGAAATAACCCATATCCCAGGTCGTTGGATTTGGCTTCCACGCGCCCTCAATGCCACTGGTTGTGGTGTGGCCGCCGCGGCCTGTGCCAAGGGCGTTGCGCCAGCCAAGGCCCATTTGATCAATCGACGCCCCTTCAGGATCAACGCCAACCAGCGTTGGATCGCCCGCGCCATGCGCCTTGCCAAAAGTATGGCCACCCGCAACCAAAGCCACGGTTTCTTCGTCATTCATCGCCATGCGCGCGAATGTCTCGCGAATGTCGCGCCCCGATGCCACCGGATCAGGCGCGCCGTTCGGGCCTTCGGGGTTGACGTAGATCAGCCCCATCTGCACGGCTGCCAACGGGGTTTCCAACTGGCGATCACCCGAATAGCGTTTGTCGTCCAGCCAGATGTCTTCATTGCCCCAATAAACGTCTTCCTCCGGCTCGAACACATCAACCCTGCCACCGCCAAAGCCAAAGGTTTTGAAGCCCATCGATTCCATCGCCACGTTGCCGGCCAACACCATCAGATCGGCCCAAGACAGGCTTGCGCCGTATTTCTGCTTGATCGGCCACAACAGGCGGCGCGCTTTGTCCAAGTTGCCATTGTCGGGCCAGCTGTTCAGCGGCGCAAACCGCTGGGTGCCAGACCCTGCACCACCCCGGCCATCACCGGTGCGGTAGGTGCCCGCCGAATGCCACGCCATCCGGATGAACAAACCACCGTAATGGCCCCAATCGGCGGGCCACCAATCCTGACTGTCGGTCATCAAAGCGGTCAGATCGGCTTTGACCGCCGCCAGATCCAGCGCCTTGAACGCATCTGCATAGCTGAACGCCCCGCCCATCGGGTTGGACGCGGGCGCATGCTGATGCAGGATCTTCAGGTTCAACTGATTTGGCCACCAATCGCGGTTGGATCGCACCGCGGACGAGGTTTGGCTGCCTGCACCGTGCATCACCGGGCATTTGCCTGCGATTGCGCTGTCATTTCCGTCCATGGCGGTCTCCGATCCGGGGGCTTGGGTGATTTGCGCCAGTCATAGCAAAATGCAGGCGCGACTTTAAGTAGATATACTTAAGTGATCAAAACTTTACACCTGCGGCAAAAAGGCAGGATTTATGCCAAGGACCGCTTTTTGCGGCTTTCCAGTGGCAAGCGGGGCGTGTCCTTTGCCCCTAGACGCAAACCAGTGGGCAAGGGTGGGGGGGCATCAGCCATAATTGTCAGATCCTGCAATAGAATCCGCCTGTCAGATCGCTTTGACGTCCCCTGAATTTTCGCCAGTCCTCGCCTATGCCCGTAATGCATAGCCCCACAGCAACTGCGATTGTTGCTTTTGCGACAGGCGAAGACTATGTATTAGCAACCAATTTTCGAGGGGAAAAAACCGTGCGCGATCTTAAGATTCCCGATCAACGCCACCCCGAAAAGGCGCATAAGCCTGATAATGCCCAGCCGAAAAAGCCCGATTGGATCAGGGTGCGCGCCCCGACATCCGAAGGCTATAAACGCACACGCGATATTTTGCGCGACAAGAAGCTGGTGACGGTCTGCGAAGAGGCGGGTTGCCCGAATGTTGGTGAATGCTGGTCGCAGGGCCATGCGACGATGATGATCATGGGCGACATCTGCACGCGGGGCTGTTCGTTTTGCAACATTGCCACCGGCAAACCCCGCGATATTGACAGCTTTGAGCCGGGACGCGTCGCGCATGCGGTTGCCGAACTGGGTCTGAACCATGTGGTGATCACATCTGTGGACCGTGACGATCTGGAGGACGGCGGGGCGGAACATTTCGCCATGACGATCCGCGCCATCCGCCGCAAAAGCCCGGGCACCACGATTGAAATTCTGACGCCGGATTTCCTGAAGTGCCCGCCGTCCGCGCTTGAAAAGGTGGTCGAGGCGCGCCCCGATGTGTTCAACCATAACCTTGAAACGGTGCCGGGTCTTTACCCCACCGTGCGCCCCGGTGCGCGCTCTTTCCATTCCTTGCGCCTGTTGCAGCGGGTGAAGGAACTGGATGCGACCTTGTTCACCAAATCGGGCATCATGGTGGGCTTGGGCGAAGACCGTCAAGGCGTGGGCCAAGTGATGGACGACATGCGCGCGGCAGAGGTCGATTTTCTGACCATTGGCCAATATCTGCAACCCACCCCCAAACATCACCGGGTTGATCGGTTCGTGACGCCGGATGAATTCAAATCATACGAGGCATCGGCCTATGGCAAAGGGTTCCTGATGGTATCCGCCACGCCGCTGACCCGGTCGAGTTATCACGCGGGCGAAGATTTCGCGCAACTGCGCGCGGCACGGATGGAAAAGCTGGGGCGGGGTTAAGGGGCGCGCTTATTCCACCACAGGCACCGCTTTCAGATACGCCGCCACTGCCACGCGATCTGCCTCGGGCAGGCGTGCCATATTTTCCACCACATGCGCCATAAGGCCGCCAACAGAATCAAACTCCGGCGTAAATCCGGTGGTCAGAAAATCCACAATCTCGGCTTGCGACCAAGTCAGCTTGCCGGGTGTGATATTTGGAATCTCGCCCTTGCCCGACGGATTGGGCGCACCAGCCAGCCAGCGCGACGTGTCCAAGCCCCCCAAAGCATTGCGCGGCGTGTGGCATTCGCCGCAATGGGCCAGTGCCTCGGCGATATAGCGGCCGCGTTCGACCTGCGGCGTCAGATCGCCTTGCACCACATAGTCATCTGACAGGAACACCAGCTTCCACATCCCCACATTGCGGCGAATGTTAAAGGGAAAACCTACTTTGTGCGGCTGACTTGGCGTGGCAGAGGGGGGCAATGCGTCCATATAGGCCTTCAGATCAACCACATCTTGCGGGGCCATCTTGCCATAGGCCGCATAGGGCAAGGCGGGAAAGTAATGCTGGCCAGACGGCGAGATACCGCAAGTGATAGCGTGGGCAAAATCCTCAACCGACCAGCCACCGATGCCATGGTCTTTGTCGGGCGAAATATTCGGGGCCACGAATGTGCCAAAGTCTGACGGGAATTCCTGCCCGCCTGCCAAAATCAGCTGATCATCGCCCAAAGCGCCCGGTGCCATGTGACACGACGCGCAACCGGCGGCCCAGAACACCGCCTCGCCCGCCGCGGCAGTGCCCGTCAGCTGTTCATAAGCCCCCACGTCCAGGGCCCGTGGCGCGGAAAGCACGTAAAAACCGGCAAATCCGATAAGACAAATTCCACCAAGCGCATAGGGTAAACGGACCATGATAAAGCTTCCAATACTGCGACGAAACGCGATGAAAACAGCTGCCAGGCAGCGCCAACAGCCGCGTCGTCAAACCTTTAAGTAAACAGTTTACAGTCGCCAAGGCGAAAAGAAATGCAGTATTTTTCGATCCTGCACTTGGCCGCCGGATTTACGGCCGGGGCACGCGGACGCGGCCGTTGGTTGCCATCCAATCGGGCCAGTAGCCTGCGTATTCAATGCCCCAGATCAAGGCGCAGATCCCCGCGACAACCGCCAGTAGTTTCACCCGCCCCGGCGAGGGCGGATGGCGGACCCAGCGGGCCATCCGCAACAGCCATAGCGGCCCGGTCATTCGGTGAACCGCACTTTGCCGATATAGGGCAGGTTGCGGTTGCGTTGGGCAAAATCAATGCCGTAACCCACCACGAATTCATCGGGTATCTCAAACCCCGTCCATGTGGCGCGAATAGGCGCTTCGCGCCGTGATGGCTTGTCCAGCAGTGCGCAAACCTCTAGCCGGGCAGGTTGGCGCGACTTCAATAAGTTCACAACGTGATGCAAAGTGAACCCGGTATCGACGATATCTTCCACCACCAACACATCGCGGCCCGCTATTTCACCGCGAATGTCTTTCAAGATACGCACCTCTCGGCTGGAATGCATCGCATCGCCGTAGGAAGACGCTTCGAGAAAATCAACCTCAACCGGCAAGTCGATTTCACGCACCAGATCGGCGATGAACACGAACGATCCGCGCAAAAGCCCCACCACCACCAGCTTGTCACAGCCTTGAAAATGGGCGGTGATTTCGCGCGCCAGCGTCTCCACCCGCGCAGCAATGGCCTTGGCCGATATCAATTGATCTATGACGTAGGGACGATGTGGCATGTGGCCCTCTTGATTTCCCTGATGTTGGTAACCAAAAGTCAGGCTCAAGTCACGCCTATAGGGTTGCCATGCCGCGCCATTCCGAAACCAAACATCTGCCCCACCGCGCCATTCAGATGTATGATCTGGTGGCAGATGTCGCACGCTACCCTGAATTTTTGCCATGGACGGCCGCAGCCCGGATCAAATCGCGGAACGCCATTGAGGGCGGTGAGGTGATGGAGGCCGATCTGGTGATCTCTTTCAAGGTTTTCCGTGAACGCTTTGGCAGCAGGGTAACATTGCTGCCGGGCCAACAGATGATTCTAACCGAATATGTCGATGGCCCATTTCGGCATCTGAAATCGGTCTGGCGGTTTCGTGACTTGCCCGAAGGTGGCTGCGACGTGGCGTTCGAAGTGGATTTCGAATTTCGCAACGCCATTCTGGCGGGTGTCATCGGTTTGGTGTTCAACGAGGCCATGGCCCACGTTGTGCGCGCGTTTGAGGCGCGTGCGGCCAAACTATACGGTTAAGCCCTACGACGTCAGCTCATAAGCGCGCTCGCCATGCACGGTCAGGTCAAGGCCATTCGACTCCGTCTCGGCATCAACCCGCAAAGGCGTGATCAGCGCGCACAGCTTGACCAGCGCAAAGGTGCCGACAACCGCCCAAAGCCCAACCACCACAAGCCCGCCCAGTTGCGCGGCCCAAGTGCCCGCCCCGAACGCCGCCACCATGATCGTGCCAAAAATGCCGCCAACGCCGTGCACGGCAAACACGTCCAGCGTGTCGTCGATCTTCAGACGGTTTTTCACAACCAACACCGCCTCTTGGCACAAAATCCCGGCAACAGCCCCGATAATCAGCGCCTCAATCGGGCCGACATAACCACTTGCCGGCGTGATTGACGCCAACCCCGCCACGGTGCCCGTGACCAACCCCACCAATGACGCGCGGCCAAACTTGATCCGCTCCCACAAGGCCCAGGACAGGCTGGCAGCGGCGGCTGACAAATGTGTGACGGTGATGGCCATCGCGGCCTGCCCATTGGCCGCAAGCGCCGATCCGCCGTTAAAACCAAACCAGCCAACCCACAGCATCGCCGCCCCCAGCATCACCATGCCCGGCGAATGCGGCGGCGTGGTCTTTTGCTTGCGCGGACCCAAGGCGATCGCCACGATCAGCGCCGCAATCCCCGCGGTTTCATGCACCACGATGCCGCCCGCGAAATCGCGCACGCCCATCGCGCCAAAAATCCCGCCATCGGCAAGCATGCCGCCGCCCCAGATCATATGCGCGACCGGCGCATAAACCACCAGCATCCATAGCGATGAGAACAGCAGCACAAACCCAAATCCCACCCGTTCAACATAAGCCCCCACGATCAGCGCCGGGGTGATGATGGCAAAGGTCATCTGAAACGCAAAGAACAGCACTTCGGGAAGGGCTCCGGTCAGGCTTTCGGTCGTGACACCGTTCAGGAATGCCTTGCCCAATCCGCCCCAGATTTGCCCCGGTCCGCCAAAGGCGATGGTATAGCCCAAGGCCAGCCACAACACGCTCATCAACGCGGCGATGGCAAAGCAGTGCATGAACACCGACAGCACGTTGCGCGCCCGCACAAGCCCGCCATAAAACAGCGCAAGACCGGGCAGGGTCATGAACAGCACAAGGGCGGTCGCGATCAGGATAAAGGCTGTGTCAGCGGCGTTCATGGCAACTCCGGATGTCCAAGTTCGCCTGTAAAGCGGGCAAAGCGGGGCCGTGAAAAGCCGCAATTGGTAAAATACGCGCCAAAATATAAGGCAGTTTGTAAATCGCCTATAAAATGTGCGTCAATTTGGGGCAGTGGCCCATTTCAGGGCGATTTTATAATCGCACCATCGCGTGCAGCAGCATCGCCAAGGCATGATCGCGCGCGGCGATCCGAACCGTGGCGCGGCCCACTGCGCCAAACTCTGAGGTCTTAACGATCACTGACCCCTGCCTTTGCGCCAAACCAAAACAAACCCGGCCTTCGGGTTTGAACTCTGATCCGCCGGGGCCTGCAATACCGGTGATCGAAACCGCCAGATCGGCGTGTGAATGTGCCAAGGCCCCTTTCGCCATTTCCAGCGCAACCTGTTCCGATACCGCGCCAAATGCGTCCAAAGTGGCAGGGTTAACCCCAAGCATGTCGATCTTTGCGGCGTTTGAATAGGTTACAAAGCCGCGATCAAACACATCGGATGACCCGGCTATATCCGTCAGCGCTGCCGCCACCATCCCACCGGTGCAGCTTTCAGCTGTTGCAATCCGCCAGCCAAGGCTGCGGGCAAGGTTCAGGATTGCCGCAACACTCATGCAAATAAAATCACATGATAAATCACGCCCGCCACAATCACGGCAACACCGGCAAACAGCCCGGCCCACAGATCATCCAGCATCACACCCGCTGCATCGTGGCGCGCATCGGCCCGACCCACCAGCCAGGGTTTCCAGATATCAAACAGCCGGAAGAACGCAAACGCAGCCAAAGGGGCGGGGTAGGGCAACAACCCATCCGAGCCTTGCCACCAGAACGCCGCCGCCGGGAACAAAAGTGCCAGCCATTGGCCTGCCACCTCGTCGATCACGAATTCTGACGGGTCATCGCCGGGCCTGTCTGCCAGTTCGCGCCCCACCGCCCAGAACCCCAATGCGGTTACTGCAATTGTGGCGATCAATAGCGCGGGAAACCCCAGATAGCCGTAAATCAGCACACCCAAACCGATGGCAACTGCCGATCCCAATGTGCCGGGTGCAGGGCGCAGCAACCCTACGCCAAAGAATATCGCGATGGCCCGGCTCATACCCGCACCAGCGCGCAGGTGGCCATGGCGGCAATACCTTCTTCGCGGCCCGTGAACCCAAGGCCTTCTGACGTGGTCGCTTTCACCGAAATCCGCTCCACTTCCATCCCCATGATTGCGGCAAGTGCCGTGCGCATTGCCGCCTGATGCGGCCCGATCTTGGGGCGCTCACAGATTAAAGTCACATCGCAATTGGCCAAGGCAAACCCGCGCGCGCGCGCCTGCTCTATCGCATGGCGCAAAAAGATGTGGCTGCCAACCCCTTTCCACTGTGAATCGCTGGGCGGGAAATGCACCCCGATATCGCCCAAGCCCAGCGCGCCATAAATCGCGTCGGTCAGCGCGTGCATGCCCACATCGGCATCGGAATGGCCCAACAATCCGGCGGAATGCGGCACCGAAACGCCGCACAGCCAAACCTGATCGCCTGCCGTGAAGGCATGCACGTCAAAGCCGTTGCCCACCCGAATATCCATCGACCTGTCCTTTATCAGCCCTTCGGCCCGCGCGAAATCACCGGGATAAGTCAGCTTTATGTTTGCCTCATCCCCGGCCACGATGGCCACATCCAGCCGCGCCGCGCGCGCCACTTCGACATCATCCGCCGCATCGCCCGGATGGGCAAGATGTGCCGCCAGAATTGCGTCGAAATGAAAGCCTTGCGGCGTTTGCGCCCGGTATAACCCGCTGCGGTCTTGGGTGCCGTTCACCAAACCATCCGCCCCGCGCCACAGCGCATCGGATACGGCCAAGGCAGGGGCAGCGCCTGCATGGCCGTCAAGCGCCAAGATAACGCGGGCAATCACCGCCTGCGACACCAAAGGCCGCGCGCCGTCATGGATCAAAACCCGCGTCACCCCGCGCCCCGCCAATACCTGCAAGGCCGCCCGCACCGAAGCGGTGCGTGTTGCCCCCCCCTCAACGATGATGGCATCGCTGTGCAAGGCACTGGCCCGCGCCCTGTCATCTGGATGCACCGTCAACACCCGCAGCATGCCCGCAAACGCGTCTAACGCATGCGCCACCACCGGGCGCCCTGCCAGCATCTGCCATTGCTTTGGCAAAGCTCCCCCGGCGCGGGTGCCGCGCCCTGCGGCGGTGATGATGGCGGCGATGGTCATTGCGATCTCCTATGACCACCTGTCTAAAACACAGCCGTCCGCATGACAATCTGGCCTGCAAAAGCAGCGTATCCGCACAATATTTGTGCATTGCCGAAAAATCAGGCATAAAGCGCAGGCGATCTCTTGGCCATATCGCAAGAGTGGCGCAAGGTTTGCCCAACATATGGACGGTCAATGACGCATCAGCTTGGAAATATCTCCCTTAACCCACCGGTGATTCTGGCACCTATGGCGGGGATCACCGATCTGCCGTTCCGCCGCATGGTGGCGGGGTTTGGGGCGGGGTTGGTGGTATCGGAAATGGTCGCCAGCCAAGAGGTGGTGCAAGCCAAGCCGCTGGCGCGGGCCCGCGCGGAACTGGGCTTTGGTGAAAGTGCGACGTCGGTGCAACTGGTCGGACGTGAGGCCCATTGGATGGCCGAGGCCGCACGTTATGTCGCAGGCATGGGCGCGCAGGTGATTGACATCAACATGGGCTGCCCTGCCAAACGGGTGACCACCGGGGCCTGCGGATCGGCGTTGATGCGCGATCTTGATCAGGCGCTGCGGTTGATCGACGCCGTGGTGAGTGCCGTCGATGTGCCCGTTACGCTGAAAACCCGGCTGGGCTGGGACGACGATACGCTGAATGCCGCAGCCTTGGCCCGGCGCGCCCAAAGCTCCGGGATTGCGATGATCACCATTCATGGCCGCACGCGCTGTCAGTTCTACAAGGGCAGCGCAGACTGGGCGGCGATTCGTGCGGTTAAAGACGCCGTGACGATCCCGGTGATCGCCAATGGCGACATCGTTGATGCTGGCACCGCCCGCGCCGCACTGCACCACTCGGGGGCTGATGGCGTGATGATCGGGCGCGGGGCGCAAGGCGCGCCATGGGTGTTGGCACAAATCTCTGCCGCTTTGTATGGCACTGCTGCCCCCGTTGTGCCACACGGCGCGGCACTGGCCGATCTGGTGATCGAACACTACGATCAGATGCAGGCATTCTACGGCCCCGATCTTGGCCCCCGCGTGGCCCGCAAACATCTGGGCTGGTTTCTGGACGGCGCGGGCCTTGGCGCGCACCGCGCGTCATTGGTGACCAGTGATGATCCATGCGCCGTGCGCCGCCTGATCCGCGCGGTGTTCCAAGACCAATCGCAGGCCGCCGCATGAGTGTTCTGTCCACCGCTTCACTGTGGCCATCGCTGCCACTGCCTGCGTTGATTATAGACGCCACAGGCCGCATTGCCGAAGTGAACCCGGCGGCAGAGATTTTTCTGAACGCCTCGGCGCGCAGCCTGATCGGTCATCCGATGCTGGACCGCGTGTCAATAGATGCACCCATCGAAGATGCCATGGCCCGCGCCCGCGCGCATGATGCGGCCCTGTTCATTGCCGAGGCCGATGTCACCTCGGGTGATCGCCCGCCGGTGCAATGCGCGCTGCAGGTGGCGCCCTTGCAAGACGCGCCCGATATGCTGTTGGTGCTGATATCCCCCCGCGAAATTGCCGACCGAATGGGACGTGCGATGCACAACACGGCAGGGGCGAAATCGGCAATTGGCATGGCCGAAATGCTTGCGCATGAGATCAAGAACCCCTTGGCGGGCATTTCGGGGGCAGCGCAGCTGCTGGCGATGGGACTTGGCCCCGAAGATCTGGAACTGACCGACCTGATCGTCGAGGAAACCCGCCGCATCGTCAAACTGCTGGAGCAGGTCGAACAGTTCGGCAATCTGCGCCCGCCCGCACGCCGCGCGGTAAACCTGCACGATGCACTGGACCGCGCGCGCCGCTCGGCCTTGGTGGGCTTCGGCGCGCGGATGTTGATTGTCGAAGATTACGATCCGTCGCTGCCCGCCACCTATGCCGACCCCGATCAGCTGATGCAGGTGTTCTTAAACTTGTTGAAGAACGCCGCCGAAGCCGCTGGTAGCAAAGGCGGCACCATCCGGCTGCATACGTTTTATGACCACTCGTTGCGCTGGCGCCGTAAAGACGGCACCGGCACAGCCTTGCCCTTGCAAATCGAGATCATCGACGATGGCCCCGGCGTTCCCCCCGCCATTGCCGAGAATATATTTGAGGCGTTCGTGTCGGGCCGTGAGGGCGGCACGGGGCTGGGGCTGGCCCTGGTGTCCAAGATTATTTCCGATCACGAAGGCTGGATTTCCGTTGATTCCGTTCCGGGGCGCACGGCGTTCCGGATATCGTTGCCGCTTGCCCCGCGTGGGCTGATTGAGGAGACCGCGTAAATGGATGGCACCGTTCTTGTGGCCGATGATGACCGCACAATCCGCACTGTGCTGACGCAAGCGCTGACGCGGGCGGGCTGCAAAGTGCATGCCACCAGCAGTCTGATGACGCTGATGCGCTGGGTTGAAGAGGGCAAAGGCGATCTGGTGATATCAGATGTGATCATGCCCGATGGCAACGGGCTGGAGATGCTGCCGCAAATCGCCAAACTGCGCCCCGGCCTGCCGGTGATCGTGATATCGGCGCAAAACACCATCATGACGGCCATTCAGGCCGCCGAGGCCGAGGCGTTTGATTACCTGCCCAAACCGTTTGATTTGCCCGATCTGATGAAACGGTCGGCCCGTGCGCTGGACATGAAACGCCGGCTGCCAAAGGCGGTGATCACCCCGCGCGAAGCGATGGACGATCTGCCCTTGGTGGGCCGCACGCCCGCGATGCAAGCGCTGTATCGGTTGGTCGCCCGCGTGATGAACGCCGATCTGCCGGTGCTGATATCGGGCGAATCGGGCACCGGCAAATCGCTGATCGCGCGGGCGATCCATGATTTTTCTGATCGTCGATCCTTGCCGTTTGTTGTCGCCCAAGCCGGTGATCTGGGCGGCATGGAGGGGATTTCCACCCTGCTGGCGCGCGCAAAAGGGGGGTCGTTGGTGCTGGATGAAGTGTCGGATTTTGATGATGACGCGCAGGCCCGTCTGGTGCGGATGCTGGATGTGATGGGCGATCACAGCCCGCGCATTATGGCCACGTCCCAAATTGATCTGGGCGCGCGGCTGGAGGCGGGGCATTTTCGCAAGGATCTGTTCTACCGGCTTGGCGGTGTTACTCTGCACGTGCCGCCCTTGCGCGAACGGGTTGAGGATATATCGCTTCTGGCTGAACATTTCCTTGCGCGGGGGGAACGCGATACCGGCAGTCAGCGCCGCCTGTCACCCGATGCCATGGCCATCGTGCGGGCCTTTCCGTGGCCCGGCAATGTGCGGCAGTTGGAAAACACCTTGAAACGTCTGCTGGTCACCGCAACCGAACCGGAAATTGCCAAAGCCGAGCTGGAAGCCACTTTGGGCGGCCCGATGGCCGCATCCTCGCCGCGTGGCGGCGTGATCGAAGGCGAAAAACTATCGGCATCAGTAGCGCGACATTTAAAGCGCTATTTTGATTTGCATGGCGGGCAACTGCCCCCCGACGGGGTCTATGACCGGATTTTGCGTGAAATAGAGGTGCCCTTGATTGAAATCGCCTTGGACGCTACCGCGGGTAACCAAGCAAAATGTGCTGATCTTTTGGGGATCAATCGCAATACCTTGCGTAAGAAGATCACAGACCTCGATATCCGCGTGACACGGCGCCGCAAACTGATGTAAAACAGCCACAACGCGTGTCTGATTGGTAACGTTACACATCGGGCACAACCTGTGGCGGGCAAGACGCAGTTGCCCCTGTAAAAGTGGATCAATGCCGTCGTGACGCGCAGTTACAGCAGTGAGGCATGGCTAAGGTTTTCGAGGTTGCGCCGTCAGCGGCGTTTTCAGACCGGCATGACCTTTGCTCTGGTGTTTCTGGGCCCCTTGCTGGCAGTGGCTACCTTCCTTGGCCTTGGTCCGTTCAATTTGGGGGCCAGTTCGCAATACCTGCGTTTGGTTCTGTTGGCCGATCTGGTCTATGTGCTAGTGGTTGCGGCGCTGGTGCTGGCCCGCGTGGTGCGGATGATTTCTGATCGGCGTTCCAAATCAGCCGGATCGCAATTGCACCTGCGTTTGACCGGGGTGTTTGGCATCGTGGCGCTGGTGCCGACGGTGTTGGTGGCAATCTTTGCCGTGCTGACCGTGAATATCGGGCTTGAAGGGTGGTTTTCCGAACGGGTCAGCAATGTGGTGGGCAATTCACTGGCCGCAGCGCAAGCCTATGAAGATGAACAAACCCGTGCGCTGACCGATGATGCCAAAGCATTGGCCGCCTATCTCAATCAGGCCAAAGCATCGACGCCGTTGTTGCAAGACAGCCAGTTGCGCCCGGTGCTGACCCAAGGTCAGGCAGCCGTGCAGCGTGGTTTGCGCGAGGTGTTCCTGATCGACGGCGCAGGCGGCCTTAAAACCCGAGGGGAGCGATCCTATCTTTTTGATTTCGAACTGCCCACTGCGGCGGATCTGGCCCGCGCCAAGGCCGGCGATGTTGTGGTGATAGAAGACTGGGCCAATGACGAATTTCGCAGCCTGATTTACCTAACGGCCTTTCCCGACCGCTATCTTTATATCTCGCGCAAAGTTGATGGTAAAATCCTGTCGTTGCTGGATGAAACCAAGCAAACCGTCGCCCTTTATGAACAGCTTGAACGCGAACGTGGCACGGTGCTGTTCAATTTTGGCCTGCTGTATCTGGGCTTTGCCCTGATATTGATTCTGGCCGCTGTCTGGTTGGGATTGTGGTTTGCCGAAGGGCTGTCACGCCCGGTGGGGCGGCTGGCGTCGGCGGCGGCGCGGGTCGGAGAGGGTGATCTGGATGTGCAGGTGCTGGAAGAAGAAGGCGATGATGAAATCGCCACTTTGGGCCGTGTTTTCAACCAGATGACTCTGCAGTTAAAAGGCCAGCGTGCCGCGTTGGAAGGCAGCCGCGATCAGACCGAACAACGCAGGCGGTTGTTTGATTCCGTTTTGTCCAATGTTACCGCCGGGGTGATCGGGCTGGATGATCAGGGCCGGGTTGATTTTGCCAACCGCGCCGCTGCGCGCCTGCTGGATTTTCCCGAAGGCACCCATGATCTGGCCATTGCAGTGGCAGTGCCGGAATTTGCGCCGCTGTTTGACCGTCTGCGCGACGCCAGCGGGTTGGCGGTGCAAGACGAAGTGCGCCTGACCCGCAAAGGCAAGCTGGAAAGCCTGCTGGTGCGGATGAGCCTGCGCCGCAGCGAAGCGGGCGCGCTGGAAGGCTATGTTGTGGCCTTTGATGATGTAACCGAACTGGTATCGGCCCAGCGCATGGCCGCCTGGGGTGATGTGGCGCGCCGCATCGCGCATGAAATCAAGAACCCGCTGACGCCGATCCAGTTGTCTGCCGAACGCATCAAACGCAAGTTTCGCAGCCAAGTGCAAGACCCCGAAGATCTGGATCAGTATACCGACGTGATCGTGCGCCAAACCAACGACTTGCGCCGTATTGTCGATGAGTTTTCCAAATTTGCCCGCATGCCGGAGCCCGACCGGCGCGAAACCGATCTGACGGCTTTGGTGCGCGCCGCAGTGATGTTGCAAGAAAATGGCCAGCCGGGCGTGCGGTTTCGGCGCAGCTTGAAGGATGGCCCGGTTGTGATGGAACTGGACGGCACAATGATCGGTCAGGCCTTAACAAATCTGATTAAGAACGCCGGAGAAGCCATTGAATCCTTGTATGAAAAAGAAATACCAATGGGGCATTCCCCCGAAATTCGCGTCGGCTTGAATGTCAGCGAAACCGAAGCGGTGATCACCATCGCCGACAACGGCATCGGCCTGCCGCCCGACCGCGCGCGCCTGTTTGAACCCTATGTCACGACGCGGGAAAAAGGCACCGGCCTGGGCCTGCCGATCGTCAAGAAAATTATCGAAGAACATGGCGGGACGCTGACGTTGGAAGACGCGCCCGCTTTTGAAGGAAACGCTGGCCAAATAGGGGCGATGGCGGTGATCCGTCTGCCCCGCACCCCGCGTAAGCGGACTGGCCGCACAGCTGCCGTAACAGGCCTTGGGGGATAGAATGAGCAGTATTCTGATCGTTGACGACGAAAAAGACATCCGTGAACTGATCGGGGATATCTTGAAAGATGAAGGGTTTAGCACCCGGCTTGCCGCCAATTCTGACGATTGCATGGCTGAAATTAACGCCGAACCGCCCAGCCTGATGATCCTTGATATCTGGCTGAAAGACAGCCGGATGGACGGCATTGATATTTTGAAATCGGTGCGGCGTGACAACCCCGATATCCCGGTGGTGATCATTTCGGGCCATGGCAACATCGAAATTGCGGTGGCTGCGATCAAACAGGGTGCCTATGATTTCATCGAAAAACCCTTCAACATTGATCAGTTGATGGTGGTGGTCAGCCGCGCGATGGAAACCAGCCGGTTGCGCCGCGAAAACGCCGATCTGCGCCGCCGCGATGTGTCCGCCAGCGAAATGCTTGGATCAAGCACGGCGTTCAAGGCGTTGAAAGCACAGCTGGAAAAGGTCACCAAGTCGAACGGTCGGGTGATGCTGACCGGGCCTGCCGGGGCGGGTAAAGAAATGGCCGCGCGGTTTATCCATACCAATTCGGGGCGCTCAACCGCACCGTTTGTGTCGGTATCCTCGGCGTCAATTGAACCTGAACGCATGGAAGAGGTGCTTTTTGGCCGCGAAACAACCGACCGTGGTGTTGAAAAAGGTTTGCTGGAACAGGCGCATGGCGGGGTGGTTTATTTTGATGATGTCGCTGATATGCCTTTGGGCACGCAGTCAAAAATCCTGCGGGTGTTGACGGAACAGACCTTTCTGCGCGTTGGCGGCGCTGACAAGGTGCGCGTTGATCTGCGGGTAATCTCATCAACCACGCGGGATTTGCGGGTGGAAATCGCCCAAGGCCGGGTGCGGCAGGAACTTTATGATCGCCTGAACGTGGTGCCAATCGCGGTGCCGTCGCTGGCCGAACGTCGCGAAGATATTCCGGAATTGACCCGCGCCTTTATCGACATGTTTCACCGCACCCAAGGCCTGCCGCAACGCAGCCTGACACCCGAGGCCGAAGCAATGCTGCAAACCATGCAATGGCCCGGCAACGTGCGCCAGTTGCGTAATGTGATCGAACGGGTGCTGATCCTTGGCGATGGCGCGGGCCCGGTTGAAGCACGTGAGTTGCCGGGGCAGGAAGTGGCAGCCGAATCTGGTGGGCGTATGGTGTTGGGTGGGGTTATGGCCACGCTGCCGCTGCGGGAGGCGCGCGAAGTGTTTGAACGCGAATATCTGTTGACCCAGATCAACCGCTTTGGCGGCAATATCAGCCGCACCGCCGGGTTTGTCGGCATGGAACGATCGGCGCTGCATCGCAAGTTGAAATCTTTGGGGGTGGTGACAACCTCTAAATCGGGCCGCAGTGGCGTTGATGATGATGGCGACGATGACGCTTGATTGACCGCGCCGGGCCGTTCTGCGATGCAAGAGGTCTTACGACACGCCAAGGGGGCACGGCATGAAGGTGATCATCTGCGGCGCGGGCCAGGTTGGCTGGCAGATCGCACGGCATCTGTCGGGCGAGAAAAACGATGTCACGGTGGTGGATGTGAACGCCGATCTGGTGCGTCGCGCCACGGAAACGCTGGATGTGCAGGGCGTTGCCGGGTTTGCCAGCTATCCTGATGTGCTGGAGCGGGCAGGGGCGCGTGACGCGGACATGATCATCGCGGCCACCCATTCGGATGAAGTGAACATGGTTACCTGTCAGGTGGCGCATTCGATCTTTGGGGTGCAGCGCAAAATTGCGCGGCTGCGGTCGCAATCCTATCTGGATGCCATTTATTCCGATTTATACCGCCGCGATCACCTTCCTATCGACGTGGTGATCAGCCCCGAACGCGAAGTGGCCGAGGCCGCCTTGCAACGGCTGGCAGCGCCTGCAACCTTTGATACAGAAAGCTTTATGGGCGGGCGCGCACAGCTGTTGGGGATTGCGCTGGATGAGGATTGCCCGGTGCTGAACACACCGCTGCGCCAGCTGAACGAGCTGTTTTCATCGTTGCGCGCGATTGTGGTTGGAGTGCGCAGGCAAGGGCGGCTTTTTGCGCCGGATGCGGATGATCAGCTGTTTGCAGCCGACATGATCTATCTTTTCACCCATTCCGAAGACGTTACCCGCGCCATGGAGATTTTTGGGAAAATCAATAAAAAACAAGAGCGTATCGTTATCATTGGCGGTGGCAATGTCGGGCTTGCGGTGGCAATTGCGCTGGAGCGCCGCACCGACCGTGTTCGGGCAAAGATTATCGAAAAAGACCGCGCGCGCGCCGAAATTGCGGCAGACAGTCTTTCTCGTACAATTGTCCTACACGGCGATGGCATGGATATGGACCTGTTGTTGGAAGCCGCAATTGACCGTGCCGATGCGGTCTTGGCGGTGACCGATGATGACAAGACCAACCTTTTGGTGGCGGTGCGTGCCAAGCAAGCGGGCTGTGCGATGGCGATTGCTTTGGTCAATGACCCGACGCTGGCACCCTTGATGGGGCCGCTGGACATTGATGCCTATATCAATCCGCGTGCCACAACCGTGTCGTCGATCCTGCGCCACATCCGCCACGGCAAAGTGCGATCAGTCTATTCGTTGGGCGACGCAGAAGCCGAGCTGATCGAAGCGCAAGTGCTGTCCACCTCGCCTTTGGCGGGCCGACTGGTGCGCGAGATAGAGTTCCCCGAAGGTGTGTTGGTCGGCGGCGTGATGAAGGGGGAACGGATGTTAAAGCCCACCGGCGATCTGCGCCTTGACTCCGGCGATGTGATCGCCATTTTTGCGATGGCCAAAGACGTGCGCGAGGTGGAACGCCTGCTGCAAGTCTCGATTGATTTTTTCTAGGCGATGCGCCGGCTGCTGGACCTGCCGTTTTTGGTGATCCTGATGGGGCTGGCAGGCCTTGCCATGCTGCTGCCCGCCTTTCATGCCGTTATTTTGCGTGATTACACCGTGGCCCGCGGATTCTTCTATTCCGGTATTATCGTCTTGATGCTGGTCGGTATGATCGCGATTGCGACGCTGAATTTTCAGTCGCGAAATGCCGCGCGCAGCCATTTGTCGGCGTTGGCGGGGGCCTATATCGTGCTGCCGGTTTTGCTGGCGTTACCGTTGACGCAAATGCGGCTGGACATCGGCTTTGGTGATGCGTGGTTTGAAATGTTGTCGGATTTCACCACGACAGGGGCCACGTTGTTCGCCCCGCAGTCCTTGCCGCCATCGGTGCATTTGTGGCGCGCACTGGTGGGGTGGCTGGGGGGATTTTTCATAGTTTTGATGGCCGTTGCAGTGCTGGCCCCGATGAACCTTGGCGGGGCCGAGGTTGCGACGGGCCGCGGCATGGGGCGGGGGGCGACCGGCACATCGCAAATCACCAAAATTGCCGAACCGTCACAGCGTATTGTGCGCTATGCGATGCTGATTTTTCCGGTCTACGCCGGGCTGACACTGGTGCTGTGGGTAGGGCTGATCTTGGCGGGAGATGCGTCGTTGGTGGCGCTTTGCCACGCCATGGCAACGCTGTCGACATCGGGAATTTCCCCGATCGCAGGTTTGCAAGCCAGTGCATCCGGGGTGTTGGGCGAGATGTTGATTTTTGTGTTTCTGTTATCCGTGCTGACCCGGCGGTCGCTGCCCGGGGCTGTGTTGGCAACCCAAGGTGTTGCGATCTGGCAAGATCCCGAACTGCGGCTGGGTCTGATTATCGTGGCGATATGCACATTAGCGCTGTTTTTCTGCCACTGGATCGGAATTGCTGCGGCTGTGACCACGCAGCCGTCGCGCGCGCTGTGGGGTGGGGCGTTTGTTGTTTTATCTTATCTGACCACCACAGGATTTGAATCCGCCAGCGGCAATTGGGCGATGGCTTGGGCGGGGTTGAAATCGCCCGGTTTGGTGCTGATGGGGTTGGCCATCATGGGCGGCGGCGTCGCAACAACAGCGGGGGGCGTCAAGCTGTTGCGGATTTATGCGCTGTATCGCCATGGCGAGCGCGAGTTGGAACGCCTGATTCATCCCAATTCGGTCGGCGGCTCCGGCCATGCCGCGCGAAAGATGCGCCGCGAAGGGGCCTATGTGGCATGGGTGTTTTTCATGCTGTTCGGGCTGTCGATAGCGTTCTTTTGCGCAGCATTGACGTTTACCGGCATGGCCTTTGAGCCGGCACTGATCTTTGTGGTGTCTTGCCTTACAACCACCGGGCCGCTGGCCGAAAACCTGCCGGATGTCTATTTGCTTTACAGCGATCTGGACGGGTTTGCGCAGATGATCCTGGGGGCTGCGATGGTGGTGGGGCGGCTGGAAACGCTGGCAATTCTGGCGCTTTTGGCCCCAGACAGCTGGCGGCGCTGACTTTGGCGCTTAAAACACTGATTTTGGGGCTGGAATCTCTGCGTTTTGCGCGACATATTGTTGCCAGAGCGGGCCATGGGGGGCCAGCTTCAGCGCGACTAAGAATAAGGAAAAAAAACCAATGGCCGCCGATAAACAAAATTTACAAGATGCGTTTCTGAATCATGTGCGGAAGTCCAAGGTTCCGGTCACGATTTTTCTGATCAACGGGGTCAAGCTGCAAGGCGTGATCACGTGGTTTGACAATTTCTGCGTGCTTTTGCGCCGTGATGGGCAATCGCAGCTGGTCTATAAGCATGCGATCTCCACGATCATGCCGGGTGGGCCGATCAATCTTTATGAAGGCGAAGAGTAATCTCTGACCAATCAGACCCCGAAGACGATGACATCGCGCCAGATGGCGAGGATGCTGGCGCCTACCTGCGCACCGACCATCACAGCACGGCCGCCAAGCCGACCCGCGCCTATGTGCTGCACCCCGATCTGAAAACCCGTCCTGCGCGACGGCTTGCCGATCATGCGCTGGCCGAAGCGGTGGCACTGGCGGCGGCTTTGCCCGGATTGCAGGTGATCGGGGCCGAAGTGGCCCGCCTTGCGCGGCTGCATCCCGGCGTGTTGTTTGGCACCGGCAAGGTAGACGATCTGGCAGTGCGGCTGAAGGCGTTGGAAATTGATCTGGTGTTGGTGGACGGGTCGGTCACCCCGGTGCAGCAGCGCAATCTGGAAAAGGCCTGGGGCGTCAAACTGCTGGACCGCACCGGGTTGATATTAGAGATTTTCGCCGATCGTGCGCGCACCCGCGAGGGCGTGTTGCAGGTTGAACTGGCGGCGCTTTCCTATCAACGCACGCGGCTGGTGCGGGCCTGGACCCACCTTGAGCGTCAACGTGGCGGCTTTGGTTTCGTTGGTGGCCCCGGTGAGACGCAGATCGAATCGGATCGCCGGGCAATTGACGATCAGATCATCCGGCTGAAACGCCAGTTGGACCGGGTGGGCAAAACCCGAGAGTTGCACCGCGCGGCGCGGCGCAAAGTGCCGTTTCCGCTGGTGGCACTGGTGGGCTATACCAACGCGGGCAAATCGACCCTGTTCAATGCGATGACCGGGGCCGAGGTTTTGGCCAAAGACATGCTGTTTGCCACGCTTGACCCCACGATGCGCGGCGTGGTGCTGCCATCCGGGCGCAAAGTGATTGCGTCTGATACCGTAGGTTTTATTTCGGACCTTCCCACCCAGTTGGTGGCCGCTTTTCGTGCCACGCTGGAAGAAGTGCTGGAGGCCGATCTGATCTTGCATGTCCGCGATATCAGCCACCCGGAATCGGCGGAACAAGCGGCGGATGTGGCCGATATTCTGGCGTCCTTGGGTGTTGATCCGGATGTGCCGATGATTGAAGTTTGGAATAAACTTGATCTGGTGCCAGCGGCGCAATTGGAAGGGCTGGCGGTGCAGGCCGCCAACCGCGCGGGCGTCTATCCAGTGTCGGCGCTGACGGGTGCCGGGATCGACCGTTTGCTGGATGCCGTGTCAGTGGCCTTTGACGAGGCGAAGGCCGGGGCGGTTTTGGCTGTCAGCTTTGCCGATGGGCGCAGGTATGCCTGGCTGCATGGCGAGGCCGTGGTGGTGTCTGAGGTGCAAGGGGATGACGGCTGGCAAATAACAGTGCGCTGGACCACGCGGCAGGCGGGGCGATTTGCCGAGCTGTGATGGGCCGGTGCATGTCGGTGCCGCCAAGCGGGGGTTTCACACCCCCTATCGGCAATTGCTGTGGCAATTGCCGCTTCCCCCGCGGGATATTTTTAGACAGATGAAACGCAAGTTTTAGATAAATTTTACGGGCCTAACGTCCCGCCACGATGCCTTTGTCCATCAATGCGCCGATTTGCGCCGACCCAAGGCCCAATACATCGGCGAGAACCTCTTCGCTGTGTTGGCCCAGTTGCGGGGCGGGCATAGGCTGCAAGCGGGGATGGGCGGTTGAAGTAACCGGGCTGCCCGGTGTGATGTAACGCCCGATGCCGGGTTGATCCAGCATCTGCATCATCGGGTTATCAAGGCCCAGATCGGCGTCATGGTTGACCGCGCCTGCAAATGTTCTGAACGGGGCCCATGTCAGGCTGGCGGCGTCAAACAGCGCGGCAATTTGCGGCAGCGGGCGGGCGGCGAACCACGGCGCAAACAGCGCGGTGATCTGCGCGCGCAGGGTCCAGCGGTTGCCTTCCCGGGCCAGATCAAGGCCCGAGCTTTGCGCCAAAGCGTCAATCGCGGCCCCCATGTCCAGCACTTTGACCAAGCCGCGCCATTGGCGATCGGTCAATCCGATCACCATGATGCGCGTGCCGTCTGCACAGATGAAATCCTGCCCATAGGCCCCATAAAGCGTGTTGCCGGTGCGGGGGCGGTCAACACCGTTGATGCTGACCTCGGCAATCAGCCCCAGATGGCCCATTACCGCCGCGCCGACGTCTTTCAGCGACAGTTCCGCCAATTGGCCCGCGCCGTTGCGCAGCCGGTGGCGTTCGGCAGCCAGCAGCGTGTTCACAATCACTTGCCCGGTGATCAGATCCCACGCAGGCAGCATATGCGCCACCGGGGCTGTGGCATCCATTGGCCCCGTGGCCATCGGAAAGCCCAAGGCGGGGTTGACGGTGTAATCCACCGCAGGTTCGCCCCGCCTCGTTCCGATCAGCGACACCATGATCAGATCGGCGCGGCGGGCCGACAGGGCAGGGTAATCCAGCGGACCGCGCCCGCGCAAATTTGTCAAAAACAGCCCCGCATCGGGGCCGGGGGCGGTGATAAGGGCTGCGATGATCTCAAGGCCTTCGGGGCGCGCCATATCGACGGCAAGTGATCGTTTGCCCTTGTTCATTCCGGCCCAGAACAGGCTGGCACCCGATGCCGTCACCGGCCAGCGCGCGGCATCAAGCCCGCCTTGGATGCGGTCTACCCGGATCACATCGGCCCCCATTTGCGCCAGCGTCATCCCCGCAAACGGCACGGCGATAAAGGCGGCGGATTCCACCACGCGCATACCTGTCAGCGGGGCGGTCATTGCGGCCACCCGATGCTGGCCTGCATGCAGCTGATATCGCCGTTTGTCACCGTGGCAAGGCTTTGTGCTCCATCCGCTGCGGGCCACCCCATCAGCCGCAGCACGTCGAAATGGAACAGCGGACGGATGCCGCGAAACTTGAAACTCGTCGGGGCCTTGCCTGCGTTGTGATCGCGGGCAGCCCCCATCAGCAGCATTGCCTGCATCGGGCCATGCACCACAAGGCCGGGGTATTTTTCAACTTCGCGCGCATAGGGCAGATCGAAATGGATACGGTGGGCGTTGAACGTCAGCGCCGAGAAGCGAAACAGCCGCACAGTATCCATCGCAACCGGATCTGCCCAATCGGGGGCATCGGCGGCGATCAACGGCGGCGGTGGGGTGAATTGATCCGGCATTGCCATATAGACGATATCTTGTTCTTCGGTCACCGCCAGCCCGTTGGGGCCGTCGATCCGGTGGCCGACGGTGACAAAAACCATATCGCCGGTTGACCCGGTTTTTTGCACCACTTTCAGGATTTCAGATCGCCGTCGCATTGGTTGGCCAATCTTCAGATCGGTATGAAACACCAGCCGCCCGCCTGCCCACATGCGCCGCCCTAACGGCACTCGCGGCAGGAACCCACCGCGCATCGGGTGACCATCGGGGCCGAGGCCCGCCATTGGGGTATCCGTCTGCCAGCCCATCCAGTGCCATAACGGCGGTAACGGATCATTTTCGTGCAAAGCGGTATCGCAGCCCAAAGTTGCCGCCATCTGCCGGGCTTGGCGGGGGGTGACCGTGTCTTCGGCGGTTTCCGTGCGACCGATCCAAGCGTCATACGTAACGGACATGATCTTTCCCTATCGCTTGGTTTTGGGTAATAAAGTTGCGCAGACGGGAAAGGTCAAGGCCCAATGCTGCGCTGCAGCCAAACATCGCGGGGTAACGTCAGATAGATCGAATCGCACCACTCGTCGCCCAACAGAAATGTGGCCTTTGCCTGACCCGTCTGCACAAAGCCCAACCGCGCGAGCAAGGCGAGCGAGGCCGCATTGCGCGGATCAACATCGGCGGTCAGATGATCCGCCGCGAAAGTGGCAAAGATATGGGCAAGAACTGCCCGCATCGCCTCGGCTGCCAGACCTTGGCCCCAATAATCGGGATGCAGGATCATGCCGACACTGGGCAACACATACCCTCCGGCTGTGCCAATGACATGGTTATTCAAAAGGATCACGAATTCCGCTGATAGGGCCGTTTCGTGCGCCAGACTGCGGGCCAGCCAAGCCTCTGTTACGGCCAAATCAGTATGCGGCAGAGTTGACCAATAGCGCATGGCGTCGGCATTACTCATCACGCGGTGCAAGTCCATCGCATCTGCCATTTGCGGGCGCCGCAGGGTCAGCCGCGATGTGTGCAATATCATTGTGCTGCGGGTGTCAGGGTGGTGATGCCAACCGCAGCCGCCCGCGCCAAAGCGGGATCAAGCGACATCGGAATATACTCGCCGCGCCGCCACAATTCGGCCAGATCATCGTAATGGCGCGACAGCGGATGCCCCGATTGCCCCGTGGCCGTGATAAACACCGAACTGTCAGGATCGGCGAAATCATAAACCCCGCGATAACCGCCGCCATGCACGTTCAGATAGGGGTTATCCCCGGTGCCTTTGGTGCGCCCGCGCAGCAAGGTGGTATCGCCGCCGCTGGTCGATTGGCGGATATTGACGAAATAGCGCAGCAGCGTTACCTCGCCCATCACCGGGTGGTCGTGCGTCGCCTGATGCGCGTCACCCCAACGCCAGCTTTCCAGATTGGGGCCGTAGGTTTCCGCCAATTCCAGCAAAGCCTGATCCAGCGCCTGGCGGGACACATCGGTGCAGGTTTCCACCGCCGCTGATTGGATCACATCGCACCACACTGACGCGCCGCCCACGTTGCGAAACACCCGTTCGATGAACACAGGTTCAGGGTGGGCGAACTGATCAGCCAAGGGGCCGATTTCATCGCGCGCCAGCCGGTCTTGCAAGCTTCGCAGCCATGCTTCGGCGATCAGCGGTTCGGGCAGATGTTCGTTCATCTCGCCGTTCCAGTTGGCCAGCAGCGCCAGCGCCTTTTGGCGCATCCGTTCGGGTGTGCCATCGGGGGCGGCGTCGCCGGTGAACCACAGATCGGCACCAATCAGCGGCAGCAGGCTGCGCGCGGTGGGGGAAACCGTATCCAGCTGCGCCTCGATAAAGCTGTCACGGGTATGCACGGCACGGGTTTTCATCAGCGCAAGCCAGCGTTGAATGCGCTGCGTGTCGCCCCAGTAAAAGCTGACATGACGCGGAAAAGCACGGTCGATGGTTTTGTTGTTGGTGTTGCCCAACAGGCCCGATGTGGGGTTCACAAAGCGCGGATTATCGGCGTAGGGCAGGGTGCCTGTCCAACGGTTTGACCCTTCCCAGCCGGGTGCCGGCATCCGGCCCTGACTGCGGTGGCGGCCGTCACGCGCAGGCATCGCGCCGATGGTTTGCATGGCAATCCCGTTGGCATCGGCCAGCATCAGGTTTTGCGAGGGCGCGATATAAAGCGCACTTGCCTTGATCGCGTCGTCGACCGACCCCGCAATCATCAACTGCATCGCCGCCGTCATCGTCGTATCTGCGCCCGACAGTGCCGTCCATTCCAGCGCCGCCACATCGCCCGCAGGCGTGACCGAGGCCAGATCGTAATGCGATCCGGGCAGGATCGGCCCGGATTGCGACCAGCGCAGGGTGATTGTCACCGGATCGGCGTCTTTGATCGCAATGATCGTTTTGCGGGTGGTGAACGGCTTTGGGCCGTCGGGCGTCAGATATTCCTCTGGATTATCAGGATTTATCCGTTCAATCACCACATCCTGATCATCCAGATAGGATGAGGTAATGCCCCAGCCCAGCTTTTCCGATCGCCCCAACAGCACAACCGGCATGCCGGGAATGGTCGCCCCAATCACCGAACCTGTTGGCAAGTCCAGCCGCGCCAGATACCAGAGGGTGGGGGCGGTAAAGCCAAGATGCGGATCATTGGCCAAAAGGCTGCCCCCGGCGGCAGACCTGTTTGGCATCGCGGCCCAGGCGTTCGAGGCCCCCGCAAACGCGGCTGATCGGAACGGCGACAAGGGGGCGTCGAGATAGGCCATTTTGGTGGTGGCGACTGCGGGCATTTGCCCCGGCATCAATTGCGCGTAATCGGGTAGGGCGGCGATACCGCTGGTGGGATCATCTGGCAAAATATCGGACAGACGTTCAGTGGGCAGCAGCATCGACATTTGTGCGCGTTGCACTTCGGTTTCCAGATGCGACGATAATTGCAGCGCCATCAGCTTGATGATCGCAATCGAATCCGCCGGTGACCATGCGGCGATTTCATTCGAGAAAAAGAAAAATTCCGGCGCGCCCCGCCCGCGGGCGCCGGCATTCACCTGATTGATCCACGCATTCACCCCGGCTGCATAGGACTGAAGTGCCAACCGCGTGCGCGCGTCTTGCGCGGGAACCGATTGTTGCGACAAAGTATAAATATCCAGCCGCCGCACCAACTCATCTATCTTCAAGGTGCGCGCGCCGAAAATTTCCGACAACCGCCCTTGGGCGGTGCGCCGCAGCATGGTCATTTGCCATAGCCGGTCTTGGGCGTGGGCAAACCCCAAAGCATAATAGACATCGGTTTCGGTTTTGCCAAAGATATGCGGCACGTTGTTGTTATTGCGCACAATTTCAACCGGGGCGGAAATGCCGGGCAGGGTGAAATCTTCGTTATAATCCGGCAAAGACCGGCTTAGAATATAATAGGTCAAAAACCCCGCAAGCAGGCCCAGCACGATCAGGGCGGTAAAGCCGCGCAAAAGCCAGCGAAACGCGATCAGCATGGGGTAGGCCGCATGAGGTGGGTTGTCCTTGACGACGGGGCGTTGGTGCCTTCCTAGTCCAAAGCCAAATGCGGGGCAATGCGGGGAGAGTGAAGATGGCAAAGCTGGCGTTTCTTGGCCTTGGGGTGATGGGCGCACCGATGGCGGGGCATCTTGCCGCAGCTGGGCATCTGGTTTGCGTTTATAACCGCACCGCCGCCAAAGCGCATGCTTGGGTTGCGCTGCATGGCGGGCGAATGGCGGATACTCCGGCGGCTGCCGCTGTTGGGGCAGAGTTTGTGTTCGCTTGTGTTGGCAACGACGATGATTTGCGCGGCGTTTGCGGTGGCACGGATGGCGCGTTTGCGGGCATGACTGCGGGGGCGGTCTTTGTTGATCACACCACGGTTTCGGCGAAAGTCACGCGCGAGCTGGCGGCTGTGGCGGCGGGTTTTGGGCTGGGTTACGTCGATGCCCCGGTATCTGGCGGCCAGGCCGGGGCGGTAAATGGGCAATTGTCGATCATGTGCGGCGGTGATCTGGCAGCTTACGCGCGCGCCGAGCCGGTGATGGCCGCCTATGCCCGCATCTGTCGGCGTTTGGGCGATACGGGGGCAGGGCAACTGGCCAAAATGATGAACCAGATCTGCATCGCAGGTCTGATGCAGGGCCTGTCCGAAGCACTGGCCTTTGGCGAAAAGGCGGGGCTTGACGGCGCAGCGGTGGTTGAGGTGATTTCACAAGGCGCCGCTGGATCATGGCAAATGGTGAACCGGCATAAAACCATGCTGGACGACACATTCGATTTTGGCTTTGCGGTGGACTGGATGCGCAAGGATTTGGGGATTTGTCTGGAAACCGCAGATCAGATCGGCGCGCGTCTGCCGGTGACCGCGCTGGTCGATCAGTTTTACAAAGACGTGCAATTGATGGGCGGCGGGCGCGGCGATACGTCGGGGTTGATCCGACGGTTAAGGTAGGCGGGCTGGTCGTGGGCGGGTGGTGCGCCTAAAGGCACACCCTACAGATCACCTAAAGTTGCGTCCATGTAGGGTGTGCCTTCACGCACACCATGGTCGCAACATCCCTACGGAATGATCCGGCTATACTTTAACCCCGCCAATGTCGCCCCCGCGATCAGGCCTTGCTGACCAAAGATCAACCCGATCACCGGGTCCAACTCGGTTGTTTCTTTACCAATCGTTTTGCCCTGATCTGGCGTGGCATAACGGATGTCGGCCGATGCGGCCCAGCCGTTTGACCGGCGGAACCCTGTCAACGCGCCATCGGTCATGAAAAACAGCGCATGGGCATATTGCTGCGCGCCGATCTGAAAGCCGATGCTGGCGCGGGTGGCAGAATAATAATCCACCGTCGCCCCGTTGATGCGCAGCGCACCGCGACCGTAACCGCCGCCAATGCCAAAGCCTGCTTCGGTAACCAAAGGCATGAACAACACGCCATAGGCACGCTGCGCCAGATCACGGGTGCCGGGATAAGTCTGAAACAAATAATCCCGCGTGGCATCGACGCGCGCATCAATCTGCGCCGATCCGCGCGAACCGATGCCATTGCCCGTCACATTGGTGTCGCACCCCGCCAGCAGCACCGCCGCCGAGCCTGATGCCAAAAAGCTGCGTCTGGAAACCTGTGCCATCTAAATCTGCCCTCTATGCCTGATGCCGGGCTCTGATTGGCCTGACTTGCTACCAGATATAGCGGGTTTTGCGCGGGCTGTCATGCCCCTGATACAGATGCGGCAAGGGCTTGCTTACCACGATCAGCGGTTTTGCAAAATCCGGGCCACGCGCGGGGCGAAATAGGTCAGCACCCCGTCACAGCCAGCACGTTTGAACGCCATCAGGCTTTCCAGCATGGCCGCATCGCCGTTGATCCAGCCATGTTCGGCGGCAGCCTGGATCATCGCGTATTCGCCCGACACCTGATAGGCATAGGTCGGCGCGCCAAAGGCATCTTTCACCCGCCGGCAGATATCCAAGTATGGCATGCCCGGCTTGATCATCACCATATCCGCGCCTTCGCGCAAATCGCGTTCGACCAGCCGCAGCGCCTCGTCACTGTTGGCCGGGTTCATCTGATAGGTTTTCTTATCGCCGCTCAGCGTGCCTGTGGCCCCCACTGCATCGCGGAACGGGCCATAAAAGGCGGACGCATATTTCGCCGCATAAGACAGAATTGCCACGTCCCGGTGGCCTGCCGCCTCAAGTGCCCGACGCATCGCCCCGATGCGGCCATCCATCATATCGGAAGGCCCCAGAATATCGGCCCCTGAATGCGCTTGCATCAGCGCCATTTTTACCAACGCCTCAACCGTTTCATCGTTCAGAATGATGCCGTCCCGCACCAACCCGTCGTGACCCAATGCGTTATAGGGATCCAGTGCGACATCCGTCATCACCGCGACGCCCGGAACGGCGGCTTTGATGGCGCGAATGGCGCGGTTGGTCAGATTGTCGGGGTTCCAAGCCTCGGCACAATCTACCGTGCGGCTGGCGGGATCGGTGTAGGGAAACAGGCAAATCGCCGGGATCCCCAGACCTTCGGCCTCGCGCGCCGCATCGACCACCAGATCAACCGACAGCCGCGCCACGCCGGGCATTGACGCGATGGGTTCGCGCACCCCCTGACCCTCGCGCACAAACACCGGCCAGATCAGATCATTCACCGACAAGGTGTTTTCCTGTGCCAAGGCGCGCAACGCAGGGCTGCGGCGCATGCGGCGAAACCGCGTGGTGGGGGTGGGGCCAGAAATGGGTCGCATCGGTGTTGTCCTCAAAGCGCAACGGGGCGGGCACGGGCAAAGGGGCTTGCGGTCTGACGCCCTGCCTGCCATGGAAAGGCGTTCGTCTCAAGCGGACAAATGCGACGATCTTGGATTGCGGTAGGAGTGTGCGGGCGTTGGAGTGGTATCAGATCATCTTCGAAATGATCGACATGCGGTCATTTTCGAACCTGTGGTATTGGATCGCGCTGGCCGTTCTATGGTCATCAGCCAGCCATTGGGTGCTGGGCGTGCCGTTTGACCTTATCACCCGCGCGCGGCGTGATGGCGGTGACGCGCAGCAAGATCTGGAGGTTATGGTGCGCATCAATGTGGCGCGGTTGTTGTTTATTGTCCGCACGGCGGGAACCTGGGTGATCGGGTTCGCGTTTTTCATGATTTCGGCTTTGCTGATGCTTGGCTTCTACTATAGCATTGAATTCGCACAAGCTTTGGTATTTTTCGTCGTGCCAATGGCCATCCTGAGCGGCCTTTCCGTGCGGTCGGCCCGGCTGATCGAAGCGGGCGAAAACACTGGCACGATGCTGCATCGCCGCTTGTCGCGTCACCGCATCAGCATTCAATTTCTGGGCATGGTGTCGATCTTTGTCACCTCGATGTTTGGCATGTATCAAAATCTTCAAATTGGCGTGTTGGGCTGATTGGCGGGCAACGTGGGAAGCGCAGCTGATCGGATTGTGCTGGGCGGTGCGCCCGAAGGCTATGATGCGCGGCTGATTTTGCGCGAACTTGACCGGGGTCAGGCGGTTATCCACGTCGCCCGCGATGACAAACGCCTTGAGGCGATGCGCGCCGCCTTGCGCGTGATGGCCCCGAAAATCGTGGTGCTGGATCTGCCGGCTTGGGATTGCCTGCCCTATGATCGCGTCTCTCCCAACCCCGAGATTCTGTCACGCCGCATGTCAACGCTTGCGGCTTTGGCGTCGGCCGGCCTGACGGCACCGTTCATATTGCTGACCACCCTGAATGCCGCCACGCAAAAGCTGCCCGCCCGCGACGTCATGCGGTCTGCGTCCTTTGTGGCAAATGTCGGCGACCGGGTGGATGAACAGCAGTTGAAAGGCTTTTTGGCCCGCATGGGATTCTCGCCGGTATCTACCGTGGCCGAACCCGGTGATTTCGCCATCCGCGGCGGTATTGTTGACATTTACCCCCCCGGTGATGGCGGCCCGGTACGGCTCGATTTCTTTGGCGATGTGCTGGACGGCGCGCGCCGCTTTGATCCCACCACGCAGCGCACCACGCAAAAGCTGTCATCCGTCGAATTTGCCCCGATGTCCGAAGTTATTCTGGACGATGCCGCGATCACCCGGTTTCGGCAAAACTACCGTGTGGAATTTGGCACGGCGGGGTCTGATGATCCTTTGTATGAGGCGGTTTCGGCGGGGCGCAAACATCAGGGGATGGAACATTGGCTGGCGTATTTTCATGCCCGGTTAGAGACGATCTTTGACTATCTGCCAAGCGCTTCGGTGATGCTGGATGATCAGGTCACCGCATCGCGCCTTGCGCGCTGGGATGGCATTGCCGATCAATACGACGCCCGGCGTGAGGCGTTATCCACCAAGGGGCGGCTGGATACGGTCTATAAACCCTCGGCACCTGACCTGTTGTATCTGAATGATGCCGCTTGGGAAGCCGCCGTCGCAGATCACCGCGTGGTGCAACTGTCGCCTTTGCAACAGTCGCCGGGGCCAGGGATACTGGACGCCATGGGGCGTATCGGCCGCAGTTTCGCGCCCGAACGGCAACAAGAAAATATCAGCCTGTTCAGTGCTTTGTCTGATCATCTTCGTGCTTTACGTCAAGATCACCAAGTGGTGATTGCATCGTGGTCTGACGGCGCACGTGAACGCCTGCGGGGCCTGCTGGACGATCAGGGCCAGACCGGTGCCAAAGACGTCAAAGACTTTCGCGACGTCCCCGAAGGCCGCGGTGGGCTTTATCTGATGGTTTGGGCGCTTGAGGCGGGGTTCACAGCGCCCGGCCTTGCGGTGATCTCGGAACAAGACGTTTTAGGCGACCGTTTGGTTTCCAAACCGCGCAAGAAGCGTAAAGCCGACAATTTCCTGCGAGAGGTGGACACCCTGAGCGTTGGCGATCTGGTTGTGCATGTCGAACACGGCGTTGGCCGCTATCTGGGGCTGGAAACCATCACGGCCTTGGGCGCGCCGCATGCTTGCGTGGCGCTGGAATACGCCGAGAACGCCAAGCTGTATCTGCCCGTCGAGAACATCGAACTTCTTAGCCGATACGGCCATGAAGACGGTCTGCTTGACCGGTTGGGCGGCGGTGCCTGGCAGGCCAAAAAGGCCAAGCTGAAACAGCGCATCCGCGAGATTGCCGACAAACTGATGCGCATCGCCGCCGAACGCGCGCTGCGGCATGCCCCGATCCTTGAGGCACCGCATTCCATATGGGAGGCGTTTGCCGCCCGTTTCCCCTATACGGAAACCGAAGATCAGCTTTCCGCCATTGCCGATGTGGTGGCTGATCTGGAAAAAGGCAGCCCGATGGACCGCCTGATCGTCGGCGATGTGGGCTTTGGCAAAACCGAAGTCGCGATGCGTGCGGCGTTTGTGGCGGCCCTGTCGGGGATGCAAGTGGCGCTGATCTGCCCCACCACGTTGTTGGCCCGCCAACATTATCGCAGCTTTGTCGAACGGTTCCGCGGCTTTGCGATTGCCATTCGCCCCTTGTCGCGCTTTGTGTCCACCAAAGATGCCAACGCCACCCGTGCAGGCATGGCCGATGGATCGGTCGATATCGTGATCGGCACCCATGCCTTGTTGGCCAACAGCATCCGGTTCAAAAACCTTGGGCTGCTGGTCATCGACGAAGAACAGCATTTCGGTGTCACCCACAAAGAACGGCTGAAAGAAATGCGCAGCGATGTGCATGTGCTGACGCTGACCGCCACGCCGATTCCGCGCACCTTGCAACTGTCGCTGACCGGGGTGCGCGATCTGTCGATCATCGCCACACCGCCAGTAGACCGTCTGGCGATCCGCACTTACGTCTCGGAATTCGACACCATCACCCTGCGCGAGGCGCTGATCCGCGAACATTTCCGGGGCGGGCAAAGTTTCTACGTGGTGCCCCGCATCGCCGATCTGCCCTTTGTCGAAGATTTCCTGAAAACCCATGTGCCCGAAGTAAGTTACGTGGTGGCGCATGGCCAATTGGCGGCGGGCGATCTGGATGACCGGATGAACCAGTTTTACGATGGCAAATATGATGTGCTGGTGGCCACCTCGATTGTCGAATCCGGTCTGGATATCCCCACTGCCAACACCATGATCATTCACCGCGCCGATATGTTTGGTCTTGGACAGTTGTATCAGATACGGGGCCGGGTAGGCCGGTCAAAAACCCGCGCCTATTGTTATCTGACCACCAAACCTCGCGCGCCGTTAACGCCACAAGCCACCAAACGCCTGCGCCTGATGGGGTCACTCGACAGTCTTGGTGCAGGGTTCAACCTTGCGTCGCACGATCTTGATCTGCGTGGTGCTGGCAATTTGCTGGGCGAAGAACAGTCTGGCCACATCAAGGAAGTCGGGTATGAGCTGTATCAGGCGATGCTGGAAGACACGATTGCCAAGATCAAATCGGGTGAATTGCAGGGCCTGAGTGCGATGGATGATCAATGGTCGCCGCAGATCAATCTGGGCGTGCCGGTGATGATCCCCGAGGCCTATATCCCCGATCTCGATATTCGCCTTGGCCTTTATCGCAGGCTGTCCGGCCTTGCTACCAAAGTGGAGCTCGAAGGCTTTGCTGCCGAACTGATCGACCGGTTTGGCCCGCTGCCCAAAGAGGTGAACACTCTGATGCTGATCGTGCGGATCAAGTCGATGTGCAAACGCGCCGGCATTTCGCGGATAGATGCAGGCGTCAAAGGTGCTACCGTGCAGTTTCACAACGACAAATTCGCCAACCCGGCGGGGTTGGTGGAATTCATAAAGGCCCAGGGCCCGGCCGCCCGCGTGGTGGGCAACAAGATTGTGCTGATGGGCGAGATGAAATCGGATGGCGACCGCATCAAAGGCGCGTTCAACATCGCGCGCGATCTGGCTGAAAAAGTGGTGCGGCCAAAGGGGTAAATGCCACAGATGGGCAGATTGCCCATCCTGCGGAACTGCAAACCGGCTGTAAGATGGGCAATTTGCCCATCTTCCCTAGCGTTTCCCCGCAAACCGCATCGCCACCAGTGCCCCGCCGATAAACACCGTTACCCCCGCCATCAGCGGCACCGCTGTGCCGTTAAACGCCTGACCGACTGGCACGGCCAGAATAACCGATCCCACCGTCGCAATCGCCGAGATCACCGCTGACGCCAGCCCCGCGATATGGCCCACAGGCTCCATCGCCAGTGCGTTCAGATTTCCCATCGACAGGCCCATCATCGCAAAAAGCGAAATGCTCCACATCAAATGCGCCGGAAAGGCCAGCACGTCGGGCATGGCACCGCTCCAGATCAGCGCCAGCAATACCGCCGTCAGGCCCAGCACCGCCACATAGGTGGCATTCAACACCAGCCGCATGCCGATGCGCACCACCACGCGGGCGTTGATGATGGATCCGCCCATCGAGATCAGCGCGATAAAGCCAAACCACAGCGGAAAGGTTTCCGCCCGGTCGAACCGCATTTCGAATATGCCTTGCATCGACGACAGCGTGGCAAACAGCGACGCCAGTGTCAGCGTTTGCGCCACCAATGATACCAGCACGATGCGGTGCGAAAACAACTCGCGCACCGCCCCCGTCAACAAGGGTATGGTCAACGGCCTGCGCGCGGCCACGGCCAGGGTTTCGGGCTGACGCAGCGACAACCACGCCATGATCAGCGCGGCAAAGCCGATATAGACCAGAAAAATCGCCTTCCACCCTGCAAGTGCGATAATGCCTTGCCCCATCAATGGGGCAACCGCTGGAATCAAGGTGAACACCATCATCACGAAACTCATAATCCGGGCCATCTCGCGGCCTGCGAACAAATCGCGCACCATGGCGATGGAAACCGTGCGCGGACCAGCGGCCCCGATTCCCATTGCCAGCCGCGCGATCAGTAGGGTTTCCAGACTGGTGGCAAAAAAGCACGCAATCGCCGCAATCACGTAAATCCCCGCGCTGACCATAATCACTGGCTTTCGCCCAAAGGCGTCCGACAACGGCCCCGCAAACAACGTGCCAAACCCCATGCCAAACACAAAACTGGTCACCACCAGTTGCGCGCGGTTGGGGGCGTCAGGCGACAAGGTGGCGGCAATTTCGGGCAGGGCAGGCAACATCGCGTCGATGGATATCGCAATGGTGGCAAACAGCGCAGCGATCAGCGCTATGAATTCGCCTTGTGACAGCGGTTTGGTGGGGGTCATTGGGTCAGGGTCTTTCAGGGGTAAATGGCGGGGCGTTCAGATGTTTATGGGCGTTACTGCGCGTCCCTTGGCGCGAACGCCTTGGCCTTTGCGACCAACTCGTCAATCACTTGCCCCCAAACCTGGGGCGGTTGTGCGCCTGACATGACGTATTGTTGGGCAATCAGGAATGTCGGAACTGCCGTCACCCCTTTACGGCGGGCGTCCTTATCCCGGACAGCAATGTCATCGGCGTCGGCATCGGTGGCCAAAAGCCGCTGCATGGCCGCGGCGTCCATACCGGCCTCACCGGCCAAATCCGCCAGAACGCCTGCGTCGCCAATATCGCGCCCGTCACGCCAATAGGCGCGAAACAGTGCTGATACCGTTGCGGTTTGCCGCCCCTCCAGCCCCGCCCAATGGATCAGTCGGTGCGCGTTCAGGGTATTGGGCAGCCGGGTGACTTTGGCGAAATCCATCACGACTCCGGCCTTTTGCGCGGCGTTTTCAAGCCCCATGAACATCTGCACAACCTTTTCACGGCTGCCAAATTTCCGCTCCAGATACTGCGCAAGGGATGCGCCTTCGGGCGGCATTTCGGGGTTCAGCTGAAACGGATGCCATTCAATGGCAAAGGGATGATCTGGATGGGCCGCCAAAGCGCGGTCAAGATTGGCTTTGCCAATCATGCACCACGGGCAAACCGGGTCGGAAAAGATATCAAGTCGGATCATCACGCCATCCAGCATCAGCAGGGGATCCCCTGCTTGTTGGCGTCTGCTGCGTGCAGGGTCAAGCACCATCACCCTGCAACATCGCGCAGCAAAGCCAGCACTGGCGCACAATGGTCAGCGCAGTTGCAAGCAGGCATCGGTTCCACTATCACCGATGCCATGTCCAGCGATCCCAGACGCATGATCAAAATCGCCCGCGAAAGCGGAGAAATCGCGGGAATTGAGCCTTTGGATCTGGGTATCCGCGTGCGTGAGTTGCGCAAAGCCCGGGGCTGGACGCTGGAACAGGCGGCGGGGCAGGCGGGGCTGGCGCGATCCACCCTGTCAAAGATCGAAAACGGTCAGATGTCGCCCACTTATGACGCATTGAAAAAGCTGGCGTTGGGATTGGCGATTTCGGTGCCGCAACTGTTCACCCCGGCACCGGGCGCCAAGGTTTCGGGCCGCATCGTGGTAACGAAATCCGGAACTGGTCACGCGCATGCCACCGCGACGTACGAGCATGAATTGCTGGCAGGGGCCTTGACCAAAAAGCAGATGCTGCCCTACCGCGCCACCATTCGCGCCCGTGAGATGGGTGATTTTGACGGCTGGGTGCGCCATGATGGCGAGGAATTTCTGTATGTGCTGACCGGGGTGATCCGGCTTTACACCGAATTTTATGAACCCGTCGATCTGCGGCGCGGCGACAGTGCCTATTATGATGCCTCAATGGGGCATAACGTTGTTAGCCTTTCGGACGACGATGCCACGATCCTGTGGGTGACGTCGCTGATGTAGGCAGGCGTTGAAAAAGGGCGGCCCTTCAGGCCGCCCCCTTGCACGCTGATCGGCTGATCCAATCAGTTGATCATGTTTGAAACGCGGTTGGCCCCGCCCGAAATATCGCGGCCAAAACCTTCGACAGTGGCGCAGCCACTTAGCGCCGCCAGAACGGCGATTAACATCAGATTGCGCATCATCTACTCCTGATACCACCAAACCTCGGGTTGAAAGCCCAGCCAATCGCCATAAATTGGCAGTTTGGCAGGGAATTGCAGCTGTTTGACATGGGCCAGCCGCGACACCGACGAATACCAGAACGGCACCACGTAGCGGCCCGAAATCAGGATTCGATCCAAGGCTTGGGTGGCCGCGACAAATTCGGCGCGGTCGGTGGACGAAACCATGGTTTTGATCATCGCTTCGGCGGCGGGGGAATTCATCCCCATCCAGTTGCGCGTGCCGGGTTCCGTGACGCCCGCCGATCCCCAATACAAGGTTTGCTCATTACCCGGTGACAGCGACAAAGACCGGATATAATGCGTCATATCAAAATCATAGGCCGTGGTGCGTTCTTTGTATTGCGCGGAATCCACCGTTGTGACCGTGGCCGTAATCCCTAACCGTTTCAGCGCCTCGACATAGATATTGGCAGCAGCAATGTTGTCATCCGCCCCATTTACCAGCAGAATTTCAAACGCAAACGGCACCCCTGCGGCATCTTTCAACATGCCATCCTGCACGGTCCAGCCTGCCTCTTCCAACAGGGCTGTGGCGGTGCGGATATTGGCGCGGTTGGCCTCGGATCCATCGGAAACCGGCAGGGCATAGCCTTCCATCGCGCCCGGCAGCAGTTGATCCTTGAACGGGGCCAACAGTTCCGCCACCCGGCCCGCCGCAGCAACGCCTGCCGGTGCGCCCAATTCCGAGTTGGAATAATACGACGCAATGCGCGGCACAGCACCACCGTTCAGGGTCTGGTTGACCAGTTCAAAGTTGAACGCCTCAATCAGCGCCTGGCGCACCCGCCAATCGGCAAACATCGGTTTGCGGGTGTTGAACACGAACCCTTCGATCCCGGACGGGCGTCCATGCGGGATTTCAGATTTCACCACATCGCCCGCCGTTACCGCCGGGAAGGCATAGTTGGTCGCCCATTTTGCCGGGTTGGTTTCCCGGTAGGTGCTGATTTCACCGGCTTTGAACGATTCAAACACGATGCCGCCATCGCCAAAATATTCGTAACGCACTTCATCAAAGTTGTGCTGGCCGGTGTAGAACGCCAGATCTTTGCCCCACCAGTTGGGGTTTTTGACAAAGCTGATAAACTTGCCCGGCTCAAATTCGCCCACGATATAAGGGCCCGATCCGATGGGGGCCTCCAGCGTGCTGGCGGTGAAATCCTTGCCCTCCCACTGCGCCTTTTTCAAGATCGGGCGCAGGCCCAGCAACAGCGGCATTTCGCGGTCAATCTCGGTAAAGGTAAACCGCACGCCGCGATCCCCCACCTTTTCGGATTTGGCGATTTTCTTCCACGCAGCGGCGTAGCGCGGGCTGCCTTCGACCCCCAGCTTTTCAAATGACCACAGCACGTCTTCGGGGGTGACGGGGCTGCCGTCGGAAAACCGGGCCCCTTCGCGCAAAGTAAACTCGACGTAGGATCGTGCGTCATCGGTATCAACCGATTCGGCCAACACCCCGTAAAGACTGAAGGCTTCGTCATAGGACCGGCCCAGAAGTGTCTCAACCGTCAGCAAAGAAACCCCGGCTGGTGTGGCACCTTTGACGATGAACGGGTTCAGCGAATCAAACCCGCCCGATTCGCCAAAGATGATTTTTCCGCCCGCAGGGGCGTCAGGGTTGGCATAGGGCAGAGACACAAAATCAGGTGGAAGGGCGGGATCACCATACATAGCAATGGCGTGTTTCGGCTCGGCTTGGGCCAATTGCGCCAAGGCCACAAGGGTTGCGGCGACCCCGATCATCTTAAGTCTTGCGAATAAAACCTGTCTCATTGCGGCAACATTCCTTTGCGGGCTGCTTTTGGTTGACCTGAACCTAAAGCGGCTTTCACGACTTTTCAAACTTTTAACTTGGAGTGCGCTGTTAACAGGGCTATAAGATGCTTACTGCTCGATAGGTTTCTTGCCTGTATGAAACCTGCCTCAATAACTTAACGCCGGCTTCGTGCCGGCGTTTTTTTGTTTTAGCCGCGCGGGCTTGGCGGCCGGCATGCAAAGGATGCGATCATGCTGAAGGGCAAACACGCGGTCATCACCGGATCGACCTCGGGCATTGGTCTGGGGATTGCAGAGGAATTGGCGCGCAGCGGCGCCAATGTGGTGATCAACAGCTTTTCCGATACCGCGGCCGATCATGCGATCGCTGCAGATATCGCCGCGCGGCACGGGGTGCAGGCCCGCTATATCGCGGCCGACATGTCCGATCCTGCCGCGTGCCGGGGGCTGATTGTGGCGGCACGTGGTTGCGATATTCTGGTCAACAACGCAGGCATCCAGTTCGTCGCCCCGATCGAGGATTTTCCGATTGATAAATGGAACCAGATTCTGGCGATCAATCTGTCGTCGGCGTTCCATACCACAGCCATGGCGTTGCCGCTGATGCGCGCCAATGGCTGGGGGCGTATCATCAACGTGGCCTCCGCGCATGGGTTAACCGCCAGCCCCTTCAAATCAGCCTATATCGCCGCCAAACATGGGTTGGTGGGGCTGTCGAAAACCACGGCGCTGGAATGCGCAGGGCAGGGCATCACCTGCAACGCCATCTGCCCGGGTTATGTGTTGACGCCTTTGGTCGAGGCGCAAATACCCGATCAGATGAAAGCCAATAAAATGGACCGCGACACAGTGATCCGCGAGGTGATGCTGCAACGCCAGCCGTCTCGCCAGTTTGCCACAACGCAACAAATCGGCGGCACGGCGGTGTATCTGTGCAGCCCGCATGCAGATCAGGTGACGGGCACGACGATTTCGGTCGATGGCGGCTGGACGGCGCTGTAGGGTGTGCCGATCGGCGCGCCTTACTTGCTCATCGCCTCAACCATCGCGTCGCGTCCAACGGGATACACTAACCCCGCAGACACGATCAGTTTCACCGCCTCATCCGCCTTCATATCCAGATAAATCACATCGCGCGCCGGCACGAACAACAACATCCCCGATGTCAGCGGCGTCAGCGCCATGAATACGGCGATCATCTCATCGCTTTGCGGCAGTTTTTCGGCGATCTCGCCCTTTGGCGTGGCCGCGACAAAGCCTACGGCCCAGGCCCCTTCACGGGGGAATTGCACCAGACAGGTCCGCTCAAAGCTTTTCTCGGCTTTGGCAAAAAATGTCTCGGTAATTTGTTTGACGCCGGAATAGACCGAGCGCACCACTGGCATGCGGTCAACCAGCCCCTCGGCGCGGCGGATCAGGGATCGCCCAATGATGCCGCGCGCCACCCAGCCGATGGCGGCCGTGACCACCAGAAATACCAAAACGCCCACACCGCGCACCGGAAAATTAGACTCAGGCCCAAACACTCGGTGCATCAACGCCTCTGGCTGCCATTGCGCCGGGATCAGCGGCAAAATCCAGCCGTCAATCCAGCCGACCACGCCCCACACCACGTAGATCGTCAGACCCACGGGCAGCACCACGACCAACCCGGTCAGGAACGAGGCCCGGAACGCCGCAAACATGGATCGGCGGGGCGGGGGAATAAGGTCGGGCATTTCGTCTCCTGCGATGACGGTCTAACTTAGAAACCGTGCGGGCAGATCACAATGGCTCTAGAGCAGATTTCGATCAATCTGATTCAGATTGACTGAAATCCAAGACAGGACGGGCCTGTGGCTGTTGCGTGTTGCATTTAATCAGCTGAACCCGATTAAACGCAACACACTCTAACGGGTAAGTGCCACGATTTGACGTGCGATTTCTGCGCCCAAACGCGCGTTGTTCAAAACAAGCGCGATATTGGCGGTTAAAGAGCGGCCATCGGTCAACTCAAAGATGCGTTGCAGCAGAAATGGCGTTACGGCTTTGGCCGCGATGCCCATGGCTGCTGCATCTTGCAAAGCGGCCTCGATCACCGGACCAATGATGGCGCGTGCGATTTCGGCCTCTGCCGGAATGGGGTTTGCCACCAACTGCCCGCCGGGAATGCCAAGCTGTGTTCGCATCACATGGCTGGCGGCGATCTGGGTGGCAGTGTCCATTCGCAGGGGCGCACGCAACCCGGACTCGCGCGACCAGAACGCAGGGAACGCATCCTGGCCATAGGCAATCACCGGCACGCCCAGACTTTCCAGAACTTCCAGCGTTTTGGGCAAATCTAAAATGGCCTTGGCCCCGGCGGCCACCACTGTCACCGGCGTATTCCCCAGTTCATAAAGGTCAGCCGATATATCAAAGCTGGCTTCCGCCCCCCGGTGCACGCCGCCAATACCGCCCGTGGCAAACACCGAAATTCCCGCCAGATGCGCGCAGATCATCGTGGCGGCCACGGTTGTGGCCCCCGTGCGCCCCAATGCCAGACACGCGGCCAGATCGGCGCGCGACAGTTTCATCACACCCTGCGCCTGTCCCAATGCATCCAGTTGTGCGCCCGTCAGCCCGATATGAATTTGGCCGCCCATCACCGCGATGGTGGCTGGCACAGCACCTGCTGCGCGTATTTCAGCCTCGACCAACCGCGCGGTTTCGACGTTTTGCGGGAAGGGCATGCCGTGGGTGATGATCGTGGATTCAAGCGCCACGATGGCAGCACCCGCGGCGCGGGCCGCGGTGACTTCGGGGGAACAGATCAAGGGCAGGGTCGTCATGTGCCGACTTCTCCGGAAACATAGGTTGCGGCGGCTTGCAGGGCGGTTGCCAGGGCTGCGGTGCGGTCGGCCCCCCGCCGTTCAGCCACGATATGGGCGGCCATGAACGTATCCCCGGCACCGGTAACGCGGGCCACCATCACGTGGGGCGGTGTGGCCTGCAGGATGCCCGCCTGCGATCCATCGGCGCAGGTTTTGCGGCCGTCTGTCACCAGAACGCGTGCCGCACCGCGCGCAAGAAGGGCTTGTGCGGCGTCAGACGTCGTTGTGGCCGCAGTATGCGCCAGAATATTGGCCTCTTCCAGATTGACATACAATGTGGCCCGGCCCTGCATCACCAAAGGCAACAGCCGTTCCGCCTTGCCGGGGCTGGCGGGGGCTGCGCGCAAATCGGCTGCCGCAAACAGCGGCGATGACGCAATCTGATCCAGCAGCGATTGCGTCAGATTGCCGTCCAGCGCGATCATCCCGGCCCAAGGCGCATTGGCACTGCCCAGCCGCCCATCGGCCAACGGACGCAGAATCTTGTCGCCCGAGGCCTCTAGCGAAAACGCATCGGCGACGGCGGCGATCAGGCCATTGGCACCCTCGATCGCCATATACCGATCCGTCGGCAGATCGTCAGAGCGGTAGGCATATTCGGTGATCACCCCCAATCGCGCGCAGGTGGCGATCAGATCTTCGCCCTCAACATCGCGGCCAATGGTGGATAACACCGCTGGCCGCAGCGAAAGCCGCGCCAAGGTCATCGCGATGTTCATCGCCACCCCACCCGGCAACCGCGTGATCCGCCCCGGCACGTCTGATCCCACCCGCATCGCGGCATGCGAGCGGCCGATGATGTCCCAAAGGACGGAACCAATGCACAGAATATCAGGTTGCATACTTGCCTTGTGGCGTAACACAAGCGCGAGAGCAACCAAACTTGCAAACAACCATAGGATGATTTACATTTTGTATATTTAGCGCCCCTTGCGCAGTAAGCACAGCCTTATGAAAGGGAACCTTCCAAATATGGACGATACATATAGCCATAGTTTTGCGCAGAACCACACAACCGCCCCGGTTGATGCCGCACCGGGCTTTTGGATCATCAGCGTTCGGATCCTTGATCAGGCGCGTTATCACCGCTATTTAGAGATGGCCGTAGATGCCATTGACGGCAGTGGTGGCGACATCATCATCCGATCCTCTGCCGGGCTGGCTGCTGCGGGCAATCCGAAGCCCAGGATTGTTGTTGTAAAGTTTGCCACCTACGCCGCCGCCGTTGACGCATTCAAAAGCCTTTCGCAGCGGGCGGCGCTGCTGATGTATGAACAGATTGCAGACTATGATGTGCTTATTGTCGAGGGCTTGGATTGCCCTTTGTGAATTTACGCGCTTGCCAATTCCTAAAAGACCCACTATGCGCAGCAAACTTCACAGGCGAAGCTTTGGGCAAAGCAGGGAGAAATCCTGCCGCGTCCTCCGGTTGCCTCGGATCGTGTCCGGGGTGAGTGGCTTTGCTGAGGATTGAAACCGGAAAGGATTACGAGCATGGCTCTTCCAGAGTTTACCATGCGTCAGCTGCTTGAAGCTGGCGTTCACTATGGCCACCAGACCGCCCGTTGGAACCCAAAGATGGGTCCGTATATTTACGGCGATCGGAACGGCATCCACATTCTTGATCTGACGCAAACCGTGCCCCTGTTGGATCAGGCGCTGAAAGCTGTGCGCGACACGGTTGCCAAGGGCGGGCGCATCCTGTTCGTCGGCACCAAGCGTCAGGCGCAAAAGCCGATTGCCGAAGCGGCAGAGCGTTGCGCGCAGTTCTACATGAACCACCGCTGGCTGGGCGGCACGCTGACCAACTGGCAGACCGTGTCAAAGTCGATCCAGCGGTTGAAGCAGATCGACGAAGTGCTGTCGCAGGGCGGCGAAGGCCTGACCAAGAAAGAACGTCTTGGCATGGAACGCGATCAGGGCAAGCTGCAGGCGTCCCTTGGCGGTATCCGCGAAATGGGCGGCACGCCTGATCTGATCTTTATCATCGACGTTGGCAAAGAAGATCTGGCGATTCTTGAGGCGCAAAAGCTGGGCATTCCGGTTGTGGGTATCGTCGATACCAACAACTCGCCCAAGGGTGTCAGCCATGTGATCCCCGGCAATGACGATGCGGCACGCGCGATTGCGCTATACTGCGATCTGATTGCCCGCGCGGCATTGGACGGCATGTCGGCGCAAATGGGCGCCGCTGGCATTGACCTCGGCGCGCTGGATGTGGCCCCCGAAGAAGAAGCCATCGCGGGCGCAGTCGAGGCCTGATCGGCTTTGCAATAAAGTTACCCGGCATGTGTAAAGCGTGCCGGGGCTTATTCGTATTTTCAGGAGACTGACATGACAATCACCGCACAAATGGTGAAAGAGCTGCGCGATTCAACCGGCGCTGGCATGATGGACGCCAAAAAGGCCTTGGTCGAAACCAATGGCGATGCCGAAGCGGCTGTTGATTGGCTGCGCACCAAGGGTTTGGCCAAAGCCGCCAAGAAAGCCGACCGTATTGCCGCCGAAGGTCTGGTTGGCGTGGCCGTATCTGGCCGTCGCGGCGTGGCAGTCGAAGTGAATTCGGAAACCGATTTCGTCGGCAAGAACGCCGATTTCCAATCGTTGGTGCATAACATCACCAAAACCGCGCTGCGTTGCGCCGATGTTGATGCGCTGCGCGTGGCCGATATGAACGGCGTTTCCGTGGCCGTGACGATTGCCGAAACCGTCGCCGTGATTGGCGAAAACATGACCCTGCGCCGCATGGCGAGCGTTGAGGGCGATCATGTGGCGATGTATGTCCACAATTCGGCTGCCGATGGCATGGGCCGGATTGGTGTGTTGGTGGCCGTAAACGGCACCGACAACGGCATCGCGCGCCAGATTGCCATGCATGTGGCCTCGACCAACCCGCTGGCGCTGTCAGAGGCCGATCTTGATCCGGCTGTGGTGGAACGTGAATTGGCCGTGCAAACGCAAAAAGCTGTGGAAGAAAACGCAGCCTCGGCCAAGCCAAAGCCCGATGCGGTTGTGCAAAACAACATCATTCCGGGCCGGATGAAGCGGTTTTTGTCAGAAAACACCCTGATGGGTCAGGCGTTTGTGATCAACCCCGAGATCACGGTTGAACAAGCGGCTAAGGACGCCGGCGTGACGGTTGTGGGCTTTGTGCGCATGGGCGTTGGCGAAGGCATCGAGAAAGAAAAAGAGGATTTCGCCGCCGAAGTCGCCAAGATGACCCAAGGCTGAACTTTTCTCTGTAGTGCAGGGCAACGGCATCGGAGCAATCCGGTGCCCTTTGTTTTTAGGTTGCAGAATTGGTCTTCAATTGATATGTAATAGTATAACATATTGGAGACGCCATGACCGACCTTTCCCCAGACACAAGATTGCCCGTTACCGTTCTTTCAGGCTTTCTTGGTGCAGGTAAAACAACCCTTTTGAACCACATCCTGAACAACCGCGACGGTCGGCGGGTGGCCGTGATCGTCAACGATATGTCCGAGGTGAACATCGACGCCGATCTAATCCGCGAAGGCACTGATCTAAGCCATACCGAGGAAAAACTGGTGGAAATGACCAACGGCTGCATCTGCTGCACCTTGCGCGATGATTTGTTGATCGAGGTGCGCAGGCTGGCCGGGGAAGGGCGATTTGATTACCTGCTGATCGAGTCGACAGGGATCGCAGAACCGCTGCCCGTGGCCGCGACCTTTGACTTTGTTGATGAAAATGACGTCAGCCTGAACGATGTCGCGCGGCTGGATACGATGGTTACGGTCGTCGATGCGATCCATCTGCTGAAAGACTTCTCCAGCCATGATTTTCTGGCAGACCGGGGCGAATCCCTGGGCGAACAAGACGAGCGGCGGTTGGTAAATCTGCTGACCGAACAGATTGAATTTGCCAATATCGTGGTGCTGAATAAGGTCAGCGATGCAGGGCCGGAACGGGTAGACGCCGCGCGCAAGATAATCCGGGCGCTGAACCCAGACGCGCGCCTGATCGAGGTGGACAACGGGCACGTTTCGGGCGATGCGATCTTTGATACCAACCTCTTCGATTTTGACCGCGCCCAAGAACACCCACTATGGGCCAAAGAGTTGTATGGTTTTGCCCATCACACGCCGGAAACCGAAGAATATGGTATATCCAGCTTTGTTTACCGCGCGCGCAAGCCCTTTGATCCTGCGCGCATCCATGCCGTTATGAACGGCGATTTACGGGGTGTGATCCGTGCCAAGGGGCATTTCTGGATTGCAACGCGGCCCGATTGGGCGGCCGAATTTTCGCTGGCGGGCAGTCTTTCCACGGTTCGCCCGTTGGGAATGTGGTGGGCTGCGCTGCCAAAATCGCGCTGGCCACAAACCGGGCAAGGCCTTGAGGAAGTGCAATCAAAATGGGAGAAACCTTGGGGGGATCGCCGCCAGGAGCTGGTGTTTATCGGGGCCGGGATGGATCAGCAGGCCCTGACGGCGGCACTTGATGCGGCTTTGGTCGATACTGGCGCAAATGCAAGCGATTGGCCAATGGCGTGGGAATCCCTTGCCGATCCATTCCCGGATTGGGCCAGAAAAGCGGTCTGAAATAAAAAAGGCGGTGCAGCCTTCGGGGGGCCGCACCGCCGACGCCATACCACGGGGATGAGGACGGGCGTGTAAAGTTGACCAGTGAAAAGCGGCAAAAATACACCGCGCACACAATCAGGGAGCGTAACAAACCAAGTCTAAAACGCGCCATCTGCGAAAAAATACAAATGCAGATGTATCGTTGTGTTGGTGGGCAACGGGGACTTGCTTCACCAACTTCATTAATGTCGCACACCACTAGGGTTGCGGATAGTCTGGGATTCCTTACCTTGCGGCAAGCGCGCCAACTTTGCCCTCTGACCCCATATGTCGCTGAAAAATCAGGTTCATAAGCGCTGCTTTCGCCACCGCTGATGCGGTTGTGTCCACACTTAGCGCCTCACGCGCCAACCGCAGATGCTTTTCCACCATCGCAGCCGACACGCCCATCAAAAGGGCAACATCCTGCGTGGTCTTGCCATCCGCGACCCATTCCAGCGATTCGCGTTGCCGTGCGGTCAAAGTGCGGCGGCGGCTGGAGAATGGCAACTGAATCAGTTTCAGGTGCATCATGTGGGCGACCGCCAAAATCTCATCTCGGCGATCTGTAAATATCTGATCGACCATAACATGATCCAACCCCGGATCGGCGATCAGCCCCATCGCCCCTTTGGCGCGGGCCGAGGTTTCGGGAAAGCTGATGGAAATGCCCGCAATGATGCCCATCGTGGCATTGACGCGCACTGTTTCGGCTTCTTCCGCCGAAAGCCGCCCTGCGGCCATCGCCTCACGCACCCATGTCCAGGTGCAGGCGCCTTCGTTATTCTGCGCCCAGCGAAACGCCGGCGTGCGGGCATAAAAGCCGTTGCGGAAGTATCCGTTGGCGTAATCGGCATCAGAGGTGGTCAGAAACATCGCATCATCCGGATCCCCGATTGATCGGAATGACCGAAACCGCGTAAAACCGTAATTCACCCGAGCAAAGCCAAAGGCTTTGAATTGGCCAGCCGCAAGCGTCCAGACCCGATCGGCCTCGGTGCTTTCCGCAATATTGCTTAACAGCGACAGAATGTCTGCCACGCGCCGCCCTTTCTATCGCGGAGCGTCTACGCGCCACGCAAAGCCTCATCCCGGTTACAGTCGTGGCAGATGATCAGCGATCTGTCGAGACATAGGATTTCAGGGCAGGGTGGGCGAAATAAACATAAATAATACTTATATTACAATGAATTGCAAGTCGATCTTAATGTATGTTTGCCGCCTTCACCCCGCCGCAGCCGCGCGCAACGCCGCAATATTGCGGCCATACGCGGCAGGTTCGCTGGCAGAGCCGCCCTTGAACAGCGCCGATCCCGCAACCAACACATCCGCCCCAGCCGCCACAACCATCGGGGCGGTTTCCGCTGTGACACCACCGTCAATTTCAATGTGAATAGGCCGATCCCCAATCATCGCCCGCAACCGCCGGATTTTATCAATTTGCGACAGGATCAGTTTCTGCCCGCCAAATCCGGGATTTACCGTCATGACGCAGACCATATCCACCGCGTCCAACAGGTATTCAACCGCATCAATTCCGGTGCCGGGATTCAATGCCAATCCGGCCTTTTTCCCATGCGCACGAATGGCTTGCAAGCTGCGGTGAACGTGCGGACCGGCTTCTATATGCGCGGTGATGATATCAGCACCAGCTTCGGCAAAGGCAGCAATCATCGGATCAACCGGCGTGATCATCAAATGCACATCCATCACGCCGCGAATATGCGGCCGGATCGCCGCACACATCGCGGGCCCAAAGGTAAGGTTTGGCACGAAATGCCCGTCCATCACATCCACATGCACCCAATCTGCACCCATCGATTCAATCGCGCGACATTCGGCACCCATGTTGGCAAAGTCAGCCGACAGGATCGACGGTGCAATTTTAAGGTTGCGCGAAAAGGACATGATAGTGTCTCCGGGAATAGTGAACCTGATCGCCTATATCGCGGTATTGCTACGGGGGTCCAGCATCATCTGGTAGTGTTTATATTACATAATATTGATTATAAGACATTTCACTATTGTAAGTTGCATATTTTTCCATCTTTTTGATCCTAGGCGTTTTGCCTTGGTTCTAGATGGTGGTGTTATGCTCCGTTCTCTCTTTCCTCTTTTTCTTCGTGTTGTTCTGCCTGCTGCTTTGACGGCTGGCGGCACTACTATGTCGGTTTTGTATTCCGACTATTTCCGCGCTTTTTGTGGTTTGCAATGAGCGCGGGTTTTTCTCCACCTCCTGTTTCCACTTTGGAACAGGCTGTTTGGTGGTTGGTTTGTCATTCTATGGCAACTTCTGATTTTATCGAGGCCAGTCTTGGCCTTGATGATATGCCGACTGAGGCTGTTTTTCTTTGCGATATGTTTTGGATTACGCGGGAAAGTTTGCGTCGCAAGCTTGTGACCGCGTTTCGTGAAGTTAACTGCCGTTCGTTGCCCCCTATTCGATCTTTTCGGCGGGTGCGATAATGGATCCTCTGTTGATCACTGGCGGCTTGAAGCTTCTTGGCGGGTTGTTTGGCTCTAAGCCTCCTACACCTGCCAAGAATATTCTTTCTCAAGCGCAGGGCGCGCGAGAGGCTGCGGCAAAGTATGGGTTTAACCCTCTTACCATGTTGCAGTATGGGCAACCCGGCGGCGCTATGGGCGGCGGGTCGCCTCTTGCATCAGCCGATTTAATGGCTGGTGCTTTGCAGGATGTTTCTGACGTGATTTCCGGCGAGAGCGAGCGGCGGAATGCTGCGAATAAGCTTGAGCTTGAGCTTGGTCGGATTAAGTTGGATCAACTTTCTGCGGCTGGTTATCATATCCAGCCTTCTGCCGTTGCCAATGTTGGCAGCGGTTTGTCACCGCTGGGTCGCGGTGTTGCGACTGTGGGGGCTTCATATGCTGCGCCTGTTATGGCTGGTTTTAGTGTTGATGCTGCTAGCGGTATTCGTGGGGTTGGTTCCCGCGTTGCTCCTTATGCTGTCATGGTTCCTACTCAAGGGTCTGACGGCATTACTCGGCAAGGTGCTAATCCGGCTGGCCCGGATATGGATCAAGCGCTCTGGGCTTTAGGCACTGACGCTTATTATCGCCGGACAAATTTTGTCGCTAATCATACTATTTCTCGGCCTTTGCGGGCTAGTGATGGCGATTTGATGCCTCCGCGTCCGTCTATTGATGTTTTAGACCCAGATCACAAGCGTTCTGAAAACCGTGGTCCTTGGCGTCGGTTTTATGACGGTTTGGCTTGGCCGTCTGGTTCTCCAATTTCTTCCAATTTTCCTTAATGAGGTCATAAATGGCTCGTCAATCTACCACTCCCGTTTCTTTTCAGAAATCGTCTCGGCCTGATACGGCCGTTTTGATGTCGTCTGGCCGTGCTGGCGTTGTCCAGCCTGTTTGTTACATTCCTCTTCTTGCTGGCGATAGTGCCTCCGGCAAGGTTGGCATTGATATTCAGTTGAAAGAAATGCCTAAGCCGCTTTTGAATGGCGTTTTTGCCAATTTTCAAGCTTGGTTTGTGCCAAAGTCGGCCCACCCGCAATTTCCCGGTCGGGATGAATTGCTTCATGCTCGCACTGGTCAAGTGATTAAATCGCTTGGCATGGCTGATCGGACGCCTCCGGCGTTTTTTCAGCCGTTGGGCGTGGCTGGTTGGGGTTCGCTTGATATTTTCAAGCGCCTTGGCATGCACTTCGAAATTGGCACCAACATCAATTCGGATTTGTTGGATGCTTTTTCGGTGATTTATAATTTCCGGCTTGCCGCTCATTCTTCGCGTTTGGCGCGTCGGCAATATACTGCCGAGGGAATTTCGGCGGGTGCGTGTCCTCCTGCTTTTTGGCCTTCCTCGCGCTTTGCTCGGATTGTTCCTGATTATGAGCGCGCTTTAGTTGTCGGGTCGCTTGATTTGGACGTGATCGCTGGCCAGTTGCCTGTTTCTGGCATTGGTTTTGGTGGCGTCCCTCAAGCCCCGGCTTTGGGCACTGCCATTCGCGGTGTGAATGCTGCTGCTGATTTTGCGTCCGATGCGATTGATGCGGTTACCAATTTGACGACTGGTAATCCCGGCGTTGTTATTCGTGGCACTGGTGCGTCTTTGGCCGCTATGCGGCCCCAAGTGTTTGCCGAAATGGCCGGAACGAGAGTTTCTGTCACTTTGGCAGATATTGACAGTGCTCGCAAAACGCAGGCTTTCGCCAAGTTGCGGGCTTCTTATGCTGGCAATGATACTACTGGTTTTGATAATGATGACACTCTTGTCGCTCATTTGATGCAAGGCATTTCAGTCCAGCCTGACGATTTTCGTCGGCCTTGGCTGCTTGATAGTGCTCGTGTGGCGGTCGGCTTTGCCGAGCGCCATGCTTCTGACGGTGCCAACTTGGCACAGTCTGTTACGCTTGGGCGGGCTTCTTGCACATTGCGGTTGAATGTTCCTAATCAGGACGTTTCTGGGTTGATTATTGTCACTGTCGAGGTTTTGCCGGAACGTATTGACGAGCGGCAGTCGGATGAATTTATGCAGATTACTGCTGTTTCCGGTTTGCCGAATGCGCTGCGCGATGCACAGCGGATTGAGCCTGTTGATTTGGTGTTGAACCGTAGGATTGACGCCAAACATGCTACGCCGGGTGGCGTTTACGGCCATGAGCCGATGAATGACAAGTGGTCTCGTGATTTTACCCGTTTGGGCGGTGATTTTTATATGGCGACGCCCGGTGGTGGTTGGACCCAGAACCGTTCTGCGATTTGGCAGCATGAGATTGTGAACCCGATTTTCGGCACAAGCCATTTTCTCGCGCCTGCGCCTTTTCCGCATGATGTCTTTGCGGATCAGAATGCGGATGCTTTTGAGGTCGTGTGTCGCCACGCGGTTTCTATCGTTGGTCTCACCCAGATGGGTGACGCTTTGGTTGAAAACTCTGACGATTACGGCGTCGTCGAAAACACTCTGTGAGGTGGAATTATGAAATTTAACCCTTTTTCTTGGTCTGAGGTGAAACTTAATGAAACCTTCCAAATCCCGCAAGGGCTGCTCCGGCTGCGCTGCGCGCCGCAAGCTGCTCTCTACGTCGATTGTCAAGGCGTCGAAGCACTTGTCGGCTTCGGCTCAAGTTTTGAAGTCGAAACTTCTGAGGAAATGACGGGTCACGTCGTTTCTTTTTCCAAGGATACACGTGTGTTTGTGTTTGTTCCCGAACAAACGTCTATTGTCGATAGTGGTGAGTGTTTTACCAATATTGACCGCATGCCGAATGAAAGCGGTGCGGTTTTGGAAGTGCGCCGCGCTATGCGTGAATTGGAATTCGAAAAGCGTGCTGTTTTGCGTGAAATTCGTGCAGAACGTGCTTTGTTGCCTTATGTTGCTCCTGAAAAGAAGCAAGACAAGGTTATTATTGATCCGGTTCTTGAATGAAACCGGGGCAATATATTGCGCGCTGGTTTCAGCAATATGTCTTGGGGGGTTTTACTCCCCAAGACATTTTTTTAGTTTCTCGTGCCGAAAACCCTGATGTTGCTTTTGCGTCTGATCGGTTCTTTGGCATTCCTCTTGATGTTGATCGTTGGGATGCTCCGCGGCGTCTTTCTGCTCCTAGTGTTTTCACTGGTGAGCCGTATTTGCGCCAAGGCCATTTGGCCGATTGGCAGCATGTCGATTTGCGTATTATGCGTTGGTCCGCTTTGTTTATTGAATACGCGCGCAAGCGCGCTATTCCTCTTTATGTTCATTCGGCTTTTCGCACTGAGGCCGAACAAGTTGCTTTGATTGCGCGTGGCGTCACTCGTGCGCCTTATCCACGATCTCCTCACAATATTGGTTGTGCTGTCGATATTGTTCATTCTGTTTTTCATTGGGATTTAACATCCCGTGAATGGCAGTTGCTCCATGTTTTGGGGCTTTTGGCTCTTGATCGCATCAATTCTACTTTGCCAGTTTCGGCTAAGCTTGAATTGATTTGGGGCGGCTCTTTTAAGGGCCTTTATGACCCTGCGCACTGGGAAATTACTGATTTCCGCTCTCGGATAGAACGGCTTCCTGTGGGCCTTCCTATCCGCTCTACGCCTCGGGCCATTTTGGCCAAAGTCAAGTTTTAACTTGATCTTGATATTGCAGTCGCCATTTCGCATTTGTGCGATTGATGGCGACTGCGTAACTCCCTGTTTTTATTTATAAAAACAGGGGGCGGGTATACAACTTGATATATATACCCTTTTAGTGACACGCCAAGAATGGGGCCGTAAATGTGTATCTCTCCAAGCGAAGTCTGGGTTCTACGCGGCCCGAATTGGGAAGCTGTTCCTACGGCTTGCCGTCAATGTTGGCGCTGTAAGCAAAACCGCCTGAACGATTATGTCGGTCGGGCTATGGCTGAATTTTCTACTTCTGCCGCTTCTTGCTGTATCAGCCTCACTTATGCACCCCGCGATGATCTTGCGGATAAGGTGCTACAGCCTCGCCATTTCCAGTTGTTTATCAAAATGCTTCGCCGTGCGGGTCACAAAGTTAGGTATCTCGTCGCAGGTGAGTATGGCGAATTGAAGGGCCGTGCGCATTTTCATGCGCTTTTGTTTTTTGAACATATCCAGCCCTTGCCTGAGGGGGTAACGCCCCCCGAATTTGGTTCTGCTGATGCTCCTTTCTGCCGCGAGATACCTTTTAAGCGGATGGTTCACATCCGCGAGTGGCCGCATGGCCACATAAGTGTTGATTGGTCGGCTTCCGAGCGATCGGCGCGTTACGTCTGCAAGTATCTCTTGTCTGACGATAAGAACAACGCTTGGTTTTCGCTCTCGAAAAAGCCTCCTCTGGGGGCTGCGTGGTTCGCTCAAAAGGCGGCTTCAGCTGTTGAATATGGGGTTCTTCCTTCGTCTTTTGAATACCTTCCCCCGGGCGGTTCTAAGGATCGTCCTTACCTTATGACCGGCGCAACGCGCCGGGATTATATGAACGCTATTACGATCAACCCGGCTCGCCGGGTGTCTATGGGGGAATGGGTTCAAAAGTCTTTTGATAAATATGAGCGCGAGCGATTTATTGATATTTGCGCTGCTTGTCCGCCAGAGCATGTTATGGCTCGTATGGCGGAAAACTGCGCCGAAAGGGCTTTGTCCCTTTCGAAAGTGCAGGCTCGCCTGTTGTATGAGAATTATCTTATGGATAATTCCGATTTTTCTTCTGATGTTGCTGCTGCCATTTTTGGGATTGAAAACAATGACAAAGCGTTTGAAGCGTTCTACCGTGCAAACCCCGAACACCTCCGATCTTTCGTTGCGTCCGCGCTTGCCAAGCAAGCCGTTGCAGCCGATTGAGCGCAATCCCGTTAGGGATACTTTTAGGGTCGCTGCCGCCAATAGGTTGGCGGCTGAGGCCCTTCCTGATGTTGTTTATCAACGTCCTGACCGGCCTGCGCTTTCGCGTCCTGCGCGTTTGCAGCCGTCTTTATCTTCGGTTCCCGCTAGGGCCGAAGTTCGTAGGCCCGAACGGGCAACCCCTACGCCTCTTGATATCAAGCCCTTGGATTTTCGGTGCAAGGATCGGCCTTCCGATAGTCGTAAAGGTGGTTCCGGTGCTGCGCGCGCATTTGTGCCGTGGTGCCGGTGATTTTTTCGTTTTAAGCATTGTCCTTGCGCTTGTTCTGCGCTGTGGCCGTGGTGTTCCGGCGCTGGAAGCGCGATGCTGGTTCGATGTCCTAAGCGCTTGCGCGTAGGCCCGAGGGGCCCCCTTTAGGGGTTTCGGGCCTTGTAAATGGCTATCTACCCGAAGGGCGGGCGTAGCCCGGTCATTTATTCTTTTTTTGTCGAAAGTCTTTGTTTTTCAGTATATATCCCCCTTTTTAGGTGGGGGTTCGGGGGCGGCGGCCTGCACTCTCAAGTTCGTTTACGCGCGGGCTTTGCTGCTCCCTATAACCACCACCTTTTTGTTATTTGGGGATTGTTTTACTTTCTACTTTAGGGTGAATTCCTGCATAATTTTTAGAATTATTCTAATTTATGCGGTTTTTGTTTTGTTCACCCTCTGGCTGGTGTTGTTTTGCCCTGTCTCTACTTCTTTTTGTGTCAATGTCTTTATGTGCTATTTTTGTGACACTCGTTACACTTTATTGATTATAGGACAAAGACATCAGGCTTACGGACCACCCCGCACCGTCATGAAGATGAATTTGAAGCTGGTGCACCCGACACGATTCGAACGTGTGGCCTCTGCCTTCGGAGGGCAGCACTCTATCCAGCTGAGCTACGGGTGCAACATGGGTGCTATAGCGTCTTGCGCGCAGGCCTGCAACGCAAAATCAGCTGAACAGATCGTGGCACAGTTCTAGCGCCGAAATCAGTGCGTCAACCTCATTCACCGTGTTATACATGCCAAACGATGCACGACACGTTGCCCCTACCCCCAGATGCGTCATCAAAGGCATCGCGCAATGCGTGCCGGCGCGCACGGCAATGCCGCGTTTGTCCAGCACGGTAGAGATATCATGCGCATGCGCCGGGCCATCAAGGGTGAACGAGAATATCGCGCCCTTGGTGGCCGAATTGCCCTGCACCGACAGCCAGTTCAACCCCGCAAGCCGTGCGCGGGCATAGTCGCGCAAACCCCGTTCATGGGCTGAAATCTGCGCCATCCCGACACCCGTCATATAGTCCAGCGCCGCGCCCAGCCCGATCTGCTGCACGATGCCGGGGGTGCCCGCCTCAAACTTCATCGGTGGATCGTTGTAGGTGACAAAATCGCGCGCAACTTCGCGGATCATATCGCCGCCCGCCATAAAGGGGCGCATTTCAGCCTGCCTTTCGGCGCGGATATACACCGCCCCCGATCCCGACGGCCCGTATAGTTTATGCCCGGTGATGGCGTAAAAATCACAGCCCAATCCTTGGACATCCACCGCCATATGCACCGCCGCCTGGCTGCCATCGACCACCACAGGCACCCCCCGCGCCTGCGCCCCCCGGCAAATTGCGGCAATATCCACCACCGTGCCCAGCACGTTTGACATATGCGTGACTGCGATCAACTTGGTTTTTGGCCCCACAGCATCCAGCACCGCCTGCGGGTCAAGATCGCCATTGGCGTCAATATCCACCCATTTCAGCACCACGCCCTGCCGTTCGCGCAGCAGATGCCACGGCACGATATTGGCGTGATGCTCCATAATCGACAGCACAATTTCATCGGCCGCCTGCAACCGCGGTGCGGCCCAGGCATGAGAAATCAGGTTCATCGCCTCTGTCGCGCCAGAGGTGAACACGATCTCGTGCTCGGACCCTGCGTTCAGGAACTTCGCGATCTTGCCGCGCCCCGCTTCATACTGATCGGTCGCCAAATTGGACAGGTAATGCAGGCCACGATGGACGTTGGCATATTCATGCGAATAGCTGCGCGTCATCGCGTCAATCACCACCTGCGGCTTTTGCGCAGACGCCCCATTATCAAGGTAAACCAAAGGCTTGCCGTTCACCTGCCGCGACAGAATTGGGAAATCGGCACGGATTTTGGTGATATCAAAGTTCATGGCATGCGCCCCCCGATCATCAGCGCAAGTAAAACGGCGGCGGCAAATGTCAACACGATGACGGATCCGACAATGCCCAAGAACGTGGTGAACACCGACGAAAACCCGTGCAATTCGGCGGTGAAATTCGACAACAACCACAGGAATATCACAAAACCAAACAGCCCTATTGCTTCCGACATCGGCGGCGAAAACACCATTGCAACGGTTTGCGCCATTTGCAGCAGCAGTAAGATGAATTCCAGCCATGCCAACAGTGCCACGGCATCCGGCAGGCGGCCTGCCCCGCCAAACACCCGGCCGATCCGGTAAATCAAAAACGCGCCCACGGCCAAAATGAAGACCTGAACCAGCGCCAGTTGCAGGGGATTGGTTAAAATCTGCTCAAGCACCGCAATTTGCGGGGCCGCCTCATCCGCCGGGATCGGAAAGGCTGCATAAAGCACCGCCGCCATGCCCGCCGAAACCACCGCCATCAAGACCAGTGCCAATCCGCCGATTGTAATGGGTAACCCCATGTCAATCATGGCACGGGCCCCCGCGCGGGGGTGCTGAACGGTATCGCGCGCCGCAATCAACAGGGTTTTCATATCAACCGACATTGCGTTCTGCCTCAACCAACATCGACATCCACATCCACAAAAACCCAGCTAAAACTGCCAGTTGCACCCCAATCACCACCGGTGCCTGCCCCAGAAAACCTGCCAAAAGCCCCTGCATCAACATCGCAGGGGTCGCCGCCAACAATGCCCAAAACAGCGCCAGCCGAGCCCCAAAGGCGCTGCCCCTGCCCCCAAACAGCCGCGCCATCAGATGGCTGATCTGGGCCACAAAGTAACCCAACAGCGGCAAAACAAACAGGCAGGCCATCAACGCGCCGCCCAGACGCGCCTCAAGCGGGGTTTCGGGATCTAGATATGCCGCTCGTGACAAGATCGGCCATTGCGCCACAAACAGCAGCGCGCCCGCCGCCATGATCACCGCCAGCGCACGATCTTCGCGCACACCCGCCGCCAGCTTTTCGCGGATTACGGCGCGCGGACGCCGCCATGCCCGCAAGATATCTGTCGTTATGGTCATTCAAGCCTCATGCCGCTGCAGCCAGCCTTCCAGCCGGCTACGGATATCGTCGGCGATCGCGGCATCTTCGATCTCACCAATGGCTTCGGCCAGAAACGCCTGCACCAACAGCGATTGCGCTTGCGCAACCGGCACCCCGCGCGAGCGCAGATAGAAAAGCGCCGTCTCGTCAATCGCGCCCGAGGTTGACCCATGGCTGCATTTCACATCGTCGGCGTAAATCTCCAGCTCTGGCTTGGCCAGAAACTGCGCATCGCCAAGCGCAGGATCACCGTCAAGCAGCAAGGCCTGACTGATCTGATAGCCATCGGTTTTCTGCGCGCCCTGCTTGACCAGAATCTTGCCCTGAAACACGCCAACCGCGCCATTTTTAAGCACTTTTTTGAACACCTGCCGGCTTTCGCACCGCTCACCCGCATGGGTGACAAACACCGTGTCATCTTGATGGAAATCGCCGTCGCCCAAAGCCGCGCCTGCAAGGTGGGCTGATGCATCAGACCCCACCAGTTCAATAACCGCTTCGTTGCGCGTCAGACGGCCATTGGCAGTTAAAGTAAACGATTTGAACGCGGCAGCCTGACCGATTTTGGCAAACAAATGCGTGACGGCCTGCCGATCATGATCGCGCCCCTGAAGGCGGATGTGACTAAATTTGCCCTGATCGGCAACGTCAACTTCCATAACCGAATTCAGCCGTGCCGCAGCCGGACCACTTTCCAACAGGGTAAAGCCTGCGTTGGCTTCAATCTTAATGCAATTATGCAGGATAACGTCAGAACTATCTGATTTATGGTAATAAATCAAAGAAACTGGTTTCGAAACCTTGCCCGTCACCCGGATCAGAACACCTTCGGTCGCAAAGGCGGTGTTCAAGGTAGCCAATTGCCGGGCAACCGGGCTTTGCCCCCGGGTTTCCAGCATGCCGTAAAGCCCGGCGGCCCAGTGATCTTGCCGCGCTGTTACTTGCGACAACCGTTCAATCTGCAGCCCTTCCAGCGTCAAATCATCCGACAGTGCTGCATCATAGACACCATCGACGAAAACGATCTTCAAACACTCAATCTGATCAAAGGCCGCAGGTTCGTCACCGGGATTGAAGGCTTTTGCAGCGACTGGTGCGGCATCAAGCAACGTTGCAGGATCGGTATAGCGCCAATATTCATCGCGTTTTGCTGGCAGCCCCAGGGCTGACAACCGCGTCAAGGCATCGCTGCGCGCGGCCCCCAGCCAGCCCGCACCGTCGAACGACAAATCCGCAATCCGGGCAGCCAAAACATCAAGTTTCGCTTGCGCCAAACCCATCAGACCCCCTCCGCCAACAAATCGGCATAGCCGTTGTTTTCAACCTCAAGCGCCAATTCCGCGCCCCCTGATTTAATGATCCGGCCCGCCGCCATGATATGCACGAAATCAGGGGTAATATGATCCAGAAGCCGTTGATAATGCGTGATAACCAGAAAAGACCGCCCCGCCGCGCGCAAGGCATTCACGCCTTCGGCCACCAGTTTCATCGCATCAACGTCCAGCCCGGAATCCGTCTCATCCAGGATACACATCTTGGGTTCCAGCATCGCCATCTGCAGAATTTCGTTGCGCTTTTTCTCACCCCCGGAAAAGCCGACATTCACCGGGCGTTTCAACATTTCAGCGTCAATTTTCAACGTTTTCGCCTTGGCTCGCACCTCTTTCAGAAACTCGGCCGCCGACATTTCCGGCTCTGCGCGGGCTTTGCGTTGGGCGTTCACGGCGGTGCGCAGAAAAGTCATGTTGCCCACGCCAGGAATTTCGACCGGATACTGAAACGCCAGAAACAGCCCCGCGGCGGCGCGGGCTTCGGGTTCCATGTCCAGCAATTCCCGGCCTTCCAGCAGCGCCGATCCTTGCGTTACCTCGTAACCACCCCGCCCCGACAGCACATAAGACAAGGTCGACTTGCCTGACCCGTTCGGCCCCATGATTGCATGCACCTCGCCTGCGCCGATTTTCAGATCGACCCCGCGCAAAATGATCTTGTCTTCTTCTTCAAGTTTCACATGCAGGTTCTTGATTTCCAGCATTTTTTGTCCTTCGTCTGTATGGTGCGCTTTAGTTTTGGCGCAAATATATGTCCAGCACCCACGACAGCCGGTCAACCGGCACTGCCATTGGCACAATGTCAAACCGGGCCATCCGCCCGATCATTTCTGTGGGCTTTATCAACTCTTCCACCCGGTGGTAAAACGGCCGATCGCTATAGTCATCCCACAGCACCGTCATCGGTTTGGTGCAGCGAAACAGACAAGTCAGAAAACACGCGGCCCGAAATCGCCCATCGATCAGCGCGATATCCGGATGAAGAAACTGCGGTAAGTCCCAGACAGACAACGGATATCCGGGCCACTTGCGCATTTGCCTTTCATCTACCGGCTTGCCCCAGTCTTTGGTCGGGCCGATATCACCATGATGCAAATGCAAGGTCGCCTTTGGCGGATTTTGTGCAAAATAAGACTGCATATCTGCCAGCCATCCGGCCGAGCTTTCTACCGAAAATACCACTTTTCCCGGCAGTTCTGCAGCAACAACCGTGGATCCGCCCGTCCCATATTCCAAGATAACCTGGGCCTTTTCATAGGCATTGATAACCGCTGCGGCCTCAACAGGCGGCAGCGTCAGTTTAGGGCGCGGCGTGGTAAGGTCGGTCATTGACGCAGGTCCGTTTTAACCAACCGACCCCTCCAACGAAATCGCCACCAGGCTTTGCGCCTCCATGGCAAATTCCATTGGCAAGGCCTGCAAAACTTCTTTGCAAAACCCGTTTACCACCAGCGCCACGGCCTCTTCCTCGTCCATGCCGCGCGATCTGCAATAAAACAGCTGATCTTCGTCGACTTTGCTGGTGGTCGCTTCGTGTTCAACGCGGCTGGAGTTATTCTTGACCTCGATATAGGGCACCGTATGTGCGCCGCATTTGTCGCCGATCAGCAGGCTGTCACATTGCGTGTAGTTGCGCGAATTGGTGGCTTTTGGGTGCATCGACACCAAACCGCGATAGGTATTCTGCGCCCTGCCCGCCGATATGCCTTTGGAAACAATACGCGATTTCGTGTTCTTGCCCAAATGCACCATTTTGGTGCCGGTGTCGGCTTGTTGCGCATTGTTGGCGATGGCAATCGAATAAAACTCACCCTGGCTGTGATCGCCGCGCAAAATACAGCTGGGGTATTTCCACGTGATCGCCGACCCGGTTTCCACTTGGGTCCACATCACTTTGGCCCGGTCGCCCCGGCAATCGGCGCGTTTGGTGACAAAGTTGAAAATCCCGCCTTTGCCGTTCTCATCCCCGGGATACCAGTTTTGCACCGTGGAATATTTCACCTCGGCGTCCTCCAGGATCACCAGTTCCACCACAGCCGCATGCAGTTGATGGGTGTCGCGTTTTGGGGCCGTGCAACCTTCCAAGTAACTGACATAACTGCCTTTATCGGCAATGATCAGGGTGCGTTCAAACTGCCCGGTGTTTTCGGCATTGATGCGGAAATAGGTCGACAATTCCATCGGACAGCGGGTGCCCGGCGGGATGTATACGAAGGAGCCGTCTGAGAACACCGCCGAATTCAGCGTCGCAAAATAGTTGTCCGATTGCGGCACCACCGATCCGATATACTTGCGCACAAGGTCCGGGTATTCACGCAAAGCCTCGGAAATTGAACAGAAAATCACACCCGCCTTCAACAGTTCAGCCTTGAACGTGGTGCCCACGGAAACTGAATCGAACACGGCATCCACGGCCACCCGACGCTCGCCTTCAGGGGCTTCAACCCCCGCCAGTAAAGCCTGTTCTTTCAGGGGGATACCCAACTTGGCATAAGTCGCCAGCAGCTTTGGGTCGACTTCCGCCAGCGATTTCGGCTTTACGGCCATGCTTTTGGGTTTGGCATAGTAATACTGGTCCTGATAATCAATTTCAGGATAGTTCAGCATCGCCCAACGCGGCTCTTCCATCTTGATCCAACGCCGATACGCCGCCAGCCGCCACTCCAGCATCCACTCGGGCTCTTCATTTTTCGACGAAATCAACCGCACAATATCTTCGGACAGCCCTTTGGGGGCGTATTCCATTTCGATCTCGGTTTCCCAGCCGTATTTATACTTGCCAGCCATGGCTTGCACGGTTTCAATCGTCTCCCGATCTACGCCGTCACGCACTTCCAGATCTAATGCCGTCATGGCTTATCCTTTCATTCCCAAAGGCTTGCGCCCCGTCATTCACGCAACACGCGACGTTACGCGCCGATAGTCCCGTCCCCAGATATCCGCAAACCGCAGCACCTGTTCACGGGTGACATCCGGGCCAAGTGAGATGCGAATGGCTTGGCCCGCCAAAACGCCGTCATAGCCCATCGCCGACAGCACCCGGCTTGCCCGCACCTTGCCGCTGGAACAGGCCGAACCCGCCGACACCGCAAACCCTGCCAAATCCATCGCCATCACCTGGCTTTCGCCTTTCCACCCGGGCGCGATCAGGCAAAGCGTGTTTGGCAAGCGTCGCGCAGTATTCCCAACTGAAATAGTCTGAAAACCAAACCCCGACAATGCCAAATCTAGAATATTTCTAATTTCGCCAACTTCGTCCCAAACGCCATTGCCCAGATCGCGGGCAGCCGCCGCTGCAGCAGCCGCAAAACCGGCAATGCCAATCAGGTTTTCGGTGCCTGCCCGCCGGCCCATTTCTTGCCCGCCACCGCGCAATTGCGGAGCAAAATCAATGCCACGGCGCAAGACTACTGCGCCCACCCCCTTCGGGCCGCCCAGCTTATGGGCCGATACCAACCCCATGTCGCATCCCAGCCAGTTGAAGGCCAGAGGCAGCTTGCCAAAGGCTTGGGTCAGATCGCTGACCGCCACGCCTTGCGGCAAACTCTGGATAATTCCGGTTTCGGAATTGGCCAGTTGCACCGTCGAAGCGGCCGGATTAACCACCATAACCTGCCCCGCCGCGTCCGCGGTCAGGTCAGCCGAACACCATGCCAAAACCGCCTCATGTTCCACCGCGCCACAGTGCAACCCCCGCCCCGCACAAGCCAACGCAGCAGCTTCAGTTGCCCCGGATGTGAACACAATATCCGCGCCGTCCGCCCCCAAAGCCTGCGCAATATCAGCGCGCGCCCGCTCTATCAGCCCCTTCGCCGCGCGCCCCTCGGCATGCACCGAAGACGGATTTCCGACCAGATCCATCGCAGCACTCATTGCCGCCCGCGCCTCAACCCGCAACGGGGTGGTGGCGTTCCAATCCAGATAGATCCGCCCGCTCATCGCGCCACCGTTTCATCTTGGCTGAAATACCTTGGGGGGGTGAGGGGCCATGCCCCGAGGCGGGGCAAAGCCCACCCTAAAAATCTTTCTGCAAGATTTTTGCCTGGCCTCATCACAGATCATCCACTACGGCAAACAACGCCGGCACCGCCGGGCATGGCACCATGCCATTGCTGATCACGTCCGACAAACGGGTCTGATGCAAAAATACATAAACCTGCGCCGATAGCCCTTCCCACAGCCGGTTGGTCAGGCTTTGCGCCCGCGTGCCCGACACACCGCCCGACGCCCCCGCCCCGGTGTGCAGCGCATCTACGGTTTCCTCAACCGCCTGCAAAACTTCGGAAATCCGGATCGCATCCGGGCTTTTCGCCAGCCGATAGCCGCCCCCCGGTCCGCGCACAGCCTCTACCAACCCCGCCCGGCGCAGCTTGACGAACAGCTGTTCAAGATACGGCAAGGATAAATCCTGACGCTTGGCAATTTCGGCCAAAGACATCAAATCATCGCCCTTTGCCAGCGCCAGATCGGCCAGTGCGACCATCGCATAACGCCCTTTGGTCGAAAGTTTCATCGCCGCCGCCGATCAATTCACCGCAAGTCCATTGACGTTCAAGGTTGGTCCGCTTAACTCAACCTCAGTCCATGGGTGATGCCGCAAGCAATTGCGACAGCACTTTAGAATGGTTCTAGGATATCCGAGCGAATTCGTCAACAAACCGCTTGTAGAATAAGGCACGAAACACACATGCCCGAAGTTATTTTTGCTGGCCCCGAAGGCCGTCTTGAAGGTCGTTATCATCCGCAGAAAGAACGCGATGCGCCAATTGCCATCGTTCTGCACCCGCACCCCGCCTATGGCGGCACGATGAACAACAAGGTGGTCTATAACCTGCATTACGCCTTTTATAACATGGGGTTCACCGTGATGCGGTTCAACTTCCGTGGGGTGGGCCGCAGTCAGGGCGAATATGACATGGGGATCGGAGAGTTGTCTGATGCCGCCAGCGCCCTTGATTACCTGCAGTCGATGAACCAGAACGCCAAGCATTGCTGGGTGGCGGGTTTTTCCTTCGGTGCGTGGATTGGCATGCAACTGCTGATGCGTCGCCCGGAAATCACCGGCTTTATTTCGGTCGCACCGCCCGCAAACCTTTATGATTTCAGCTTTCTCGCCCCCTGCCCGGCGTCAGGTCTGATCATCAACGGCACGGCGGATAAAGTGGCCCCGCCAAAGGACACGACGACGCTGGTGAACAAGCTGCACGAACAAAAGGGCATCACCATCACCCACACGCAAATCGAAGGTGCCGATCACTTTTTCAAAGATGAAGAGGCGCATATGAAGCCGATGATCGACACCGTCAGCACCTACGTCAAACGCCGCCTGACAGAGGTAACGCGCTGATGTCGGTGCTTGACGATATGGGCGATGCCCTTGCGCGCGACGTGATTGCCGCGATGGAAGAATTGGGCGATGAGCGGTTTTTCGATAAGGTTTCCAAGGTTTTGCTTGATGCGTCTCCCACCATGCAAGAGGCGTTTCTGACCGCCTACCGCGTGCGCGTTGCCGAAAAACGTGGCCGCGCCTTTATTGATGCGGCGCTGAAAGCAAAGCGCGCCGGGCTGGAAGGCCCGAAAGTTCACATCGACAGCGGCGGCGGGCATTGAGCGCACGGCTCGACCAGCAATTTGCGTTTCTGAATGAGGCGGACCGCCTGAAGTCCGTCTTGCGCGCCACCACCTTGTGCGATGGGTCGCGGCGGGAAAATTCCGGCGAACATTCCTGGCATCTGGCGCTTTATGCGCTGGTGCTGGCCGATCAAGCCGCGCCCGGCGTGGATATCAACCGGGTGATCCGCATGCTGCTGATCCATGATCTGGTTGAAATAGACGTGGGCGATGTGCCGATCCATTCGGCAAATGGCGCGGCGCATGCCAGCGCAGAAACCATCGCCGCCGAGACCCGCGCGGCGGATCGTATTTTTGGCCTGCTGCCGAATGATCTGGCACAAGATCTGCGCGCCTTTTGGGATGAGTTTGAAGCCGCCCTGACCCCCGACGCTATATTCGCCAAATCGTTAGACCGGGTGCAGCCCGTGATGGCCAACTTGGCGTCAGGCGGCGGCACTTGGCTGGAGTATCAGGTGACTGCCGAACAACTGGAAAGCCGCGTTGGGGTGAAGATCGCCAAAGGCGCGCCGAAGGTTTGGGATTGGGTGAAAGCAAAAACACAAATCTATTTCAGCAAAATCTAAACACAGTATACCTTCGCATACCGACTTCCCTTTCATCGAATTTTCACCTAAACCCCTCACAACTACATTCATCACCATAAAGGGCCCGCCATGACCAAGATCAAAGTTGCAAACCCCGTTGTTGAACTTGACGGCGATGAAATGACCCGGATCATCTGGGATTTCATCAAGCAAAAGCTGATCCTGCCCTATCTTGACCTTGATCTGAAATACTACGATCTGGGGATCGAAGAACGCGACCGCACCAATGATCAGGTCACGATCGATTCTGCCCACGCCATTCAGAAATATGGCGTTGGTGTGAAATGCGCGACAATCACGCCAGATGAAGCGCGGGTTGAAGAGTTTGGCCTGAAACAGATGTGGAAATCGCCCAATGGCACCATCCGCAACATTTTGGGCGGGGTAATCTTTCGCCAGCCGATCATTTGCCGCAACGTGCCGCGTCTGGTGCCCGGCTGGACCAAGCCGATTGTGATTGGCCGCCACGCCTTTGGCGATCAATACCGCGCCACTGATTTCCGCTTTCCCGGCGCTGGCAAATTGACGATGAAATTCGTGGGCGACGATGGTGTGGTGATCGAAAAGGATGTCTACACGGCGGCCTCATCCGGCGTTTACATGGGCATGTATAACCTTGACGACAGCATCACCGATTTCGCCCGCGCGTCGTTGAATTACGGCCTGAACCTTGGTTGGCCAGTGTATTTGTCGACCAAAAACACCATTCTCAAGGCCTATGATGGCCGCTTCAAAGACCTGTTTCAGAAGGTTTATGAAGAGGAATTTGAAGAGGCTTACAAGAAAAAGGGCATCACCTATGAACACCGCCTGATCGACGATATGGTTGCCAGTTCAATGAAATGGGCGGGTGGTTATGTCTGGGCGTGCAAAAATTACGATGGCGATGTGCAGTCTGATCTGGTGGCGCAAGGGTTCGGATCCTTGGGCATGATGACGTCCGTGCTGATGACGCCGGACGGCAAGATTGTTGAGGCCGAGGCCGCCCACGGCACCGTCACCCGGCATTTCCGTGAACACCAAAAGGGCAAGGCCACCAGCACCAATTCGGTGGCCTCGATCTATGCCTGGACGGGCGGGCTAAAGCATCGCGCGAAACTGGACGACAATGCCCAATTGCTGCGCTTTGCCGAAACTTTGGAAAAAGTAACGGTGGATACCGTTGAAGATGGCCATATGACGAAAGATCTGGCGCTGTTGGTCGGCCCTGATCAGAAATGGCTGACGACAATGGGCTATCTGGAAAAGGTTGATGAGTATCTGAACACGGCTTTGGTTGGCTAATGCCGGGGATGGGCACATTGCCCATCCTACAGACACAACGCTACCCCGCAGGATGGGCAATTTGCCCATCCCGCCAAACTGACCCTGCGCATTTTGGGCCCTTGTGATTGCCCTCTGGCCTTCGCGGGCCAAACCCTGTATGCGCGCCTCAACCCTAATGATCTGAAAGTGATACCTCCCGATGGAGCTTCGTAACATTGCCATCATCGCCCACGTTGACCATGGCAAAACCACTTTGGTGGATGAACTGCTTAAGCAATCAGGCTCTTTCCGCGAAAATCAGGCGGTGTCTGAACGCGCGATGGACAGCAATGATATCGAACGTGAACGCGGCATCACGATTTTGGCCAAATGCACCTCGCTTGAATGGGCGGGTCAGCGGATCAACATCGTCGACACCCCCGGCCACGCCGATTTCGGTGGCGAGGTGGAACGTATCTTGTCGATGGTGGACGGTGTAGTTTTGCTGGTCGACGCCGCCGAAGGCCCGATGCCGCAAACCAAATTCGTGACGTCCAAGGCGCTGGCCTTGGGTCTGCGCCCCATTGTGGTGCTGAACAAAGTTGACAAGCATGATGCCGAACCCAGCCGCGCGCTGAACGAAGTGTTTGATCTCTTTGCCAATCTTGGCGCCGATGATGATCAGCTGGATTTCCCGGTGCTGTATGCGTCAGGCCGGTCTGGCTGGGCGGATGTTGAACTGGACGGCCCGCGCAAGGATTTGTCCGCCCTTTATGATCTGGTCCTGAAACACGTGCCCGCACCTGCGCAAATTGCGCGCCGGGCCGAACCGTTTCAGATGCTGGCAACCACTTTGTCCGCCGATCCGTTCATCGGCCGTATCCTGACAGGCCGGGTAGAGGCAGGCACGTTGCGCGCGGGCGAAACCATCAAGGCGCTGTCGCGCGACGGTGACAAGCTGGAACAATTCCGGGTGTCGAAAATTCTGGCTTACCGCGGATTGGTGATGACGCCGATTGACGTGGCCGAGGCGGGCGATATCGTTACCCTTGCGGGCATGTCCAAAGCCACCGTGGCCGACACGCTGTGCGCGCTGGAACTGGACACCGCCCTGCCCGCGCAACCGATTGATCCGCCAACGATTTCGATCACCTTTGGCATCAACGACAGCCCGCTTGCCGGTAAAGAAGGCAACAAAGTGCAGTCCCGCGTGATCCGCGAACGCCTGATGAAAGAGGCCGAAATCAACGTGGCGATCAAGGTCACCGACACACCGGGCGGCGATGCGTTCGAAGTCGCCGGGCGGGGCGAATTGCAAATGGGCGTGCTGATCGAAAACATGCGCCGCGAGGGGTTTGAGCTGTCAATCTCGCGCCCCCGCGTGTTGTTCCAAGAAGTGAACGGCGTCAAATGTGAGCCGATCGAAGAAGTCACTATTGACGTTGATGACGAATACGCAGGCGCTGTGATTGAAAAGCTGACCGGGCCGCGCAAGGGCGATCTGGTCGAAATGAAGCCCGCAGGCGTCGGTAAAACCCGCCTGATCGCGCATGTGCCATCGCGCGGGCTGATCGGATATCACGGTCAGTTCATGACCGACACGCGCGGCACCGGAGTTTTGAACCGGGTGTTCCACGAATGGGCGCCGCACAAGGGCCCGATCGAAGGCCGCCGCGCCGGGGTGCTTATTTCGATTGAAAGCGGTATTTCAGTGGCTTACGCGATGTGGAAGCTGGAAGATCGGGGCCATTTCTTTATCGGCGTGCAAGAACCGGTGTATCAGGGCATGATCATCGGCGAGCATAACCGCGACAATGATCTGGAAGTAAACCCGCTGAAGGGCAAGCAACTGACCAACGTGCGGGCCTCTGGCACGGATGAGGCGGTGCGCCTGACGACGCCGGTAAAACTGTCGCTGGAACAGTCGATTGCCTATATCGACGACGATGAACTGGTTGAAGTCACCCCAAAATCGGTGCGGATGCGCAAACGGTTCCTCGATCCGAATGAGCGTAAACGCCAAAGCCGGGCGGGGTAACGGTGCGCCTAAAGGCACACCCGACGTAGGGTGCGTGTTTGCGCGCACCTTACAGTCTAAATTTCCTCAACCACCATCAAATCCCGAACGCTTGCGCCCTTGGCATGGACCAACGCCGCCTGATAGTCCGGCGAGTTATAGCATTCGACCGCCCGCTCCAAACTTGGAAACCGCGCAACCACATTGCGCGCACGGCCAGTGCCTTCCAGTTGCACAAAGCGCCCGCCGCGCGCCAGAAATAAGCCGCCGTGCGCCGCAATCGCGGGCCCTGCAAGGGCCGCGTATTTCGAATAACCATCGGGATCAGTGATGGTAACATGGCCGATCCACAGGGCGGTTGGCATCTTATACCTCCAATGCGGCATAAACCGCCGCTATTGCCGCACCTGACAAACCGATATCTGCGCCGCCGGCCTGCGCCAAGTCTGGCCGCCCGCCACCACCCTTGCCGCCCATCGCCTCGGCCGCCGCCTTAACCAATGTTACCGCACTGATGCGATCAATCATATCCGCCGTCACCCCCGCCGCCACCGCTGGCTTACCCCCGGTATCGGCGATCAAAACCACAGCGCCCGAGCCGATTTGCGCCTTCATCTCATCAATCAGCCCCGGTAAATCCTTACCTGACACCCCCGAAAGCACTTTAACAATCAGCTTTACCCCGTTGATTTCAATAATCTCTTGCGCATCACCGCGCCCCCCCATTGCCAGTTCCCGCCGCAGTTGCGCCACCTCATTGGCCAATGCGCGTCGTTCCTCTTGAAGCCCACGCACCCGGTCCAACACATCGCCCGGATGAGTTTTCAACGCCGCCGCGACATCTGCCAACCGCTGATCCTGCGCCCGCAAATGATCCAGCGCCGCTTGGCCGGTCAGCGCCTCAATTCTGCGAACTCCGGACGACGAGGCCGACTCTGCCAGCAGCACAAAGGCCCCGATATCGCCGGTTCGCGCAACATGCGTGCCGCCGCACAGTTCCAGCGAATACGTCACCCCATCTGTGCCTTTGCCAGACCCGGACAAAGTGCCCATCGACACAACCCGCACTTCGTCACCGTATTTCTCGCCAAACAGCGCCTGCGCACCCAAAGCGCGGGCATCATCTGGCGTCATGATCCGGGTATCAACCGGCGTGTTCTGGCGGATAAAGCCGTTCACGTCCGCCTCTACCGCCGTCTGATCGGCGGCCGTCATCGCGTGGCCATGACTGAAATCAAACCGCAAACGGTCAGGCGCATTCAACGATCCGCGTTGGGCAACATGATCGCCCAAAGCACGGCGCAACGCCTCGTGCAGCAAATGCGTGGCCGAATGGTTGCCCTGAATGGCGCTGCGCCGTGTGTGGGAAACGGATAATTTCGCCGCTTGCTCTGGCACAATTTTCCCCGAACGCACCACACCGATGTGAATGAACACACCTGCAGATTTTTTCGTATCATTGATATCAACAACACCACTATCGGTTTCGATCACCCCGGCATCGCCGGTCTGACCGCCGCTTTCGGCGTAAAAAGGGGTTTGGTTAACCACGATCTGCACCGATGCCCCGACATCAGCAACAGCAATTTTTGCGCCGCCCTGCACGAGTGCCAAAATCTGGCCTTCGGCCACTTCGGTATCATAGCCCAAAAATTCGGTAGCACCGTTATCTTGCGCCAACTCGAACCAGATCGCCGCATCCTTCGTCTCGCCGGTGCCGGACCAGGCCGCGCGCGCTTTGACACGCTGCTCGTTCATCGCTGCTTCAAATCCGGCCACGTCAACGCTGCGGCCTTGCTCGCGCAGCGCGTCTTGCGTCAGATCCAGCGGAAATCCGTAGGTGTCGTAAAGTTTAAACGCCGCCGCCCCAGGCAGCGCCGCCCCGTCAGGAATGCGCGCTAACTCGTCATCCAACAGCCGCAAGCCACGGTCCAGCGTGGTGCGAAACCGGGTTTCCTCTAACCGCAAGGTTTCCTCAATCATCGCTTGCGCGCGGCCCAGTTCCGGATAGGCGGCCCCCATTTGCCGCACCAGTGCCGGCACCAATTTGTGCATCACCGGATCTTCGGCCCCCAACATATGCGCATGCCGCATCGCGCGCCGCATGATCCGGCGCAGCACATAGCCGCGCCCTTCGTTCGATGGCATCACCCCGTCGGCCATCAGAAAGCTGGTGGATCGCAGATGATCCGCAATCACCCGGTGGTGGGTTTTGCCGGGGCCATCGGGATCGGAACTGGTGGCATGGGCCGACGCCTCGATCAGCGCGCGCATCAAATCGGTGTCATAATTGTCGTGTTTGCCCTGCAACAGCGCGCCAATCCGCTCCAGCCCCATGCCGGTATCAATCGACTGCATATCCAGCGGGCGCATGCTGCCGTCGGCAAATTGTTCATTCTGCATGAACACGTTGTTCCAAATCTCAATAAACCGGTCGCCATCCTCATTCGGGCTGCCGGGTGGACCACCGGCGATATGATCGCCGTGATCATAAAAAATTTCCGTGCAAGGGCCACACGGGCCGGTCGGCCCCATCCGCCAGAAATTGTCATCGGTGGGAATGCGGATGATGCGCTGCTCGGGAAGACCTGCGATTTTTTTCCACAGGCCTGCCGCTTCGTCATCGGTGTGGTAAACCGTGACACACAGCTTATCTGGGTTGATGTCGAAATCGCGGGTCAGCAACTCCCAGCTGAAGGCAATCGCTTCGGCTTTGAAGTAATCGCCAAAGCTGAAATTTCCCAGCATTTCGAAAAATGTGTGATGCCGCGCGGTATAGCCGACGTTATCAAGATCGTTGTGTTTGCCGCCTGCGCGCACACATTTCTGCGCTGTGGTTGCGCGTTTGTAATCTCGGTTTTCCACCCCGGTGAAGCAATTTTTGAACTGCACCATACCGGAATTCGCAAACATCAGCGTCGGATCATTGCGCGGCACCAAAGGAGAGCTGTCGACCACTTTATGGCCGTTACGAGCGAAAAAATCGAGGAAAGTAGAGCGGATGTCGTTCAAAGACGGCATGGACGGGCCCCCAAAAGGCTGAATAAACGCGTTGGGTTCCGTTTAACCGTGCGATCGGGGGCTGTAAACGTCAATGCGAATGACAGATGAAAAAGGGCCAAAAGCATCTGCCTTTGGCCCCGAATTTTTCCAACAGATCAAAGTTCAGTCGTCGATAATGGCACTATCTTCGGATTTTGCAGTAAAATCCAATCCATTGGCGGCGCGGATTTTATCTTCAATCTCTTGGGCAACGCCGGGGTTCTGTTTCAGGAACGATTTCGCGTTTTCCCGACCCTGCCCAATGCGTTCGTCGCCATAAGAATACCAACTGCCGGATTTTTCCACGACGCCGGCTTTGACGCCGATATCGACCAATTCGCCAACCTTCGAGATGCCCTCGCCATACATGATGTCAAATTCCACCTCTTTGAACGGCGGCGAGACTTTGTTCTTAACCACTTTGACGCGGGTCGAATTGCCAACCACTTCGTCGCGGTCTTTGATCGCACCAATGCGGCGGATATCAAGGCGCACGCTTGCGTAGAATTTCAGGGCATTGCCGCCCGTCGTGGTTTCCGGGCTGCCAAACATCACGCCAATTTTCATCCGGATCTGGTTGATAAAGATCACCATGCAATTGGATTTGCCGATTGATCCCGTCAGCTTGCGCATGGCCTGGCTCATCAACCGGGCCTGACTGCCCATTTGCATGTCGCCCATATCGCCTTCGATTTCCGATTTTGGCACCAGCGCCGCCACCGAATCGATCACGATCAGGCTGACCGCCCCCGAGCGCACCAGCGTATCCACAATTTCCAGCGCCTGCTCACCCGTGTCGGGTTGTGAGATCAAGAGTTCATCCAGGTTAACGCCCAGCTTTTTGGCATATTGCGGGTCCAGCGCGTGTTCGGCATCGACAAAGGCGCAAACGCCGCCTTTTTTCTGCGCTTCGGCCACGGCGTGTAGGGTAAGCGTGGTTTTGCCCGATGATTCCGGGCCGTAAATCTCAATGATCCGCCCCTGTGGCAACCCACCGATTCCCAGCGCGATGTCCAATCCCAGCGACCCGGTTGATGTGGCCTCGATATCCATAATCGGATTGTCCGAACCCAGCTTCATAATCGAGCCTTTGCCGAACTGCCGTTCAATCTGTGCCAACGCACTTTCCAGCGCCTTTGCCTTATCCATTTCACGCTTTCCGTTCAACTCAAGGACGTTTGCCGCAGCCATTCTGTTTCCCCTTATTCCATAGCCGCGAGCGGGCGGCAATTGGGTGTGTGTTCTTGATTTGTTTACCATACTATTGGGGCAAAACAAGAACATTTAATTGATATTCTGCAAGATCAGTATGTTCCATTAAGGATTAACAAACCGTTAGCCGAGATTGTGAATTCGGTAAGACAGATGCCATTTTCTGAATTTTCCGCAATTCGGCCACGCACCTTACTGCTTGCGCCAAATACTTCAGTGCAATTGCCCTTGCACGATGGCTGTCAGATCATTCAAGGAAAACGGCTTGGGCAGAAACACCGAATTTGGAATCCGCGCCTGACCTTCGGAAAGGGCGTCTTCGGCATAGCCGGAAACGAAAATCACTTTCACGTGGGGCCGGCTTTCCAAAGCCAATCGCACCCAGGACGGGCCATCCATCCCCGGCATCACAACATCTGTTACAAAGATATCGACCGCCAGATCGGGATCTTCCAGGGTTCGTAACGCCTCTTCGGCATTTTCCGCCTCTATCACGGTGTAGCCGCGCAATCGCAAGGCCCGGCTGGCAAAGGCACGCACCGGGGCTTCGTCTTCTACCAATAAAACCACACCTTCGCCCTGACGCATGATGATCGACTTCGGCGGCACCAAAGGTGTCTCTGACTGCATGGATTGTGTGGTGTTGATCGGGAAATACAGCTGAAAAACGCTGCCTTCGCCTTCGGTTGAATCAACAAAAATAAACCCGCCCGATTGTTTGACGATGCCATAAGCGGTGGACAGGCCCAAGCCGGTGCCTTCACCGATTTTCTTGGTGGTAAAGAACGGCTCGAATATCTTTTGCAAACAGTCTTCGGGAATGCCGCAGCCCTGATCGACAACCCGGATCAGGGCATAGTCACCGGCGGGCACAAGGGCGCGGTCGCGCCGCATGTCGTCGCGCAGGGTCAACGCTTCGGTATCAATGCGAATCATGCCGCCGTCTGGCATCGCGTCGCGGGCATTCACCACCAGATTCATCACAACCTGTTCCAGTTGCCGCCTGTCGGCCCGGATTGGCCCCAGATCCGGTGCATGGGCCAGTTGTAACTTGACGCGCTCTCCAACCAGGCGGTTCAGCAGATGCGCCAGATCCGATAACACATCTTGCACATCAAGATGCTCTGGCTTCAGGGTTTGTTTGCGCGAAAATGCCAGCAATTGCCCCACCAAGGCCGCCGCGCGATTGGCATTTTGATGGATTTGAATAAGATCGGCATATTCCGGATCTTCGCTGTCATGGCGCAGCAATAGCAGATCGCAATGGCCCGAAATTGCCGTCAGAAGATTGTTGAAATCATGCGCGACGCCGCCCGCAAGTTGGCCGATTGCCTGCATTTTCTGGCTTTGAACAAATTGGGCTTCCAGCGTTTTTAGCGCCGTTGCGTCTTGCAGAACGGCCAGAACCACCGGGCGGCCCTGATCAACAATGCGGCGCAAAGTAACCTGAATATACACCTCGGTCCCCGCCCCGCGGGCGCACAAAACCTCGGCCCCGCCTGGGATACGCTCGGACATGACATCGCCGAGCCAATCTGAAACCGGCCGTCCCAAACCTTCAAAAAGATCGTGAAACAGCGGCGTTGCATCGTCGGTTATCTTCAGCACGTCGCGCGCCGCGCGGTTGGCGACCCGCAACTTACCGTCAGATGCAAATTTCATCAAAGCCACGGGCAGATGTTCAAAATCGGCCAAGGCCGATTCGGCACCGGGCTGCGACGAAACCGGCAGCAGATAGATTTCGCGCCGCTCTCCGGTGCCGTCAACCTCGGCGAGAATTGCGCGCACCGGGCCATGGGCTGCCGAGACTTCTACTTCTTCGCCTGAATGCAGGGTTTGGGTGGTAAAAATCCGGTCAAGGCGTTTCGGCCGCCCGCCCAGCAATCTGCGCATCGCTTCATTGGTGAACAGCACCACGCCCGCCTTATTGGCGGTCAGCATCGGCAGGCTAAGCTGTTCGGCCCCGCGACCAGCATTGGTGCGATCAACAAATTCTTCTAACCGCCATAGAAAACGGTCAGACACCAATTGATGAACGGACAGTCGCAAATGGCCGCGCCGGGTAACAACATCTTCGCGCGCCGCCCCCAGATTGGCGGCCCGGCTTTGCAATCGGTACAAAACCGCAGCGGGCGAGGCAAAATGGTCTTTCAGCGTTGAAATCAACGTGGTGCCGTCTTTTGCACCAAATCGGGCGCGCGCGGCCCCGTTCTGAAACTGAATTTCCCCCAGCGGGTTGGTGGTAAAGCAAGGGGCGGCATCATTATCAACCAATTGTGCCAGCCGCTGTTCTGACTGGATGTTCTGTCGCACAGCCAGCCAATCGCGGCCTTTGTGCAGCGCAATCAGACACAAGCACGTCAAGCCCGCGATGGTCAGGCCCAACTGCTGCATCCGGTCTGCGATCAGTCCCGCCAATCCAAAACAGATCAAAGCCGCCACCAAAAGTAAGAACAGGCCCGATCGCTGCGCACGCGCGGGGGCGAACACGTCGGTCAAGTCTGAAACCGTTTTGGCCACCTGTTTCTCCGATCCGGGCTGCATTTGGCACCATTACGGCAGCCAAATCATTAAGACAGGCTTAACCCGCGCCAAAAAAACAAAATAAACCTCTATAGGTTGTGTAGATTTGGATTAAACTCGCGTCAAGAGCGCCACGAAAAACCCGTCGCCGCCGTCAAGCGGGCTGTAACTGCGCTGGGAAATCAGACGCCAATCCAGGTGGCGCGCAAGAAAGCCTTGAATTTGATCTGTGTTTTCAACGTTTAACATCGAACATGTTGCATAGGCTAAAACACCACCCGGCGCGATCATCGACGCGGTCGTGGTTAATATCCGGGCTTGCACCGCGCAAAGATCGGCGAGTCTTGCCGCGGTCAACCCCCATTTACCCGCCGGATCGCGCCGCCAACTGCCAGACCCTGAACAGGGAACATCTGCGAGGATAAGGTCGTAGGGTGCTGATTTTACGCAGTTTTCGATGATTTGAACAAATGCGTTTGCCCGCGTCGCCCGATCTGGCAAATCGCGCATCCGGCTGGGGGCCGCATCATGGGCAAACAGCGTTAATTTCGCGCGCGCGGCCATGGCAAGCGTCTTGCCACCACCACCTGCGCAATAGTCCAGCACCCGCATGCCACCGCGCAACGGTAAGTGATCGACAACCGCCTGCGAACTGGCATCCTGAAAGTCTACCAGCCCCATCAGATAGGCAGCATTTTTCTGAATTTTTCTTGCATTTTCAATAACCTGCAATGCGGTCTTCGACAAGGGATGCGGCACTGTTTCAATGCCATCTTGCCGCAACAGCGCTTGGGCATCGGCACAATCTGCTTTTAGCGTGTTCACCCTTAAAAATACCGGCGCACGCAGGCGAAGCGCCATCATAACCCGCCCAAAGCTGTTCCCAAGGCTGGCTTGCAAGAGCGGAGCCAGCCAATCCGGGCAATCCAATGCCGCGTTTCCCTGCGGTTCAAAACCCGCTTCAGCGGGGCCAATACTGGCTGGTGCATGGCCTTGGCCGGTGAAGAAATCCGCAGGATCAAGTCGTGCAGCACGCAAGCCACCTAATATCATCCCGCGCCCGGTTTCGGCCCCGCCATATGCGGCAAAAGACCGTTTGCACCGCAGCGCGTCAAACACCAGATCGCGCACGGCATATCGGTCGCCAGAGCCCGCATATCGACTGGCGCGGCCCCAGTTGGTCAACGCCGCATCGACGTTGATTCCAGCCAAAATATGGTCAAGACAGGCAATCGCAGCTGACAGGCGGGCGGCGGGGGTCATGGTTAAGGTATCCCTGTAACCCGTTTATTCTACGCGGTAATTCGGGCTTTCGCGGGTGATCTGCACATCGTGAACATGGCTTTCGCGCAGGCCTGCCCCGGTGATGCGCACGAACTGACACCCGGTTTGCATTTGCGCCACCGTGGCACATCCGGTATAGCCCATCGCGGCCCGCAGCCCGCCCACCATCTGGTGGATCACTTGCGCGGCCGGGCCCTTATAAGGCACCTGGCCTTCGATCCCTTCGGGCACAAGTTTGTCAGATGCCGCGTCTTTCTGGAAATATCTGTCCGCAGATCCCCGCGCCATCGCCCCAAGACTGCCCATGCCGCGGTAAGATTTGAACGACCGCCCGTTCCACAAGATCATCTCGCCGGGCGATTCGTCGGTGCCCGCAATCGCCGATCCGACCATGGCGCAAGACGCGCCCGCCGCAATCGCCTTGGCAAAATCGCCCGATGATTTGATGCCGCCATCGGCGATGATCGGGATATCACCTGCCGCCCCAACCGCATCCATGATCGCGGTCAGTTGTGGAACCCCAACGCCCGCCACAATCCGCGTTGTGCAAATACTGCCCGGGCCGATGCCGACCTTGACCGCATCTGCCCCCGCCCCGATCAGCGCGCGGGTGGCTTCGGCTGTGGCCACGTTGCCCGCAACCACTTGCACAGCATTGGAAAACTGCTTTATCCGCGCAACTGCCAGCGCCACGCCTTCGGAATGGCCGTGGGCGGTATCAATCACCACCATATCAACGCCCGCCTCTATCAGCGCCATTGAGCGTTCAAACCCCGCATCGCCGACGGTCGAGGCCGCAGCCACCCGCAAACGGCCCATATCATCCTTGCAGGCCTGCGGATTGAGCACCGATTTCTCGGTGTCTTTCAAGGTCAGCAACCCGGTCAGTTTGCCCGCCCCATCCGTGACCAGCAGCTTTTCGATGCGCCGCGATTTCATCATCGAAATGGCGGCTGCGCGGTCAATCGGTTCAAACAGCATCGCCAGATTTTCCGACGTCATCATGGCATGCACCGGGGTGCGATCATCAGACGCAAAGCGCATGTCGCGGTTGGTAACGATCCCCAACACCCGGCCCATTGCATCCACCACGGGAAAGCCGGTGATCTGATAGCGGTCCATCAGCAGTTTGGCATCGGCCAGCGTCTGATCCGGCGTCAGGGTTACGGGTTGATACACCACACCCGATTCGAACCGTTTGACACGGCTGACCTCGCGCGCCTGTGCCACCAGATCAAGATTGCGGTGAATAACGCCAATTCCGCCCGCCTGCGCCATCGCAATTGCCATGCGGCCTTCGGTGACGGTATCCATCGCGGATGACAGCAGCGGAATATTCATCCGAATGCTTTTGGTCACAAAGGTTGACGTGTCGGCATCAGACGGCAAAACCGAACTTGCCGCCGGCACCAGCAGGACGTCATCAAAGGTAAACGCCTCGCGAATCTCCATGAAAGCCTCCTCGGGGGTTCAAAGGGGAGTGTTCGATTGACGACCCGCATTTTCACGGGGCGCAACGATTGGCAAGGGGGTGCGGCCGGGTTCGGTGATATTTGCCGCGGGATGGATTGCACCGCTGCAGGCGGCATGCCATCAAACCAGCGGCAAACCTGCCCTGATCAAAGGCCCCCGAATGCGCGTTGCCATCGTTGAAAATACCGCCGTTACTCATCACGGGCAGGTTGGTGTGGCCTTGCATATGGCGGGTGCGCGGATTGACCTGTTCAAGCCGTGGCGCGACGGCGTTTTGCCAGACATGGCCGATCACGATGCGCTTGTGGTGTTTGGCGGTGAGCAAAACGCGCTGGATGATGCAACGCACCCCTATTTGCCGCACTTGGCCGCACTGATGTTTGAAACCGCCCTGTCAGGCACGGCGGTGTTGGGGGTTTGCCTTGGGTCGCAACTGCTGGCGCGCGGCGCGGGGGCGCAAAACCATATCGGCACCACACGCGAATTTGGCTGGTGCGCGGTTGATCTTACGCCTGCAGCGCGGCGCGATCCGGTGTTGGCGCACCTGCCGCCCCGGTTTGATATCTTCGAATGGCATTCCGACACGTTTACCCTGCCCCCGAACGCCGTTCATCTGGCGACATCGCCAAACGCGGCCAACCAGTGCTTTCGCATCGGGCGTGCCGGATACGGCATGCAGTTTCATTTCGAGGCCAGTCGCGCCGTCGTGGCGGACTGGAGCAGGACTTTCCCCGAACTGATGCACAGTCTTGATCCCGCATGGCACACTGATCACCCCTCACGCGCCCAGACCACCGGCGTCGGCGCAGATGCGCATGGCTTGGCAATTGCACAGGCCTGGGTGGCGATGATCTGAAAAACAGAAAGGTAACTAATTGAAATTAAACAAAGTTTATTTCAACTTGGCCTGAATATTTAATATTTCTTTTTCCACTCGACAAGGTCAGGGTCAATCTTCTTGGCCGAGCAACACCGGAAACCAATCCGCGCGCAGGCGCTGTCCCGCAACCATGCCATGCCCCGGAAACGGTGGCGAAGTGCGCCCCGGTCGCTCGACATAATGCGCATCGTCCCCCAACAAACGCAGCGAAAACGCGCGGCGGCGCCGATCAGAAATGTTGCCACGCGCGCCGTGCAGGGTGCGATAATGAAACGCCACTGCGTCGCCCGGTTCCATCTGCCATTCCAGCACTGGCATGCCTTCTGCGTCAGGATCAGGCACCGGCATGTAAAGGTCGGCATCAGGATAGAAACTGGTCTCGGCCAGCCAACGCGTCGGCAACACATCGCGCGGCCAACGGTGCGACCCGGCCACGCAGCGCAGGGATGCTTCGGTCACCGGATCAAGCGGGCACCAGAAAGATACATTCTGCTGACCGCCGACGAAATAATACGGACCATCCTGATGCCAGGGCGTCGGGCGCGACGTGCCGGGTTCTTTGACCAGCACATGATCATGGAACAACTGCACGCGGCTTGACTGCATCAATTGGCCCGCCACCGCCACGGCATCTGAAGTACGGATCACCCGTTCAAACTGGGGAATGCGTTGCCAATTGCAATAATCGTCAAAAAACCGCCCCGCCTCACCGGGTTTCAGGTTTTCCGCCGCATAGGGGCCCGGCTCTGCCATATTGCGCGCCACCCCCGCGCGCAGATCATCAACATGATCCGTGAACAGCCCCTTGATCAACACCGCCCCATCGCGGTGATAGGCGGCAATGGTGGTCTGGGCAATTTCAACGGCCATGACATGTCCTTTTCGGCGGCTGACACCATAACGCCGCAAACCAATCTCTTTGCCAAGGGTCAAAAACCTGCTTTACCCCTGCTGACCCTGCCCTTGACCGCAAAGTTCTGTCGTGACGCAACCGCCTATGATTTCTTTGCAAAAGGCCCGCGACGCCGCACATGCGGCGGTTATCGCCCAACGAGGTGCTGCGTCTTCGATGGTTCAGTTGAACCCCGGTGCGCCGAAACAAGCCAGCTTTGTTTTTCGCGCCGATCTGGGCGCGGGTGGCCATATCGTCGTCAAGATCGGCGATCCCCGCCGCATTGCGCTTGCAGCAGCCCGCTTGACGGCGGTTTACCCCGCGATGTGCGACGGGCGGTTCCGCGTGCCACAACTGTTGGCGCATGATGCGGATGGCGGCGTTCTGGTGATGGAAGACGCCCGCGGGCAATCTGCGCATGATCTGTTTTTGTCCGGGCCAGCGGGGGCCGCGCGATCTTTGGCTGCTGCCGGGGCGTGGATTGCGCGGTTTCACAGACCGACCCGCCATATGGGCGCGTTCAACCCCGATCCGCATCTGAATTGGCTGCAAAAGCAAGTGGCGGCCCACCGCGCAGGCGCGCGCGTGATCGCTGATTTCGACAGGTTTGAGGCCGCTTTGAGCGAACTGCAGCACGCCTGCGATGCCGCGCGCGGCCAACCGGTTTTGCGCTGCATTACCCACCGCGATTATCATCTGCGCAATTTGCTGGTCCGTAATCTGGGCCGGACCTATGGCATAGATTTCGAAAACGCCAAGCGCGATGAGGCGTTGCGCGATCTGCTGTTTTTCGCCGCGGACGCCGCGAAAATCGCCCCCGCGCCGCCAACGGCTAACGCCCTGCGCGGGGTCGCCACGTCGTTGCGCACCGCCTACAACCGCCCCTTGGGCGCCAAAATCAGCCGCCAGGTGGTGCAAGCCGCATTTGCGTTATCAGGTTGGGCCAGTCTTGATATGGCACAGTCGGCCCTTGGCCCAAACCGCACCCGCGCCTTGGCGGTAATGCAGCTGATCGCCACAACCGACGACCTTTTTGCCGATCCATAGCGGGCAGCTGTTTTGCAAATCATCGCAGGCAAACCCCGGCAAACTTCAAATCGCTTTGGGATCACTGGGGAAGATGCAACAGGTCCAGTAACCATCTGGCAACGTTTGTAAAACAGAAATGACCCACAGAAAACTGGTGGCAATTCGGCCACAGGCTGTTCAAACACTTTGACCGCCGCCTGCCCGGTCGCTAAGGTTCAGTCAGAATTTGATTTGGCGGCGCATCCGATGAACCTTAAAGAGCTGTCCCAAAAGCTGGGCCTGTCGCCCACAACCGTCAGCCGGGCGCTGAACGGTTACCCGGAAGTTAATGATGTCACCCGTGACAGGGTTCTGGCAGCCGCCAAACGGCACAATTACCGCCCGAATACCCGAGCGATAAGACTGGCAACAGGGCGGGCGATGGCGGTTGGACATATCTTTCCGGTTGCCACCAAAAACGAAATCATGAACCCGATCTTTGCCGATTTTATCGCGGGCGCGAGTGAGATTTATACCCAGAACGGCTATGACATGCTGCTGTCGATTGTGGCAGACGGGGCAGAGGAATCCAGTTACCGCGACCTGAAATCGCGCGGGGCGGTCGATGGGGTGATCGTGCATGCGGTGCGCGCGGTTGATGCCCGAATTCCTGCGCTGATGGACATTGGCCTGCCCTTTGTTGCGCATGGCCGGGCCACCAGCATGGACGACAGCTATTCCTGGGTGGATGTGAACAACCGGCGCGCGTTTTTGCGGGCGGCAAATTTCTTGCTTGATCTTGGCCATCTGCGCATTGGCCTTGTGAACGGATTGGAAAACATGGCCTTTGCAGCCAGGCGTCGAACAGGCTATAGCGACGCTTTGGCAGCACGCGGCATTCAACACGATCCGGGGCTGATGGCCTCGGGTGAGATGACCGAACAGGCAGGCTTTCTGGCTGCCTCGCAGATGCTTGACCGCGATGATCCGCCAACGGCGTTTCTGGCGGCGTCGATGCTGTCGGGCATGGGGGTGCGCCGCGCTATCGAAGGGCGCGGTCTGCGCATGGGGCGCGATGTGTCGGTGATTATTTTTGACGATGAGCTGAGCTATTTGCGCAATGGCGATGATGTGCCGATTTTCACTGCAACGCGGTCGTCGGTGCGTGATGCCGGACGGATTGCAGCGCAAATGCTGCTGGATCTGATTGCCGATCCAACATCCGCCCCGCATCACCGCTTGCTTGAGGCGGATTTGATTCTGGGCCAATCCACTGGCCCAGTGCCAAAGCACGTCTAAGCCATGATGCCTTCCTTTTCCCATAAAACGCCCAAAAGGTGCCAGACATGACCGCGCCCCTAGCCATCGTTGCCGATATTGGCGGCACCAACACCCGTGTCGCGCTTGCCGATGGGGCCGTGGTGCGCGCAGGCAGTATCGCCAGATTTTCCAATGCCGATTATCCCAGCCTTGAGCCGGTTTTGCGGCAGTATCTGGCAGAGGCCGGTGTGGCCGAAGTGGACGGCGTTTGCGTCGCTGCGGCAGGCCCGGTGCGCGACGGTGTCGCGGTGATGACCAATCTGGACTGGACGATTGATGCGCCCTTGCTGGTGCGCGCAACTGGGGCTGGCAAGACTGCAATCCTGAACGATCTGCAAGCGCAGGGCCACGCCTTGGGCCATATTGCCCCGCAGTTCTTGCGCCCGCTGATTGCAGGTGCGCCCCAAGCGGGGGCAGCGATGCTGGTCGTCGGCGTGGGCACCGGCATGAACGCCGCCCCGGTGCATGAGACACCCTGGGGTCGTGTGGTGGCGGCATCGGAATGCGGCCATATTTCAATGCCGGTGCAAACCGCGCAGGATTTCCGGCTGGCGCAGTTTATCGCCGGTTATGGCCCGCACGCGCATGGCTTTGCTGGCGTTGAAGACGTTTTGGCAGGCCGGGGGTTGGAACGGGTGCATGCGTTTGTGACGATGGAACGCGGCGCGGTTCAAGAAATGAAAGCCGCTGACATCATGGCCGCGATTGGTGCGGGCGATGCGGCGGCGGTTGAAACCGCGCGGCTATATGTGCATCTGCTGGGGGCCGAGTTGGGCAACCTTGCGCTGATCCATCTGCCCTTTGGCGGGATTTATCTGATCGGCGGCGTTGCCCGCGCGATGACACCTTTCATGGAGGAATTGGGCCTGACCGCGGCTTTCCGCGACAAGGGACGGTTCGGCGCGTTTATGGAGGGGTTTTCGGTGCAGGTGGTTGAAGATGATTTCGCAGCCCTGACCGGATGTGCGGCCTATTTGGCGAATGGCGGGCGCGGATAAACCAAGGGGGGGGGTCACACCCCCGTCTAAAAAGCGGTGCTTTTGAGCCCCCCGTGGAGTATTTTTTCCAAAATAAATGCGGATTTTAGGCAAATTTGACGTAAATTGCGCGCGTTAGACACCCAAACGATCCTTGATGAATGCCAGTGCCACTTGCAACCCATCGGGCGCGATACCGTGGCCCGATCCCGTCATGACATGGCCGTAAGTATCAAAGCCAGCCGCCACCAAGGCATCCCCTGCCAAGGCCATTTCACCAAAATCGACCACATCATCGCGGTCGCCGTGCATCAGCAGGACCGGTGGTTTTGACAAGGTTTCGGGGGCAAGGCGTTCAGGCGCGATCAAGCGGCCGGAAATGGCAATCACGCCTGCGATTGGGGCGTCGCGACGCGGGGCCACGTGCAACGCCGTCATGGCACCTTGGGAAAATCCCAGCAAGATCAGGTCTTTGGGCGTCAACCTTTCGTCATCCAGACGGGCGTCCAGAAATGCGTTCACTGCCGCTGCAGCCCGCGCCAGCCCGACCATGGCCTGATCCACCGTCGAGCCATCAAAGCGTGGAATGCCAAACCATTGGCGCCCGAACGGATTGCCCGAACACGGGTCTGGCGCATCGGGGGCATAAAATACCGCATCGGGCAGATGCGGTGACAACGGATCGGCCAGGCCCAGCAGATCGGCCCCATCCGCGCCATAGCCGTGCAAAACCACCACCATCTGGCGAGGGGTGCCAGAGCGTGCGGCGCGGCGGCCAAATTTCAGATCATTGCTCATCGAATACCATCCCGGGATTTTGCGACGTGGTAATAGGCCCAAAGAATGCGCGCCGCAACCGATTGCCAAGGCGACCAGGCGGCAGCCAGCCCGCGCAATGCCTTTTCCGTGGGGCGCGTGGGCAGATCGAACAACACCTTTGCAGCCTCTTGCAACGCCAGATCGCCAGGGGCAAAAACATTTGCCCGACCTAAGGCAAACATCGCATATATCTCGGCTGTCCAGTTGCCGATGCCGGGCACCGCGATCAGCGTTTTGACGACATCTGCATCGGGCGCGTCGCGCAGCGCATCGAAATCAATGCCCGCATTGGCCAAAGCCCGCCCATAACGCGCCTTTTGCCGTGACAGGCCGACGGCGCGCAGGTCTTCATCCGAGGCTGTCGCCATGACCGCCTGATCGGTCACCCCTGCCGCCTGCATCCGCGCCCAGATGGCATTGGCCGAGGCAACCGACACTTGTTGACCGACAATGGCATCCAGCAAAGACGTAAAGCCGTCAGCCTGACGGCGCAGGGGCAACGGCCCGACAACCGTTAACGCATGCGCAAAGCGAGGCTCGGATTTGGCCAACCATGTGGCACCTTCGGCCACACAGTCCAGACTAACGATGATCCGTCCCACCAATGCCCCTGCCCCCTTTTGATTGCAGCAAAACCTATGCGTTGCGACGAATAGCCCTTGCCCTGCGCAAACCCCGTCCCTACCCATGCGGTATGACACAAACAGATCGCATCGCAGCCCGCAATGTCGGCGTTCTTGTCGCCTCTCAGGCGATCCTTGGCGCACAATTGCCGATGATCTTTATCATCGCGGGGTTGGCGGGCCAATCACTGGCACCGAACAAATGTTGGGCGACGCTGCCGATATCGGCGATGGTGATCGGCTCGATGCTGACAGCCACCCCGATTTCGGCGTTTATGGCGCGCTATGGCCGGCGCGCGGGCTTTATCGCGGGCACGCTTGGCGGCACGTTGGGGGCGGCCACGGGGGCGCTGGGGCTTTATACCGGATCGTTTGCGCTGTTCGTGCTGGGCGCGCTGTTTTCCGGCATCTATATGTCGGCGCAGGGGTTTTACCGCTTTGCCGCTGCCGATATGGCGTCAGATGAATTCCGACCAAAGGCGATTTCCTGGGTGATGGCGGGCGGGCTTTTGTCGGCTATCGTCGGGCCGGAACTGGTCAAGCTGACCAATGATGCCTTTGTGATCCCGTTTTTGGGCACCTATCTGACGGTAATTGCGCTGAACCTGAGCGGTATTTTCCTGTTTGGATTGCTGAATATCCCCAAACCCGCGGCCAGCGTGGCAGGTGCGCCGGTTGTGGGCCGCAGCCGGGCCGAGTTGATCCGCACGCCGCGCATCGCGGTCGCGGTGATTGTGGCCACAGTCTCTTATGCCCTGATGAACCTTGTAATGACGTCCTCGCCTTTGGCGGTTGTGGGGTGTGGCTATATGAAAGATGACGCCGCCAACGTGGTGATGGGCCATGTTCTGGCAATGTATGCGCCGTCCTTTGTCACCGGCCACATCATCGCGCGGTTCGGGGTAGAGCGGGTGATGGCGGTTGGGCTGGTAATTTTGGCTTGTGCCGGGGCAGTTGCGATTGCGGGCGTTGATTTGATGAATTTCTTTGCTGCGTTGATTTTGTTGGGCATCGGTTGGAATTTCGGCTTTATCGGGGCCACGACGATGCTGACCGGGGCGATTGCGCCGTCTGAACGCGGGCGGATGCAGGGGCTGAACGATCTGATCGTGTTTGGTGGCGTGACCATGGCCAGCTTTTCGTCGGGCGGTTTGATGAATTGCTCGGGCGGGTCTGTGCAGGCGGGATGGCAGGCGGTGAACATCGCGATGCTGCCGTTTCTGGTGCTGGCGGGCGGGGCGCTGATCTGGCTGGCTGCGCGGGTGAAAGAGCGATCCGTCTGATCATGGCGGTGGTTCGTGTGGCCTTACCCGATGATCTGCCCGCCCTATTGGCATTGGTTCAGGGACTTGCGCGCCATCATGGCGATACGCCTTTGGTGACGATGCAAAGCCTGCAGCGTGATCTGTTCGGGCCGGTGACATGGTTTCACACCTTGGTGGCCGAGGAAAACGCGCATCTTTTGGGTTATGCCACGCTGCTGCCTTTGGCGCGCTTGCATCTGGGTCAACGCGGCATGGATCTTCACCATCTATACGTAAATCAACCCGCCCGCGCGCGCGGCATTGGTCAGGCTTTGGTTTTAGCCGCCCGGCAACATGCGCGGGATTTGGGGTGCAGCTATTTTACCGTTGGCACCAGCCTCGACAATCATGCAGCGCATCAGTTTTACCTGTGCGCAGGTTTTGCGGACAAGCCATTGGAAGGGCGACGCTTTTCAATGGATTTAACCCAGAAAATCGCTACCACCACCCGCTGACCGCCTGCCACAACAACCCACCCCGGCGGCGGAATTCGGACTGGCCCATCCGGCCTTCGGTTACCACAGATGGATCGGCTGCTACCTGGCGCAACAATCGCTCTGCCTGCCAGCCTGCCAACAGCGCCGCGCCGCCCCGCCCCACCAGCCGCCGGTCTGCCCTTGCCGCAGCAATCCGTGCCAATCCGGCTTGCGCAAGGGCGGCAATGGCATCTGCACGCTTGTCCAACAACGGCATGCGCCCGCGCGCCGTCAAATCCGGCACTGCACGCAAGTAATTCGCCAGCCCATGCGCCCAGCCATAGGCGCGCGCGCTAGGTTGTGCAGCCGCGTCCGCGCCACACGCTTTGGCCGCCAGCCACATCAGCCCCGCCGCGGTATCATCCAGATAAGTTTCAAATTCAAAGGCATCCGCAAAGGGTTCGGAATACACATCCCGGCGCCGCGCGGCGATCAGTCTATCCAATACATCTACCGGCAGCCCCGCATCCCGGATCAATTCAAACAACGGCCCCGCCACTTCATGCGCGCGGGGGCTGGCTTCGCCCACCACATCGCGCCACCATTGCAGCCGCATCTCGGCAATCAGCGGCTCTTTCGTGACCCAAGGCGCGCGGGCGACTTCCAGATTGAAGGCATAAAGCACAAATAACCGCCCCCGCAGTGCCAAGGGGGCAGCCGTAACAGCGGCAAAACGATCAGCATCGCCACGTTCGACAAGGGCCGCGCAGGCGGTGATCGTCATGGCGCTGCAATCGCATCCAGCACGCGCTGCGTGAACGCCAGCATTGCGGGTTCCGGACAACTGGCTGATATCGTTGCCATGCCTGCGATAGGGGGATTTGCGGTGACGCGGTCTTGGCCGTAATCAAGGCAAAGATGGTCGTCCCCCGGCGCAATAATCCGCACCCGCGGCGCCTCAGCCGCAACAAGGGCTGCAACATCAGCGAACAGCCCCGGCCTGCCTTGGGCAATGGTCCTGTTCTGGTTTTTCCCGCCAGCTTCTGACGAAACTATTGCAACCCTGTCATCGGCATAAACCGTCTTTTCCACAAAGCCGGAAAACACGCCATTGCCCGAGTAAACCGCAATGAAAGGTGTGCCTTCGGGCGGCACTTGCAATGCCTCAACACATCCTGAAAGCAGCGCGCCCATCAACGCAGCCCGCGCCACCGACTTCATCGCACCCCCCCCACATCGCGGATCAGTTTCCAGTTGATCGCATCCAGCAATGCCTCAAAACTGGCATCCACTATGTTGGGCGATACGCCAACGGTAGACCAGCGCCGCCCTTGGGCATCTTCTGAATCGATGATGACGCGGGTGACGGCTTCGGTGCCGCCTTGGGTAATACGGACTTTGAAATCGACCAGCTTCATGTCGTCAATCACCGCCTGATAGGGGCCAAGATCTTTGGACAACGCCTTACTCAGCGCGTTCACCGGGCCACGATCGGTGCCGGTTTCATCCATGGATTCCGACACCGACAGCATCTTGGTATCGCCGATTTTCACGACCACAACCGCCTCTGACAGGCTGACCATTTTGTCATATTTGTTTTTTCGCCGTTCCACCGTGACGCGATATCGTTTAACCTCAAAGAAAGTCGGCAGCAGCCCCAGTTCCCGCCGCGCCACCAACTCAAAGCTGGCCTGCGCGCCGTCATAGGCATAGCCTTGATCTTCGCGTTCCTTGACGATCTCCAATATCCGCCCCAACCGCGCATCGCCGGGTGCCACCGTGATCCCCGCCGCAGCCAGCCGCGCGCGCAGGTTTGACTGGCCCGCCTGATTGCTCATCGGGATGACACGTTCGTTGCCCACCAGAGTTGGCGGGATATGTTCATAGGTGCTGGGGTCTTTCAGGATAGCCGAGGCATGCAGCCCCGCCTTATGGGCGAATGCCGATGCCCCCACATAGGGCGCGGCACGCTGCGGCACGCGGTTCAAGATGTCATCCAACATGCGGCTGGTGCGCAACAGGCCTGCCAACGCATCGCGCGTGACGCCGGTTTGCAACGTGCTGGCAAAGGGTTCTTTCAGCAGCAAGGTGGGGATCAGCGTCACCAGATTGGCATTGCCACAGCGTTCGCCAAGGCCGTTCAGGGTGCCTTGAATCTGGCGCACGCCTGCCTCAACCGCCGCCAAAGAATTGGCCACGGCGTTGCCCGTGTCATCATGGCAATGAATGCCCAAACGTGCGCCCGGAATGCCTGCGGCGATCACTTCGCGCACCACGCGGCCGATTTCTGTTGGCAAGGTGCCGCCGTTGGTATCGCACAAAACGATCCAGCGCGCGCCTGCATCGTAGGCCGCGCGCAGGCAACTTAAGGCATAGACGGGATCGGCGCGGTAGCCGTCGAAGAAATGCTCGGCATCAAACAAGGCCTCGCGGCTCTTAGTGGCCAGATGCACGAACGACGCCGCAATTGCGTCGCGGTTCTCGTCCAAAGTCACGCCAAGCGCCGTAGTGACATGAAACGGATGCGTCTTACCCACCAGACACACTGCAGGCGTGCCCGCATCCAGCACGGCGGCCAGCACATCGTCATTCTCAACCGACCGCCCCACGCGTTTGGTCATCCCAAAAGCAGTCATTGTGGCGCGGGTTGGCTCTACACTGGCGAAAAATTCGGAATCGGTGGGATTGGCCCCCGGCCAGCCGCCTTCGATGTAATCGACGCCAAGGGCATCAAGGGCGACGGCGATCTGGCGTTTGTCGGCGGTTGAGAATTGCACGCCTTGGGTTTGCTGCCCATCCCGCAAGGTTGTGTCGAAGAGGTAGAGGCGTTCGCGGGTCATCTCGTGTGGCCTTCTTCTTTAGCCCGGTCCCTATGACCGGGCAGCGCCCGAACCGCCCCCACGGGGCGGGCGCTTTGCACCCTCCCCTCGGTTCGGGCGCGGCCCTTTGATGGGGAGGAAGGCAGGCGGCCCGAAGTTGCGCAGCCCCGGACTTGATCCGGGGCCTCTTTCCCTTGAACCACGAGGCCCCG
>JANNAT010000113.1:0-7908 GCA_031384605.1 Cypionkella sp.
ATTTATGACGATCATGAGGCTTACGCAGATCAAGGGGCGATGCGCGGCAAGATCAATGCCAATGGTGCCCCTGCTGGCACCATTGCCGCTGTGCGGATGACCGAAGCGGATGGCGCGATGGAAGCGGCATTAGTGATAGGTATTGACGCCGACGGTCGCGCAGCGGGTCTTTTGGATTGGTTGTGGCGGCAGGGCTGATGTGGCACCTTTCGGTCAAACGTATCGAAAATTCCGCATTCACTTTGGCCCAAATACCTCCACGGGGGGGCGCAATCGCGCCTCGCGATTGGGGCGGGGGTGTGAAACCCCCTCTTGGTTGCCAAGGCAAAAATTCACGCGTGAATAGCCCCGTCGCCGCAAGCCAAGGCCGCCTCACGCACCGCTTCGGAATAGGTGGGATGCGCGTGGCAGGTCAGGGCCAGATCCTGCGCCGAGGCACCAAACTCCATCGCCACGCAAACCTCATGGATCAGATCGCCCGCCATGGGACCGATGATATGTGCGCCCAAAATCCGGTCAGTGGCGGCGTCGGCGAGGATTTTCACAAACCCCTCACCCTGAAACACCGCTTTGGCCCGCGCATTGCCCATGAAGGAAAATTTGCCGACTTTATAGGCGCGGCCTTCGGCCTTCAGTGTTTCCTCAGTTGCCCCAACGTTGGACACTTCGGGCGTGGTATAGATCACGCCGGGGATCACGCCGTAATTCACATGGCCCGACTTGCCAGCCATGATCTCGGCCAAGGCCATGCCTTCGTCTTCGGCCTTATGCGCCAGCATTGGCCCGCTGATGGCATCGCCAATCGCATAGAGGCCTTTGATATTGGTGGCGTAATGCGCGTCGGTCTTGATCTGGCCGCGGGGAAGAATTTCCACGCCCAATCCTTCCAGCCCCAGACCAGCGGTGAACGGCTTGCGCCCGGTGGCCACCAGCACCACTTCGGCATCAAGGCTGGCTTCGGCTTCGGTTTTGCGCAACTTATAGCTGACTTTCGCGCCCTTTTTGCCAGTTGTCACGCCCTGAACCGCAGCGCCAAGAATGAACTTCATACCTTGTTTGGTCAAAATGCGCTGAAAGGCCTTGGCCACTTCGGCGTCCATCCCTGGGGTAATCGCGTCGAGGTATTCGACAACCGTCACATCGGTGCCCAGTCGTGCATAGACCGAACCCATCTCAAGCCCGATCACGCCCGCACCGATCACCACCATGGTTTTTGGGATTTTGGACAAGGTCAGCGCGCCGGTTGAGCTGACAACATTGACCTCATCCACCGCCACACCGGGCAAGGATGACGCCTCGGATCCGGTGGCAATGACAATATGTTTGGCATCATGGATATCGTCGCCAACTTTCACGCGGCCGGGTTCGGGAATGCTGGCCCAGCCTTTGATCCATGTGATCTTGTTTTTCTTGAACAAGAACTCAATTCCCTTGGTGTTGCCTGACACCACATCGGCCTTGTAGGCCAGCATTTTGGCCCAATCGACCGTTGGCGCGCCGCCCATCAGGCCCATTTTCTCATGGTTTTCATGCACTTCGTGCAACTGGTGCGTGGCGTGCAACAGCGCCTTGGACGGGATGCAGCCGACGTTCAGGCAAGTGCCGCCCAGCGTGTCGCGGCCCTCAACCACGGCCACTTTCAGCCCCAACTGTGCCGCGCGAATGGCGCAGACATAGCCGCCGGGGCCAGAACCGATGATGATTGCGTCAAAACTTGCCATTGTGGTTCCTTTGCCCGGCGCTGACGGGGGGCTGTCTGCCCCCCGGACCCCCCGAGGATATTTTGAGACAGATGAATTAAATCAGGGCAGCTATTATCATTGTCAAGGTTGCGCCAAACCCTACCGCCCAGATGGCCGATCGCCAAGGGGTAAGGCCAAAAGCATAGGCGGGGACGTAGAGGATGCGCGCGGCGAGGTAGATGTAGGCGGCGTATTGGGTTGTTGTGGTGGACTGGTTGCCCATGGTGACGACAACCACGGCGAGGGTGAACAGGATCAACCCTTCGAAATGGTTGTTCAGCGCGCGTTGCAGGCGGGCGGTGAGCACGGCCATTTCGCGCGATGGTGGCCGGTCGCGGGGGGAGGAGGTGTAGCCGGGGGTAAGATCGCGGTTCGCGAGGGTGGCGAAGGCCACGAATTGCAGTGCTTGCAAGAGGGCGGCGAGGGCGAGGGTAGTGAGTTCGGGGGTCATGGTTGGCCTATGGTTTGGGCGGGTGGTGCGGAAGGTGGTATGCAATGAATGCGCACCATACGGGGTTTTGGCGAGTGCGGCTTCCCTCCCCACGAGGGGTGGGGAGCGCAGGTTTGGGAGGGGGGGGGTCGTTTTAGCTGCCCATTGATTTTGTAAAGCCACCTAGAATGCCGCCAAAAAAATCACCCAAGCCAGAGTAAGACTGTTTACTTGACGAGGTTTCTTTTACCGCGGTTGCCATAGTAATGCTGCCCCCATTTGCTTCTAGATTGCGCCCCAAAGCAGCAAAACCTTGGCCGGAAAGAACAGGATCATAGGCATGAAATACGCTGGTTATCGACTCAATATTGGTTGAAGATCGAACCATGCCTTCGTGAATCAACCACATAAAACTCGTTTTGAAGAACGCTTCATATTCGTTGTCCAGCTCAAGCGTATTGAAGCTCATCATTGACTGTTGAAGCCCATTGTCCATCAAGTGCTTCAATATCCTCGCTATCACAACTTCGCTTTTTTGAATATTTGTCGCCATTTAGTTCTCGCAATGCAAAGTGCAGACCATCTGTCGATCGAACGGCGGGGTAAACCCCGCCACCTCCTCACAAATCCATCAGCAAGCGCCGTGGATCTTCCAGCGCCTCTTTCACCCGCACCAAGAACGTCACCGCCCCCTTGCCATCCACCACCCGGTGATCGTAACTCAGCGCCAGATACATCATCGGGCGGATCACGATTTGGCCGCCAACCACCACGGGGCGATCCTGGATTTTGTGCATCCCCAGGATACCCGATTGCGGTGGGTTCAGGATGGGCGACGACATCAGGCTGCCGTAAACGCCGCCGTTGGAAATGGTAAACGACCCGCCCTGCATTTCGGCCATGCTCAGTTTGCCATCGCGCGCGCGGCTGCCTAACTCGTTGATTTTCTTCTCGATCGCGGCAAAGCCCATCTGATCGGCGTCGCGCACCACGGGCACCACTAGGCCCGTCGGCGTGCCTACCGCCACGCCCATGTGGACGTAGTTTTTGTAAACCACGTCTTGGCCGTCAATCTCGGCGTTAACCTCGGGGATTTCTTTCAGGGCATGGGTGCAGGCGGTGACAAAGAACGCCATGAAGCCCATTTTGACGCCATGTTTCTTTTCAAACGCGTCTTTGTATGTGGCGCGGATGTCCATCACGGCAGACATATCGACCTCATTATAGGTGGTCAGCATGGCGGCAGTGTTTTGCGCGTCTTTCAGGCGGCGCGCGATGGTGGCGCGCAGCCGGGTCATTTTCACCCGTTCTTCGCGGGCGGCATCATCGGCGGGCACAGGGGCGCGGGGCAGGGCGGCGGGCGCGGGGGCTGCGGTGATCGGTGCGGCGGCTGCGGTGCGCGCGACGTCTTCTTTCATCACGCGGCCATCGCGGCCGGTGCCTTGAACCTGATCGGGCGATAACCCCGCCTCGGCCATGGCTTTTTTCGCGGCTGGGGCATTTTCGATGTCTTTGGCAACGGGGGCGGGGGCAGGGGTGGGTGCTGCCTCGGCTTTGACCGCTGCGGGTTTCGCGGCCTCGGGTTTGGCAGCGCCAACAGCGCCTTCGGTGACAATCGCCAGCCGCGCGTTGGCGGCGACCGTGGTGCCTTCGGGGGCAAGGATTTCTGACAGCACGCCAGATACCGGGCTGGGCACTTCGACGGAAACTTTATCGGTTTCCAATTCGCACAGCATCTCATCTTGTTTCACCGTATCGCCCGGCTTTTTGAACCAGGTGGAAACCGTGGCCTCTGATACGCTTTCGCCCAATGAGGGCACCATCACGTCGGTCATTTCAATCTCTCCTGCGCCGCAGCGCGTGGGCGTTGGGGGCGAAAGGGGGCATCAGCCGCCCAATGCCTCGGACACTAAAGCGGTTTGTTCAGATTTGTGGCGTGACGCAAGGCCAGTTGCCGGCGATGCCGCCGCAACCCGGCCCGCATAGCGTGCGCGGGTTTGCTTTGCGCCGATTTTGGTCAGAACGGTTTCCAGTTCTGGTTCAATAAACGACCATGCGCCCTGATTTTTCGGCTCTTCCTGACACCAGATCACTTCGGCGATTTTGAACCGCGAAAGTTCAGCCGTTAACGATTGCATCGGCGTTGGATACAGCTGCTCGACGCGCAGGATATAGGTATCGTCTTGCGCGCGGGCATCGCGTTCTGCCAACAAGTCATAGTAAACCTTGCCCGAACACAGGATCACGCGCTTGATTTCGGCATCCGGTTTCAAGGTCAACTCGGAATTCCCCTGTTGCGCGTCATCCCACAGCACGCGGTGGAAGGTTGACCCATCGGTGAAATCGGCGGCGTTTGACACCGCCATCGGGTGACGCAACAAAGATTTCGGCGTCATCAGGATCAGTGGTTTGCGGAAATCGCGGTGCATCTGGCGGCGCAGGATGTGGAAGTAATTCGACGGCGTGGTGCAGTTGGCAACGATCCAGTTGTCATGCGCCGACATTTGCAAGAACCGCTCCAACCGGGCGCTGGAATGCTCTGGCCCCTGACCTTCCATGCCATGCGGCAAAAGACAAACAAGGCCCGACATCCGCAGCCATTTGCTCTCGCCCGAATTCACGAACTGATCAAACATAATCTGCGCGCCATTGGCGAAATCGCCAAACTGCGCCTCCCACATCGTCAGCGCATTGGGTTCCGACAGCGAATAGCCGTATTCAAACCCCAACACCGCGTATTCCGACAGCATGGAATCGATCACCTCATACCGGGCTTGGCCCGGGCGGATGTGGTTCAGCGGATAGTGGCGTTCTTCGGTGGTTTGATCGACAAAGGCCGAATGGCGTTGGCTGAAGGTGCCGCGCGTGCAATCTTGGCCCGACAGGCGCACGGCGAACCCTTCGACTGCCAGACTGCCAAACGCCAAAGCCTCGGCCGTCGCCCAATCGAACCCCTTGCCGGTTTCGAACATTTTCGCCTTGGCTTCCAGCTGACGCGCCACGGTTTTGTGTAAATCGAACCCTTCGGGTGCGCGGACCAGTGCCGCGCCGACTTCGGCCAAGGTTTCGGGTTTGATATAGGTCTCACCGCGCTGATAATTTTCCAGATCTTTGGTGTGCATGGATTTCCAACGCCCATCCAGCCAATCGGCCTTGTTGGGTTTGTAATCCTTGCCAACCTCAAATTCTTCATTCAGCTTGGCTTGGAATGCGGCTTTCATATCCTCGATCTCGCCTTCGGGGATCAGCCCGTCGGCGACCAGACGGTCGGTGTAGATCTGCAACGTGGTCTTTTGGCGGCGGATGCGGGTGTACATCGCGGGGTTGGTGAACATCGGCTCATCGCCTTCGTTGTGACCAAAGCGGCGATAACAAAAGATGTCCAGAACCACGTCTTTGTGGAAGGTCTGGCGAAATTCGATGGCCACTTTGGCGGCATGCACCACCGCCTCGGGGTCATCGCCGTTGACATGGAAAATCGGCGCTTCGACCATCAGGGCGATGTCGGTGGGGTAGGGGCTGCTGCGGCTATAAGACGGGGCGGTAGTAAAGCCGATCTGGTTGTTCACCACGATATGCAGAGTGCCGCCAGTGCGGTGGCCCTTCAGCCCCGACAGGCCAAAACATTCGGCAACCACGCCTTGGCCCGCAAAAGCCGCATCGCCATGCAGCAGGATCGGCAGCACCTGATGGCGGTCGGTGTCGTTCAACTGATCTTGCTTGGCGCGCACTTTGCCCAAAACCACCGGGTTCACCGCCTCAAGATGGCTGGGGTTCGCGGTGAGTGACAGGTGAACCGTGTTGCCGTCAAAGGTGCGGTCACTGGAGGCCCCGAGGTGATACTTCACATCGCCCGATCCGCCCACGTCTTCAGGTTTGGAACTGCCGCCCTGAAATTCGTTGAAAATCGCGCGGTAGGGTTTCATCATCACATTGGCCAGCACCGAAAGACGCCCCCGATGCGGCATGCCGATGACGATATCCTTCACGCCCAGACTGCCGCCGCGTTTGATGATCTGCTCCATCGCGGGGATCAGCGATTCACCACCATCCAGGCCGAACCGCTTGGTGCCCATGTATTTGACATGCAGGAATTTCTCGTATCCCTCCGCCTCGACCAGTTTGTTCAGGATCGCGCGGCGCCCTTCGCGGGTGAAGGCGATTTCCTTGCCATAGCCTTCGATTCGTTCCTTCAGCCAGCTGGCCTGTTCGGGATCAGAAATATGCATGTATTGCAGCGCGAAGGTGCCGCAATAGGTGCGTTTGACGATCTCAATGATCTGGCGCATTGAGGCGTGATCCAGCCCCAGAACCTTGTCGATAAAGATCGGGCGGTCCATGTCGGCCTCGGTAAAGCCGTAGGATTCGGGGTCGAGTTCCGGGTGATTGCCGCGTTCGGTGATGCCCAGCGGGTCAAGATCGGCGGCCAGATGGCCGCGAATACGGTAGGCGCGGATGATCATGATGGCGCGGATACTATCGAGCACGGCACGCTGAATTTGCGCATCGGTCAGGGCGACGCCCACCTCGGCAGCCTTTTCGGCCAGTTTTTTTCCCGCGCCCTTGGCATCGGGCACGGCAGGCCATTCGCCCGTCATCGCCGCCGTCAGATCATCGGATGGAACCGGCGGCCAATCGGCCCGCGCCCAAGACGGGCCAGCCGCGGCGCGTTTGGTGTCCATCTCGTCCTCGCCCAAACTGCGGAAGAAATCAGCCCATTGCGCATCAACCGATGTGGGATCGGTGGCGTATTTGGCCGCGAGTTGGTCGATGTAATCGGCATTCGCGCCTTGCAGGAAGGATGAGGCGTGGAATTGGCTGTTGGGGGATTGTTCGGTCATGGGGTTACCTCAAGGGGATTGGGACCGTAGCGGTTGGGGCCGGGGGAGGAGGGAGCAGCTAATGAAATAAGGACGAAAGGTGATAGGAGCAGAAAGCCGCCGTATCCGATGACCGCCCCCGGCAATTCGGCAAGATCGGCACCGCCCGAAAGCCATTCCAGCAAGAACCCGAGGGCTACTCCGAAAGCTAACAGGAGGAACGGCGGCAATACCCACGGTCCTGCGCGACCGCGATCTTGATTTCGACGCCAAGCAGCCGCGATGAAGGGGCTAGTTAAAATGGCGAGATAGACTAACAGACCGGTGCCCGCTGGATTACTGATCGATGCAATTCGGTCCTGCATATAGAAATCAATCAGCCAAAAACATGCGAATGCGCCAATAACAAATATGAATGCAAACCACCAAAACTCTGTCCGGCTGGCGCGGCCCGAGAATTGGAACGACTTTGCAACGCAAGCCTTTATGGCGGTTAGTGGCGTCATTTTGCTTTCTGCGGTGGAGGCCCCGGATCAGGTCCGGGGCTGCGGTGGTGTGTATTTCGAGCGCAGTCCCGGACTTGATGCGGGATCTCGTGGTTTACTTCGCAATCGCCGCCATCACGGCCTCGCCCAATGTCGCAGGACTATCCGCCACTACGATGCCGGCGCGCTTCATCGCCTCGATCTTACTCTCCGCATCACCCTTGCCGCCCGACACAATCGCGCCGGCGTGGCCCATGCGACGGCCTGCGGGGGCGGTGCGGCCGGCGATAAAGCCTGCGGTGGGTTTCCAGCGGCCTTTTTTGCGCTCATCCGCCAAGAATTGCGCCGCGTCTTCTTCGGCGGCACCACCGATTTCACCAATCATGATGATCGAATGGGTTTCAGGATCGGCCAGAAACATCTCCAAGATA
>JANNAT010000118.1:0-21969 GCA_031384605.1 Cypionkella sp.
GCAAATTGGCAAAACCCAATCGGATCGCATCTGCACGCCGTCGTTCAACTCTTTCAGCGCCTCGTAGTTGAAGGTGTATTTGCTGTCTTCATCGCGCGATGCCCAGATCAGGGTTTCATGCGCGTTGGTCAGGCGTTTGCCGCGAAAGTTTGGCATCGGGTTCGATTTGCGCCAGATCACATCGTTCAGCAGCCAATAGCCTTGGTCTTGCAGAACTGTTCCTACGCGAAAGATGTTGTGATAGCTGCCAATCACCCAGATCGCACCGTTTGGTTTCAGCAGCCGTTTGGCCGCCGCAAGCCAGTCGCGACTGAACTTGTCATATGCGGCAAAGCTGGAGAACTGATCCCAGTGATCATCGACCGCATCCACCTTGGAATTGTCGGGGCGATGCAGATCACCCTTCAATTGCAGATTGTAGGGGGGGTCGGCGAAAATAAGGTCGATGCTGCCCTGCGGCAGGGCGTTCATCAACTCGACGCAATCGCCCGCAAGGATCTGGTTCAGCGGCAGGGTTGCCCCCGATGCTGGTTTGGTTTTGATGGTCATTCTTTGCCTCTGCCCCACGACTTTGCGCCGTTTGTTAGGGGTAAGAATGAGTCAAAGATCACGCCCCGTCAAATTCTTTATTGAATCAAGGGGTTACAGATTTATCTTGATACAACATATTGTGTATAGGCTTGAACGAACGCCTATGCCAAGGGGTGACCCCCAAATTTAGCAGTGCTGACTGATGCAGTTTTGTCGGATAGCCGGCGTTCCGCTCCCAGCCATAGCCGGGGTATTGTTGCGCCAAATCCACCATGATCCGGTCACGGGTAACTTTGGCGATGATAGAGGCGGCAGCGATGGACAAGCATTTCGCGTCGCCTTTGACGAGAGCGGTTGCACGGCCCCACAGCCCGGCAGGGATAAGATTGCCGTCGATCAGCAAATGGGCGGGCGGGTTCGGCAGGCCTGCGACCGCGCGTTCCATCGCCAGATGGCTGGCGCGCAGGATGTTTAGATGATCAATTTCCGCAACGGTCGCGTGGGCAATGCAGGTTTGCGCGCGGGCCATGATCAGATCGTAAAGCGCTTCGCGGCGCGATGGCGTCAGGGTTTTGCTGTCGGCCAGACCGGGGGGAATGTCATCAGGGTTCAAGATTACTGCGGCGGCGGTAACTGGGCCCGCAAGCGGGCCGCGCCCGACCTCATCCACGCCCGCAACCAGGGCGTGGCCGCGCGCAATTGCGGCTGACTCATAGCTGTAGTCGGCGGCGGGTTTGATCATGGCCCCGCAATAGCGCAAAGCGGGGCACATAAAAAGGGGGGCGAGGGACAGTGCCTGCTCGCCCCCAAGATTGGACCCTGCAACTAAAGCGGGGACTTTGGGCCCGATAAGGTTGTTCAGCGATCAGTGGCCGCCGACGCGGAAACCGGCATCGCGCAAACACTTGGCGGAATAAATCCGGTCGCGCTGGCCATAAATGCGGACAGATCGCGCGCAATCGGGCAGGCGATAGTCGAACCCTTTGTCGCGCATGCAGCTTTCGGAATAGACCGTCACCGCATTGCCCTGATCGCTGTCAATTTCGATGGCGCAGACGCTGGGCACGCGTGGCTTTTTGACCGGTTCGGGTTTGGGCACAGGGGCAGGGGCGGGGCGACCGTTGCCTTTGTTGGCATTGTTGACGATCAGGCCCAGCACAATGGCGGCGGCCAGTGCCTTGGCGATATTGTCACCGCGGCGATCCGCGTGGGATGGCACCGCCGAGGCCAGCACCAGCGATCCGGCAACGGCCAAAGCAGTCATGCCACTTAGCAAGCGCTTCAGCGGATTGCGGGCCGCAAGGGCAGGGCTGGATTTACGGGTGCTGCGCAAAGCGAATTGCGTTTCTGCCATGGTTTCGGATGGGAAAACGATCTTGGACATTGGGGCCTCCATCTGGTTCGGGTTGGTATAAAAGGGGGATCGCAAGATGGCGGTCCTGATGCCCAAACTTTGGCCCATGCCGGTTTGGCCAAGCAATATCGCGGCGTTGATATGCGATAACAGACCAGCAGCGCGGGCGTCATCGGGCTTGGATATTGAATATCACCGCAGTTGCGCGCAGGGTGTTCCATGGGAAACAAGGGCCCAAACGGATAGGGCCCAATTGCTTATGGAGCAGTTCAATGAAACGCCTGATCCTTGCGGCAGTAATGATGGCCGGGTTTGCACTGCCCGCCGCTGCCGAATGCTATGCTGATTACAAGGCCAAGCAAGACGCCCCGTTGCGCCTGCATTACGGTGTGGCGCAGGTGTCTGCCTGCGATACTGGCGGGGCCGAGGCAGAATTGACGCCCAGGCTGGCCGCAGATGGCTGGACATTGCTGACGGTGTTGTCCACCTTTGGCGCCGAGGGTTTGGACGAAAGGAAAGACAGTGCCGGCGCGTATTTCCTCCGCTACTGACAGTTTGCGGGCAGGCAACCGGGTGGTTGCAGGCGGGATCGCGGCGATTGTGCTGATCTTGCTGGGCGCTGCGGTGTTTTTGTTCCTGAATCTGCCCGATGCCAACGCGTTTAACGCGCGTGTTGAACGGCTGTTCGTGGAAAACGATCTGCGGACGGGGGCCGAGATTAAGCTGCTGGAAATTCTGGCGCAGTCGGGCACGTCATTTTCCGAAGTGCTGCAAAGTTACCGGTCGGTGATTTTTGTGCTGCTGGTGTTTGCGACGGCATTGCTGTTGTCGGCACTGATTTTTCTGGTGACGATCATCGCGTTGAACCGGCGGATTTCGGCCATTCAGCGATCCGGCATTCAGGTGTCGTCGATCCTGATCAGCCGTGAGGCGCGGGCGGTTTATATCAACGATATGGAATATGCGCTGACCGAGGCGGCGATTGAAACCCTGTCGGTGCTGGCCGAAGCGCGGATGGACGATGAAGTGCTGACCGGCGCGCAGATCGAAGGCGTTATTTCTGGCCGTAACGCGGTGGATTGTGATGAGGCGGCTGGGGCCACGCGGGTAAAGCGGCTGCGCGATGCGCTGGGCAATCAGTTGGTTTCCGAATTGTTGGTCAAGACCATCGCGCGGCGCGGATATATGCTGGCGGTGGGGAAAGACACGATCCGGATGATTTAAGGGCGCAAGAGATCGGCGATCTGCCGATTTTTTGCGCCAGTCAAATCTGCAACCGGTCCAGCGCTGCATCCAGAACCGTCCAATCCGCCAATTCCAACCGCACGGGCAGAGTTAATACCCGCGCCCGAAACGATGCCGGCAGGCGGGCGGCGTCTTTTTCGGTTGTCACCAGTTGCGCGCCTTTGGCCAATGCCTCGCGTTCCAGCCGGATCAACAGGGTTTCCGCCAAAGGTTCGTGATCTGCCAGCGGCTCGGCGCGGATGATCACCGCCCCTTGGTTGCGCAAGGTGTCGAAGAACTTTTCGGGCCGCCCGATGCCCGCAAAGGCCAGAACCCGTGCACCGTGCCAATCCATACCCATCGCCAAGGGCGCAAGATGGCCTTGCAGATGGGGCAGGTTTTGCAAAGATCCGCCCCAACGCGCCGCAAATCGCGCCTGCGCCAAGGGATCACCGATAGACACCACAAAATCGGCGCGCGCCAACCCGACGGCGACAGGTTCGCGCAAAGGGCCCGCGGGCAGGCAGCGACCATTTCCAAAACCCATTTCGGCATCGACGACGATGATCGACAGGTTTTTTGTAACGGTTGGGTTCTGAAATCCGTCGTCCAGCACCACAACGCGCGCGCCAGCCGCTTCGGCCATGCGCACCCCTGCGGCGCGGTCACGCGCGATGATGGTCGGTGTGAAGGCCGCCAAAAGCAGCGGCTCGTCCCCGGTTTGCGCGGCGGTATGGTGGGCGGGGTTCACCAAAACCGGGCCTGTCAGGCTGCCACCATAGCCACGGCTAACGACATAGGCCGTGCATCCGCGAGCGGCCAGCCTTTGGACAACGGCAATGGTGGTGGGCGTTTTGCCGGTGCCGCCCGCGTTCAGATTGCCAACGCAGATGACAGGAACGGCGGCACGATAGCCCGGTTGCCGCAGCCGTTGCGCAGTGGCCATCGCATAGATCGCGCCCAACGGGGACAAAAGACGCGCGACAAGTCCCGGCGCGTCTGGCGGATTGCCCCAAAACGCGGGCGGGCGCATCAGCCCCGACCGTTTGGTTTTTGTGCGCCGATGATCTGGCCAGCCAACGCGATGACCCGGTCGGTGACATCGACGCCGTCTGACGCCACCGCCCAAGCTGCCTGTGCCAGCCGTGCGGCGCGGTCGGGGGACAAAAGATCAGCCAAAGCATCGCCCAGATCGGTGGGTGATCCCACGGCGCGCGCCGCCAATGCAGCCCCAAGCCGCCCGAACATTGTTCCGTAAACACCCGGGCGCGGGCCGTAAAGAATGGCCGATCCCAAGGCTGCGGGTTCCATTGGGTTACGGGCACAGCCATCGCCCAACATGGTGCCCCCCATGAATGTGACCGGGGCCAACCGATACCACAGCCCATATTCGACTGCTGAATCAGGAATATAAACCTCTGTTTCCGGTTCGGGTTCTTGTTCCAGCCCGCGCTGCGCGACCATCCAGCCTTCGGTGGTCTCCATCTGTTCGGCCAAAGGTGCTGCGCGGGCAGGGTCTTGGGGCACAAGGATCAGCAACAACCGGTGCGCCAATCGCAATGCAGAGCGATGGGCCGCGATCACCGCCGCCTCTTCGGCCTTTGGAACATCGGCGGCCAGCCAGACCGGGCGCGTGGCGATCAAACCGGCCAATACGGCGCGTTCAGGCTCGTGATAACCAAGGGCTGCGCTGGGCTCTTCCATGCGACCCGTGGTCTGAACTTGCGTCAAGCCAGCTTTGCGAAACGCTTTGGCGGCAACTTCGTCAACGGCAAACACCTGTTGAAACACGCCCAGACTGCTGCGCAGCAGCCCGGGATACCATCCATCGCGGTCTTTGATCAGAAATGGCGCGCGGGCATCTATCATCATCACTGGCAGTTTGCGATCGGCGCATTCAAGCAACACGGCGGGGCGCACCTCGCCGCCCGCCATCAAAATCAGATCTGGCCGCCAGTGATCAAGAAAGGCGCGGGCATCGGGGGGGGCATCAAGGGGCGGACGTTGCTGGATCACCGCCGGGTCTGATGCGACAAGATCATGCGGGCAAGTGATTAACACTTGCGTGCCCAGTTCGCGCATCAGGCGCTGTGCCAGTTGCGCCAGCCCCCGCGCAAAACTGGCATCGGGCGCGTGCAGCCAGACCAAACGGCCCTGCGGGCGCGGAATGCGCGAAAGATTGGCCCCGATCTGGGGCCGTGCTGTCAGATTGTAAAGCGTGCGGCCAATGGAAAGTGCCATGATAGGATTGCTTATGCACCCATCTCTTCGGTCAATGACCCGGCTTTGCCCTCTTCGCGCAAACGGTGAATATGCGCGATGAAATAGCGCATATGGGCGTTGTCGACAGTGCGCTGTGCCTCGGCCTTCCAGGCTGCAAAAGCGGTGGCGTAATCGGGAAACATGCCGACAATGTGAATGTCATTCACGTCACGAAAAATGTTTTGCTGGGGCGAGACAAGTTCTCCGCCAAAGACAAGGTGCAGGCGTTGGGTCATGGGGCGGGTCCGGTGCTTAAGGTAGCACATATCTTAGGGGCAGCTGAACTGCGGAGCAAGCAGGACTGAGTTTATCCATTTGAACAAACCAAATGGTTTGACATGCATGGGTTTCATGCCAGTTTTGTGGCTGAGGAATTAAATCATTGGGGTGAGTCGTGGCTGGCAGCATATCGGTGGGTAAACAGGATGCCGTGCCACCAAAGCGACCATTTGGTCGGATCAATCGCACAGATAGGGCGTCTTTAACGTGGCTAGGTTCTATGCAGGATCGCCGCAGTATTGCTTATGGTTTGAACCGTTTGGGACAAACAAGTGTCAAACTTTCTTTTTCCCGGCGTTGCGGCATTGACCAAACCTTGTGCTGCCGGGTCAGTATGGCGCAGGCGGTGATCGCCCATTCCTGTGCCGCTGAGGGCAATACATGACGTTGGAACACCGGTTTTGGGCCGACTATACCGTCCGGGATTTTGCCCGGCTGGACAGGGCCACAATGGTCGCCGTGCTTCCGGTTGGGGCCATCGAACAACACGGCCCGCATTTGCCGCTGTCGGTGGATACCGCGATTGTGAACGGACTGGTGGCCGCGTGTCTGCCGTTGATCCCTGCGGATTGTCCGGTGATTTTCTTGCCCACGATGTCGGTTGGCAAATCGAATGAACACATGGCATGGCCCGGCACCCTGACCCATTCGGCGCAGACGTTGATCGCGATGTGGACCGAGATTGGGGATTCGGTTGCCGCAGCCGGGGTGCGCAAGCTGGTGATGTTGAACGCACATGGCGGGCAGATTGCGGTGATGGATATCGTGACGCGGGATCTGCGGGTCAAGCACCGTATGATCGCGGTGGCTGCCAATTGGTTTGCCATGGGGCTGCCAGCGGGTGTGTTGACGGACGCTGAGGCGGCGCACGGTATTCATGCGGGCGATATGGAAACCAGCATGATGTTGGCGCTGCACCCGGATTTGGTTCGGATGGAACATGCCCGCGATTTTCATCCCCGCAATGCGGAATTGGCGCGGAACAACCGGTATTTGGGGCTGTCGAATGCGGGCAAACTGGGCTGGCAGATGCAGGATTTGAACGCGGCCGGGGTGGCGGGGAATGCCGCCGCCGCAACGGCCGAAAAGGGGCGGGCGTTTATAGATAATGCAGCACGGCAGATCGTGACGTTGTTGGGGGAAGTGAATCGCTTGCCCTTGTCATGGCTGGATACAACGGCTGACCCGGATGCCTTTACGTGAAGGGGGTGCCGATCATCACCATGACCCGCGTTTCGCGCCGCTTTGGCAGCGATGTGTTGGCGGTGAACGACATGAGCCTGACGATCAACCAAGGCGATTTCATCACGCTTTTGGGGCCATCGGGGTGCGGCAAATCGACGGCGCTGAAGATGATTGCGGAGTTGTTGCCGGTGTCATCGGGCACGATCACTATCACGCCCGCGCAGGGGAAATCCGAACAGGATCTGGCGTTTGTGTTTCAGGAACCCACGCTGATGCCGTGGGCATCCGTGTTTGACAATGTATATCTGCCGCTGCGCTTGGCGGGGGTTTCGCGAGCGGAAGGTGAATCCCGGGTGCGGGCGGCATTGGTGGACGTGGGCCTGTCAAAGTTTGAGAAATCCTATCCGCGAGAGCTGTCTGGCGGCATGAAAATGCGGGTGTCGATTGCGCGGGCGATGGTGACCAAGCCGCGGATTTTGTTGATGGACGAACCCTTTGCCGCACTGGATGAAATGACGCGCGCCAAGCTGAACAATGATGTGGTGCGGCTGGCGTCGGCCAATGGGCTGACGGTGGTGTTTGTCACCCATTCGGTGTTCGAAAGCGTGTATTTATCCACCCGCGTTGTGGTGATGGCGGCGCGTCCGGGGCGGGTGGCGGCGGAATTGACGATAGATGCGCCGTGGCCGCGCAATGATGATTGGCGTGTATCGAATGCGTTTAGCGCCGAGGCGCGGCGGGTGTCGGATCGGTTAAAGGAGACACTTGATGTCGATCACATTGACCACTGATCTGACGCCAGAGGCGGCGGCACCGATCAACACCGATATGGCCCTTCGCGAACGGCGCGAACGGGTGTTGTCTTGGGTGATGCCCGTGGTCACGCTGGGTCTGGCTGTTGCGTTTTGGGAATGGGCGGTGTGGTATTGGGCGATCCCGCATTACCTGATCCCCGCCCCCAGTTTGATCTTGCAGACGCTGATCAAAGATGGGCCGTCGCTGATGGTGTCGGCGTGGTTTACGGTGAAACTGACGTTCTTTTCGCTGACGCTGGCGATCATCGGTGGCGTGCTGTTGGGGGCACTGTTCGCCCTTTCCCGCGTGGTAGAGATGAGCCTTTTTCCATTCGCCGTGATCTTGCAGGTCACCCCGGTGGTGGCGATTGCGCCGCTGATTTTGATCTATGTCGACAGCACCTTCGCGGCACTGTTGATCTGTGCGTGGATCGTGGCGTTTTTTCCGATTCTGTCGGGCACGGTGATGGGGTTGCGGTCAGCCGATCATAACCTGCGGGATTTGTTCACTTTATATAGGGCCACGCCGTGGCAAAGGCTGCGGTATCTGCTGGCCCCGTCGGCGCTGCCCTATTTCATGTCATCGCTAAAGGTGGCGGGGGGCCTAAGCCTGATCGGGGCGGTGGTGGCGGAATTTGTGGCGGGGGCGGCGGGGCAGAATACGGGGCTGGCCAGCCGGATCATTGAATCGTCGTTTCGCAGCGAAATCCCCCGGATGTTTGCGGCGCTGGTTTTGGTTTCCATTTTGGGGATTACGATTTTTCTGCTGACATCCTGGCTGTCGCGCCGGGTTTTGGGCCATTGGCATGAAAGCGAGATCCGGCGTGAAAGTTGAGTTTTCATCGCTGTGTCTGAACGGGCGAGCGGTTGATTTGGCCGTGGCCGATGGCCTGATTGCCAGCATCACGCCCGTGCCAGGGCCTGCCCTGGCGGTGATCTTGCCGCTGCCCGTTGAGCCGCATGTGCATCTGGACAAAACCCACACCGCGCACCGCTGCCGCGCCAAATCGCCGGGATTGTTCGGGGCGATTGATGCGATGGTGCAGGATAAAGGCGCTTGGACGGCGGATGATTTGCGGGCGCGGATGACGCGCGGGATGGCGGATGCCTATGCCAACGGTGTGGCCGCACTGCGCAGTCATTGCGATTGGTCTGCACCGGGCGTGCCGCTGGCGTGGCATGTGATGGGCGAAGTGGCCCAAGGTTGGCGCGGGCGGATGCCTTTGCAGCGTGCGTCTTTGTCGGGGATTGATCTGTTGGGCGATCCGGGTCACGGCCCCGCAATTGCCGCGCGGGTGGCGGCGGATGGTGGGGTGCTGGGTTGTTTCATTTACCGCCATGCCGATATTCCCGAACGTCTGGAGCGGGTGTTTCGGTTGGCTGAGTCCCATGGCCTTCGCCTCGATTTCCATGTCGATGAGGGCCTGGAGCCAGAGGCGAATGCGTTTGACGATATCGTTCGGCTGACGGCTGAATTTGGCATGGGCGGGCGGGTGCTGTGCGGCCATGCCTGTTCTCTGTCGATCCGGCCCGATGTGCAGGTGGCGCGGGTGATGGATGCTGCCGCACGTGCTGGCGTGGCGTTGACAGTGATGCCAACCACCAACTTGCATCTGCAGGATATGGCACCGGGACGCACACCGCGCTTGCGTGGGTTGGCGCCCATGCAGGAATTGCGCGCGGCAGGGGTGCAGGTGCTGCTGGGCACCGACAATGTGCGCGATCCGTTTTATCCCTACGGCAGTTATGATCCCCTTGAGGTGTTGCGGCTGGCCACGCTGACAGCGCACCTGACCCCCGGTGATTGGCTTGACGCGATCACCACCGCCCCCGCCCGCGCGATGGGTCTGGCGGAACCCGTGATAGCGGTGGGTGCGGCTGCCGATTTTATCACCATCGACGGCGCGGATTGGGCCGAGGCTTTGTCTTCGCCCCGCGCAATCCGGCAGGTTTATCGGGCCGGAATACCTATGACCGGAGGGGCCGGGATATGACGAGTGCAGAGAAATTGGCGACGTTTCGCGCCGATATTGGCGATATTATTTGCCAAGACGATGCCAAGGCTTTGGCAGTGAAATCAAAGGATTACTACTGGTATTCGCCGATTTTGAAAGACTTGCTCGACGATAAACTGGCGCAACTGATCGTGGTGCCGCGCAGCGAAAATGAGGTGATCACCATTGCCACAGCCATCGCGCGCCACCGTATTCCCCTAACCATTCGCGGCGGCGGCACGGGGAATTATGGCCAATGCGTTCCGATGGAGGGCGGGGTTATTCTGGACACCACCAAGTTAGACCGGGTGCTGGAAATCGCTCCGGGTCGCGCCGTGGTGCAGGCCGGCGTGCGGCTGGAACGGCTAGAGGTGGCGGCGGCGGGCACCGGGCAAATGTTGTCGATGTTTCCATCCACCAAACGGCTGGCGACGGTGGCGGGGTTTTTGTCGGGCGGGTCTGGTGGGATTGGCAGTTTGCGCAACGGCATGCTGCGCGATGGGCAAAATATCACTTATATCCGGCTGGTTACGGTGGAAGAAACCCCGCGGGTGATTGAACTGCACGGGCACGATATTGCCCGCGTGCAGCACGCCTATGGCACCAATGGCATCATCACCGCGATGGATTACGCGCTGATGCCGATGGTGGATTGGGTGCATGTGGTGGCGCTGTTCGATGGCTATGACGCGGCGTTGGATTTCGCGGTTGCCGCCCAAAATACCGGGCTTGATGCCTATCTGATCACCTGTGTTGAACGCCGCTTTGCAAGGTTCTATAAACGGTTGACAGATTATTTCCCGTCCGATGCAGATGCGGTTTTCGCGATGGTGGCACCAGATGCGATGGCCGATTTTACCGCTTTGGTCGCGGGCCATGGCGGCACGATCACCTTGGCGAAATCGCTGCATGATATCGAGGCCGCCAATCTGCCCCCCGCGTGGGAATGTGGTTGGAACCACACCACCTTGCAGGCGCTAAAGATGGAGCCGGGGGTTTGGACATACCTGCAAGTGGCCTATCCGCGCCCGTTTTCGCCTGAACTGGTGGCGGTGCAGATGCAACGCTATGGCGGCGAGGTGCTGTTTCACCACGAAATGGCGAGGATGCATGGCGAGGTGCAAATCTTTGCCATCCACTTGCTGCGTTGGACCAGTGCCGCGCGCACTTATGAAATTATCCATGAGATGGAACAACTTGACGGCTGCACGATCTTTGATCCGCATGTGATCACCATCGAAGACGGTGGCATGAAGGAAATAGATACCGCGCAGATCGACTTCAAAAAGCTGGCCGATCCGCATGGTTTGATGAATCCGGGCAAGACCCGTGGCTGGACGCCGGATATGGCCAAGGCGTGAAATTACCCAAAACCTAAAGCAAACCGAACAGGAGAGTATGATGATTAAATCCACCCTAATCGCCGCTGTCGCGGCAACCATCGTGGCATCAGGTGCCATGGCGCAAGACAAGGTTACCTTTGGCACCAACTGGCTGGCCCAAGGTGGGCATGGCGGGTTTTATCAGGCGCTGGCGGACGGCACCTATGCCAAATACGGGCTGGAGGTGACCATCGAACAGGGTGGCCCGCAAGTAAACAACCGCCCGATGCTGGCGGCGGGCAAGCTGGATTTCCTGATGGCGGGAAACTTGTTGCAATCCATGGATAACGTGCGCAACGGCATTCCGACCATTGTGGTTGCCAGTTATTTTGAAAAAGATCCGCAAATAGTGATGGCCCATAAAGGGGCCTATAAATCCTTTGAGGATCTGGCGAATGCACCACAAATCCTGATCGGCAAGGATGGGCAGTTCAGCTTTTGGCAATGGATGGTCAAAGCCAAAGGCTTTAAGGATGAAAACCTGCGCCCTTACGGCTATAACATGGCGGAATTCCTGCAAGACCCGATGATGGTGCAACAGGGTTATGCCACATCCGAACCAAACGCTGCCCGCGCGCAGGGGGCTGATCCGGACGTGTTTGTGCTGGCTGATCAAGGGTGGAACACCTATTCCACCACCATCGAAGCCCGTACTGAAATGGTGGAAAGCAACCCCGATCTGGTGCAGCGGTTTATCGATGCGTCGACCATTGGCTGGTACAACTATCTGTATCACGACAACGCAGCCGCAAATGCGGCCATCATGGCGGCAAACCCCGATCAGACGTTAGAATTGCTGACGGCGGAAGTGGCATCCATGAAAGAATACGGCATCATGGGCACTGGGGCGCAGGCCGAAATGGGCATTGGTGCCATTGATATGGCGCGCGTGCAGGCGTTTTACGACCTGGCAGTGGAAAGCGGCATCCTAGAGGCAGGCTCGGTTGACATAGCCAAAGTGGCAACCACCCAGTTTGTGAACAAGAAAGTCGGCATGGATCTGATTAAGTAATCATTACAAGGAGGTAGGGCCATGCGCCTGTTGGTTGTCTTTAGCCATCCGTGCAGCGAAAGCTATGGCGCGGCCCTGTATGAACTGGCCTGTCGCACCTTACGTGCGGCGGGTCACGACTTGCGCACGCATGATCTGTACCGCGAGAATTTCAATCCGGTGCTGTCGACCGAAGAATGGCAGGGCTATCTGACCCGCACTGATGAGATCATCGCCAAACACCCCGATCACGTCGCCAATCTGCATTGGGCCGAAGGCTTGGTTGTGATTTATCCGACGTGGTATTACGGGCCGCCTGCGATGCTGAAGGGGTGGTTGGAACGGGTCTGGCTGCCGGGGGTTACGTTCGAAGTGTCGGATGGCAAGGAAAAACGGCCAAAGCCAAAGATGCAGAATATCAAGGTGTTTGTGGGGATTACCACATCAGGATCGCCCTGGTGGTGGATCAGGTTGATCCGCGATCCGGGGCGATCATTATGGACGCGCGGCTTGCGGCCAATGTTCAGCCCGCGCTGCAAGGTGGTTTGGCGGCAACTTTATAACATGAACCACACCACGCCTGCGGATCGCGCAGGCTATCTGGTGCGGGTGGAGGCGGCGTTGAAGAAACTGCCGGTGCAGGCATGACGGCGCAACCCTTGGCCCGCTATTCGGCATGGGTGCGGCGGGGGGACTTTATCTTTCTGTCGGGGATCATCGCGGTTGATCCGGGTGCGGGTAAAATGATCCGTGGATTTGGCGATTTGCCGGATGGGATTGGCGCGACAATTGGGCAAACCGGTGAGTTTTCGGTGGATGCCAAAGACGGCCCGATCCTGGCGCAAAGCTGGTATGTGCTGGACCGTATTCGCGCGACGATGGAAGACGCGGGCGGTGGCATGGCGGATGTGTTCAAACTGGTGCAATATTTCAAGAACCTGGGCGATTTTCCCCGTTATAATACCGTGCGGCGGGGGTTTTTTCCGGGCACGCCGCCGGTGTCTACGGTTGTGGAAGTGTCGGCAATGATGCCGTCGGATGATATCTTGATTGAGGTTGAAGCCACAGCCTATCTTCCCGTGCCGCGATGAGCAGGGTTGATCTGAAGCAAAAACGCGGCGAACTGCGCGATGTGATCCGGGCTGCGGCGATTGCGGAATTCGCCGAACACGGGCTGCGTGGCGCGTCTACCCAAGGCATTGCGGATCGGGCGGGGATTTCGAAAACCAAACTGCACTACTATATCGACAGTAAGGAAGAGCTGTATCAACAGGCACTTGACCATATCACGGGCATCTGGGGCGACCTGTTCGAGGGCATCTCGCTTGATCACGGCCCACAGGCGTTTTTGTCGGATTACATCGCGCGGAAAATCCGGTTCTCGCTGGATCACCCGGCCGAAGTGCGGATGTTTGCAGGTGAAGTGATGCGCGGGGCGCCCATGCTGCACAATCATTGGGCCGGCAGCCGCGAGGCCACAAGGCGGGCAGCGGCACGGATTGAAGGCTGGATCGCAGCGGGTCTGATCCGGCGTGTCGATCCGATGCTGTTGCAGGTGCATATCTGGGCGATGACCGAAACCTATGCGGTGATGGGAACCGAAGTACGGTTTATGCTGGGGCTGGCCGAAGGGGCGGTATTGGATGTGGGGCATATCGTGGAGGAGGTTACGCAGATGGTTTGGAACGGGGTGCGGGTTTAGACGGCGGGGGTAGCGGCGTGAACTCTGACCTTCATGTCTCCGCGATTGGGTGCAAAGGTGGCCGCGCCCGAACCGACGGGGCGCTTGGGGCGCGGTCAGATTGGCTTGGGGCAAATCTGACTAAGTGAGGGCAGACGCCAAGTGCTACCCCCTATACACATCAGGTTTATCAGTGTATGCGCCGCTCTTCGGCCCGACGATTCCGGGGCAGACGGCGGGGAGGCTGGTCTGCAATGGGGAATGAGGTGCCGTTCAAATGGCACTTCATGGGCGCACTTTCGCGTGCCCCCCTTGGGAAACGAAATGATTGATCTAGGTATCGCCGCGCCTTTGGCCGCGGCATTGACGGCTAAGGGCTATGAAACCCTGACCGCTGTGCAAATGGCCGTTTTGGCCCCCGAAGCGCAGGGCCGCGATATGCTGGTTTCGGCGCAAACCGGATCGGGCAAGACGGTGGCCTTTGGCATTGCCATTGCCGATCAGCTGCTGCGCGGCGCGGATAAGCTGCTGTATGCCGACACGCCGATGGCATTGGTGATTGCGCCGACCCGTGAATTGGCGCTGCAAGTGGCCCGCGAGTTGGATTGGCTTTATGGCCCTGCGGGTGCGCAGATCGCCACCTGTGTGGGCGGCATGGATTACCGCACCGAAAAGCGCGCGCTGGACCGTGGGGCGCATATTGTTGTGGGTACCCCGGGGCGGTTGCGCGATCATATTGATCGCCGGTCGCTTGATCTGTCGGGCCTGCGCGCGGCAGTGCTGGACGAAGCGGATGAGATGCTGGATCTGGGGTTCCGCGAAGATCTGGAATATATCCTGAACGCCGCCCCGGCAGAACGCCGCACTTTGATGTTTTCGGCCACCGTTCCCAAAGAAATTGCCAAACTGGCCGGGGATTTTCAGCGCGATGCGTTGCGCATTCAGGCGCAGGGTGAGGCGAAACAGCATGTCGATATCGAATACCGTGCGCTTTCGGTGGCGGCGCGGGACCGTGACAATGCAATCTTCAACGCCCTGCGGTTTTATGAGGCACGCGCGGCGATTGTGTTTTGCAAGACCCGTGCCAATGTGAACAGTTTGCTGGCGCGGATGGGCAATCGCGGGTTTCAGGTGGTGGCGCTGTCTGGGGAACTTTCGCAGCAGGAACGCACTCATGCGCTGCAAGCGCTGCGCGACGGGCGCGCGCGGGTGTGCATTGCCACGGACGTGGCCGCGCGCGGCATTGATTTGCCGGGGCTTGATCTGGTGATCCACGCCGATCTGCCGTCAAATTCCGAAACGCTGTTGCATCGGTCTGGCCGGACGGGGCGGGCGGGCTCCAAAGGTGTTTCCGCGATGATCGTGGTGCCTGCGGAATTCAAAAAGGCCCAGCGATTGCTGCAAGGCGCCAAGGTTGTGGCCGAATGGGGATCGGCCCCGTCAGCCGATGAAGTGACGGCCAAGGATGATCTGCGGTTGTTGGAACATCCGATCCTGGGGCAAAATCTGACGGACGAAGGCGAAATGGCCGCCACATTGCTGGGCCGGTTTGGGCCGGAACAGGTGGCGGCGGCGTTCATCCGGTTGTGGCGCGAAGGCCGGTCTGCGCCGGAGGTGTTGTCGGATCAGGTTATTCCTTCAGGTGCCGCTGCGGCCCCGCGTGAACGCAATGAATTTGGGCCATCAGTGTGGTATTCCCTGTCGGTTGGCCGGTCTGGCCGGGCCGAAGCGCGGTGGCTGTTGCCGAAAATCTGCGATGCGGGCGGCATTACCAAAGACGGTATCGGGGCCATTCGGGTGCAGGAAGATCGCACGTTTGTGCAGATTGCCACCGCCTTGGCCGGTAAGTTTGGTGCGCAACTGGAACTGGAAAGCGGCGTCGTGATGGACCGGATTGAAGGCGAGCCTGATATGGACCGCCCCGAACGCAGCCCCCGCAAGGCCGCCCCGGTGCGCGCAGAACGTGCCGAAAAGCCAGCCTACGTGCCGAAGGTTGAACGGGCGGAAAAGCCTGCCTATGCGCCGCGTGCGGATAAACCCGCTTATGTGCCAAAACCTGCGCGGGTGGTAGAAGATGATGCGCCGCGTGCGTCGTTTGATCCATTGGGTGGGGCAGATACTGCACCGGCAGAGGCGCCAAAGCCACGCTCTGCGGCGAGCGATCGCAAGCCTTACGCCAAGCGCGAAGATGGCGACCGTAAACCATCCGCGTCGCGTGTTGAGGGTGCGAAACCTTATGCGCCGCGTGGCGATAGCCCAAAGCCCTATGCCAAGCGCGAAGATGGCGACCGCAAACCCTATGCGCCGCGTGCGGAAGGGGCAAAGCCCTTTGCAAAGCGTGAAGATGGGGATCGTAAACCTTATGCCCCACGGGCCGAAGGTGCCAAACCCTATGCGCCGCGTGCCGAGGGGGCGAAACCTTATGCACCGCGGGCGGAAGGGGCAAAACCCTATGCCAAGCGCGACGATGGGGATCGCAAGCCCTATGCACCCCGCGCCGAGGGTGCCAAACCATATGCGCCGCGCGGTGAAGCGACCAAACCATACGCGCCGCGTGGGGATGGTGCCAAATCATTTGCCAAGCCTTATGCGCCGCGTGCGGCGGCCGAGGGCGATGCCAAACCACGTTGGAAAGCCGCTGATGGTGATGCAAAGCCACGCTCAGTCGGGTTCAAAACGCATGGCGGGGCCGACGGTAAACCTGCCCGCGCTGCCGGGTTCAAATCGCACGGGGCTGAAGGGAAAATCTTTAGCAAAACCGCGCCACGCGCCAAACCAGCGGCGGCAAAGGTCGATGCCAAGGATACATCCAAGCGGTTCGTACCGCCGGGTAAACCAAAGCGCTGATTATATGAATGAATGATCACATAAGGCCGCCCTTGGGCGGTCTTATGTGTTCATGCGAGGCTGCAGATCGGTAAACAACGCGGCTGATCCGGCAAAGATGCCGTGTGATTGCGCGAATGGGCTGTTGAACCGCAACGCGTTGCCCCGACTGTCGCACACCTTTGCGCCTGCGCGTTCGGCAATCAAGCTGCCCGCCGCGATGTCCCATTCCCAGGACGGGCGAAATGACAGCATGGCGTCAAACGACCCATCTGCCACCAAAGCCAAGCGATAGGCGATTGACGCGCGAAAGCTGCGCTGCATGTCGGGTAAAGGGCCGTTCCAATGCGCTGGGTTCAGAGTTGCTCTCGACATCAATATGTTAGGATGATCCCTTAACGCCTTTGTGCTGGCACAAAGTGTTGCGCCATTCATCAGGGACGGGCCATCTGCGACAGCTGAATACATTTGATCAAGGGCTGGCACAAAAACCACCGCTGCGGTGATTGCCCCGTTTCTGGCCACCGCCAGCGAATGGGAAAAGTGTTTTTCACCCGCGATAAACGCGCGGGTGCCGTCAATCGGATCAATAATGAACACATGTTCGTAATCAAGCCGCACTGTATCGTCCGGCGTTTCTTCCGACAGCCAACCGTAGGCCGGCCGTGCGCCGCATAGCCGCGTTTGCAGCATATCGTTCACGGCCAGATCGGCCTCTGTCACCGGGCTGGCATCGGGTTTGTCCCAAACTTGTGGGGTGTTGCGCCAAAACCGCAGGGCAATCTGACCTGCATCCCGCGCAGCATCAATCAAAAGCGCCAGATCATGCGCCGGCAATTGTCATCCCTTCGACCAGAAGGCTGGGCACGCGGGTAGACAAATGCGCGCGGGCATCATTGGCAGGAATAATCCGCATCAACATATCGCGCAGATTGCCCGCGATGGTGCATTCGTTCACCGGATGCATGATCTGGCCGTTTTCCACCCAAAACCCCGCCGCCCCACGCGAATAATCGCCCGTGGTGGCACTGATGGTTGATCCGATCATCGAAGTGATCAGCAACCCTGTGCCCATATCGCGGATCAGATCGGCGCGGGTTGCGGTGCCTTGCGTCAGATCAATATTGGACGTTGATGGCGATGGCGGTGCGGATGTGCCGCGCGAGGCGCTGGCGGTGGACGCCAACCCCAGTTTACGCGCGGTAGCCAGATCAAGCGTCCAGTTTTGCAGCACACCGTTTGCCACAATCAGTCGGCGCGCGGTGGGCAGGCCTTCGCCATCAAACGGACGGGAGCCGGAAATCCGGGGGCGCAGCGGGTCTTCGATCACCGACAAACCCGACGGCAACACCTGTTTGCCCAAAGCGTCCAGCAACCACGACGATCCGCGCGCAATACCCGCCCCGTTGATCGCCGACAGCAGATGCCCGATCAGCGATGACGCCACACGTTCATCAAACAGCACCGGATAGCTGCCTGTTTTGGGCTTTGTCGCCCCCGCACGGGCCAAAGCGCGCTGTGCGGCCAGCGTGCCAATTTCGACCGAAGACGGCATGTCGGCCTGATAAATCCGGCCTTCACCTGCATAGTCGCGCTCCATCCCGGTGCCGGTTCCGGTGAAGGCAACGGCAGAGGTTGACCGCGAGCTGCGTGCATACCCACCCGAGAAGCCATTGCTGGCCGCAAGATGCACTTGACGCAGGGCATATCCGGCGGATGCCTCGACTTGCGTTATACCTGCCACTGCCATTGCCGCCGCCTCAGCCGCGCGGGCGTCGGATTCCAGTTGCGCAGGGGTTGGTTCGACTGATGCGTCGCACAGGTCCAATGCGGCCAGATCCCAATCACGGGCAATTTGGGTGGGGTCGGCCAAGCCTGCGTAGGGGTCTTCGGGGGCTTCACGCGCCATGGCAACTGCGCGTTCGGCCAGACGGTGCAGCGTCGCGGCAGATACGTCTGACGCGGAAACGCAGGCTTGCCGCCCGCCGATCAGCACGCGCAGGCCGATTTCGATGCCTTCGGAACGTTCGGCCTGTTCCAATTGCCCGGCGCGAATGTCGATGGATTGCGACGTGCCTGACACGGAGATCGCGTCGGCGGCAGCGGCACCTGCGCGTTTTGCAGCATCCAGCAAGGCAGCGGTCAGGTTTTCCAGCGATTGGGCCATTGCATTCCTTCCGCCGCGCGCGTGGCCCGGCTGTCTGTTTTGGTTGCGCCTAAAGTCATGCTTTATGGCAAAGATTCAAGGGCTGCGGGGCAAACAACATCGCAGAACCGCTGCGTTGCCCACAGAAAAGGCCGCCCGGCACAATGGCTGGGCGGCCCCAATCACTTTGCCACGTTTATTGCAGTGGCTGGCCGTTGGCCGACAGCACCTTGTCTTTGACTTCAATCGTCGAGGTCAGCTCATCGGTGCCTTCGGGGCCCGCGTTTGCCACGATGGCAATCATCATCTTGGCCCCCATCACGTCTTCGGCAGACAGCAGCCCCATGGCCACCAGTTTGTCCATCAGCCCGTTGCCGCCCGTCAGTTTCAGATCAATCTTGCCGGTTGGCATCGGCATGCCGGGATAGGTGACTGTATCGGTGTTGTCGAAAGTGAACGCCCCCGCACCCGTCAGCAAGGCACCCGCCGCAGACAGTTTCAGTTCCGCCACATCAAGCGCATGCAACTCGCCCGGAGGGGCGTCGCCCAACGCGTCCATCGCCGCCTGATCAAACAGATCGGTTGTCATGCGCACTTTGCCCTTGGTGTCGATGATCAATGTTGCCGGATCGCGTGGCAGGCTGCCAGCCGGATCGACCATGCCCCAGACTTCGTCTGAGATGGTGAAGTCAACCAGACGGGTCAGAAATGCAAAATCCGACGGCGTCTCAGACGTGCCGACAGGCAAAGTAAAGTTGAACGCAGCTTCACCATAGCCGAATTTCAGTTCAGGGAACGGAATATCGGCGCTGGACAGGGTAAAGTTGACGCCTTTGGTGCTTAGGCCGTATTGCATGCGCGCCGAGTCGAGCGCGAACGTCAAATCCCCTGACGTTCCAACGCCGCTAAGCTTGGTCGGACCTGCGGCATCGGTGCCGTCAAAGCCGATCTTCATGGATTTGTAAGAAATGCCCCCGTCCACTGTAAACCCGGCTTGCAGCGCCGCAGCCAGATCATTCATCGCCTCTGTGCCGATGAAATTACCTTTGGTTTTGCCGGCAAAGTCTTGAAACTCCATCGTCAATTTGCCGCTTGACGCGTCAGTGCCGTCTTTGCCGTCAACGGTCATGACCACCGTTCTGGCAACAAAGTCAGAGTCAAGTTTGGTGCTGGTGCCATTAGGCTCTAGCACATACTTTGCAACAAGACCCGTCATGATCACATCAATATCGGTGTTAACTGCCGTGGCATCCGCGCCTTCGACAGCCTTCAGATTGAACACCATGGTCGGCGCGTCGATGGCATAGTTTGTGGCATCCGGCACGCCGCTGGCAACAATGGTCATGCCGGGATGCGAGATGGAAATTGTGGATTTTGCGGCCAACGACCCTTCGACACCCGGCACTGCCGCCGTCACCACTTCCATTATCTGATCATCCGACATGACGATGTTGACAGTGCCGTCGCCGTTATCGGTAAACTTCATTTCGCTAAAGCTTGAACTGGACGTGACACCGTCTTGATCGGACGAGACTTTGATATCTGTCACAATCAAAGTATCGCCATCACGCGTGGTGCCAGCGGCGGTTATCGTTTGGCCCGAGGCAACGCTGAGGTCTTGCCAGCTTTGCCAAACCTCTTCGGGCGTGACATCAGCAAGCGCGCCTGCGCCAGACAAAAGGGCAAACGCGGCGGTGCTACCTGCAAGTTTCCAGAGCTTCATTTTCAATCCTATCTTGTCCAAATTTGCAAGTAACCATCCCTGCTTGTCGGGATCGGGTCAAGGGTTTCCGTGGCCCCTGTTACCTGCGAAACAGCAGTCACAGGTTCACATTCGCAAGAGGGTCGGTATGCAGGGCAAAGTGGTGGTCATTACCGGGGCAAGCAGGGGCATTGGGGCGGCGGCGGCACGGGCGTTTGCGGGCGCGGGGGCGCAAGTGGCGCTGCTGGCGCGATCAGGTGGGCAGGTTGCGGAATTGGCCCGCGATATTGGGGCAAATGCATATGCCGTGCGCTGTGATGTGGCAGATTGGGGGTCGGTGCAGGCGGCAGTGGCGGCAGTTATCACGCGGTTTGGGCGGCTGGATGTGTTGATCAACAATGCAGGCGTGATTGAACCGATAGCGCCTTTGGCGGAAATTGACCCTGTTGAGTGGGGGCAAGCCATCGCAATAAATCTGACGGGCGTGTTTCACGGCATGCGCGGAGTTTTGCCGATCATGCGGGCGCAACGGGCAGGCACAGTGATTACGCTGTCGTCCGGGGCGGCAAACAACCCCTACGAAGGGTGGGGTGCCTATTGCGCGTCGAAGGCTGGGGCGTTGATGCTGACGCGCGGCGCCCACCTGGAAGAAGCGGCGCACGGCATTCGTGTGCTGGGGTTGTCACCCGGAAAGGTGGCCACGGATATGCAGGTAAAGATCAAAGCATCGGGCGTGAACGCTGTCAGTCAACTTGACCCGACGGCGCATATTCCGGCTGATTGGCCAGCGCGGGCATTGATGTGGATGTGCGGCCCGGCGGCTGACCCGTGGTTGGGCCGTGACGTATCTTTGCGCGATGACGCCGTGCGACGGGCGGTAGGATTGGTCGGTTAACCCCGGCCGGTTTGCCCCCGCGTCGGCCTGACCATTGCGCTTTGGCGCGGTCGATCGGCAGTTAGGGCTAAGATGCATCGACGTGTTGGCGGTGCTGCTTGTCTTGTGCGGTGATTGTTGGCACAGCAGAACAAAGGCAGACCTGGCCAAGGAGAACGCAGATGGGTGGGCAATCAGACATACTGGCCAAAGTGATGGGCTGGCTAACCCAAGCGGGCGATGTTGCGGCCGGTTGGCTTTTATCGCCTGCGGCATGGTCGCAATTTGCACTGTTGGCGCTTGCCTACGCTGTGGCAGTTTATGCCACCCGGCGTGCGATGCCGATCATCACCCGGTATGTTGAACCCGCGCCAGACAAAACCGGGCGTCTTGCCCAATCCCGGCATTTTGCGCTGCGGTTCTTGCCCCTTTTGATGCCGTTGCTGGCCTATGGGCTGACGGCAATTGGCGAGCAAGTCACCCGATCAATCTTTGATTCCGGTGATGTGATTGCCTTTGGCAAGCGGGTCTTTGTGTTTCTGGCGGCGCGGGTGTTTGTTCGCCAAATTCTGACGGACAGTTTCCTGCAGCTGTTGGGCAAATACGTGCTGCTGCCTGTGGCGGCACTTTATGCGCTGGGCGTGCTGGATGATGTGTCGGTGCGGCTGGAAGAGACAGTCATCGCCGTGGGCAATATCCGCTTTTCGGTGATGGCGCTGATCCGGGGGGTGATTGCGGGATCGC
>JANNAT010000037.1:0-34175 GCA_031384605.1 Cypionkella sp.
TTCGGCTGCACCGTTTAAAAGATCAGCGGCGACCAGCGCCCCCACCTCCCCCATCGCCAACCACCGCTCATAATTCACCCGCGCGTCTGGCGGCATCCCCTCCGGCGTTCCATAAAGAAACACCTCAACCTGCCAGCCCCATTCCTTCAACAGCCGCGCCACGACGAACCCATCGCCGCCATTGCCGCCCGGCCCGCACAGCACCACGGCGCGAAACGTGCCCGCCTGCAACTCTGGCCACTCGGCGAAAACCGCGTCGACCACGCCACGCCCCGCGCGTTCCATCAACTCCAGCCCGGTCACTTGGCCGGACGCAATCGCCGCCGCTTCAATCGCCTTCATCTGCGCCGCTGTCAGCAATTCGGTCATCATGCCTCCATCTTGTTCACAAACCGCCCGAAAAACCGCCATACTGCACAAATATTAAGCAAACATAGTAGAATCCCCCGCCATGCAGCGCTTTCCCCGACCCTAGCCAATTGTTCCCGGCAAGTGTAAGTGATCACTACCACACTGAGATTATCTCGGGGGAGAACCGCCCATGAAAAAGATCGAAGCGATCATCAAACCGTTCAAACTGGACGAGGTGAAAGAGGCGTTGCAAGAGGCTGGCATTCAGGGCCTGTCTGTTACCGAAGTCAAAGGTTTTGGCCGCCAGAAGGGCCACACCGAACTTTATCGCGGTGCCGAATACGTCGTTGATTTCCTGCCCAAAGTGAAAATCGAAGTCGTTTTGACCGATGATATGGTCGATGTCGCCATCGCCGCAATTATCGCCGCCGCGCGCACCGACAAAATCGGCGATGGCAAGATTTTCGTCTATAACGTCGAACAGGCCATTCGCATCCGCACCGGTGAGACTGGCGACGACGCCGTTTAACACCAAAATTACCCCTTTCTATCCGCAACAGGAGAACCAAATGAGCGCGGTTGCAAAAGCTCTGAAACTGATCAAGGACGAGGAAGTTGAATACGTCGATATTCGCTTTACCGATCCGAAAGGCAAACTTCAGCACGTCACTTTGGTGGCCGATCTGGTCGATGAAGACTTCTTTGAAGAAGGCTTTATGTTTGACGGATCGTCCATCGCCGGCTGGAAGTCGATTGATCAATCCGACATGAAACTGATCCCCGATCCAACGTCGGTCTACATGGATCCCTTCTACGCCGAAAAGACCCTGTGCGTGCACTGCAACGTGGTGGAACCGGATACCGGCGAGGCCTACAGCCGCTGCCCCCGCCAGACCGCGATCAAGGCCGAAGCGTATCTGAAATCGACAGGCATCGGCGATGTGGCCTACTTCGGCCCCGAGGCTGAATTCTTTCTGTTCGACGATGTGCGCTATACCGTTTCGATGAACAAAGTGTCGTTTCAGGTTGATGCGGTTGATGCAGCCTGGAACACCGACACCGTTTATGAAGGCGGCAATTCGGGCCACCGTCCCGGCATCAAGGGCGGCTATTTCCCGGTCAACCCGATTGACGACGCGCAGGATTTGCGCGGCGAAATGCTGTCGACGATGAAGCGGATGGGCATCCGCGTTGACAAGCATCACCACGAAGTAGGCTCGACCCAGCACGAACTTGGCATGATTTTTGGCGGCTTGGTTGAACAAGGCGACAATATGCAGAAGTATAAGTATGTGATCCACAACGTCGCACATGCCTATGGCAAGACCGTTACCTTCATGCCAAAGCCGATCAAGGGCGATAACGGCAGCGGTATGCACGTGAACATGTCGATCTGGAAAGACGGCAAGCCGCTTTTCTCGGGCGACAAATACGCCGATCTTAGCCAGGACGCACTGTATTACATCGGCGGCATCCTAAAGCATGCCAAGGCGCTGAACGCACTGACCAACCCATCGACTAACAGCTATAAACGCCTGATCCCCGGCTTTGAAGCGCCAGTTCTGCGCGCGTTTTCCGCCCGTAACCGGTCGGGCTGCGTGCGTATTCCGTGGACAGAAAGCCCGAAGGCCAAGCGGGTTGAGGCGCGTTTCCCCGATCCGGCAGCAAACCCTTATCTGTGCTATGCGGCGCTGATGATGGCGGGTCTTGACGGCATCCGGAACAAGATTGATCCGGGCCCGGCGTCGGACAAAGACCTGTATGATCTGCCTCCAGAAGAACTGGCAGAAATTCCAACCGTTTGCGGATCCCTTCGTGAAGCACTGGAAGAGCTGGAAAAAGATATGGACTTCCTTCTGGCCGGTGATGTGTTCACCCGCGATCAGTTGGAAAGCTATATGGCGCTGAAGTGGGAAGAGGTTTACGCCTATGAACACACGCCGCATCCGATTGAATATCAGATGTATTATTCCTGCTGATTACACGGACAGAATGAAACAAAGGCCGCCTTCGGGCGGCCTTTGTCATTGTGGCGGAAACCGCGCACAACTCATGGTTAATTTCTTTTTACCAACACAATGCCTCCCGGATGTGGTCGCAATTTTTGCGGATGGTGATCGCGACCATAGGGGGCATACTGTGATGACTACGATACCAAACGATCCGCAGGCAGATATCGAACTCAGCGTTATCGCCGAACTTGCGTTCATTGAAGAACCACCGATCAATTTCGCGCGCCTGGTCGCTGATCTGGATTCGGTTCTGGCCCGGCTGCATGCGAAAAATCGGCAACTGACCTGGGATTGTGAAGATGTCGCGATCTTTGACATGCCGGGCACGCGCATTGCTTTGGCCTATAATGACAGCCGACGCGCCAGTATCGCGGCGACGTTGACATTGTCGGTTGGCCCGTCTTTGGTGCCAGCGGTGCGCGACATTGACGGGCCCGAAGCAGCCCAGCATGACGTGTTATGCTCAAAACTGGTTGAGCGGGTGCAAGCGCGGCTGAAGCCCGATGCGATCGTGTGGCATGAAACCAACGCGGTCGTAACGGTTGAAGTGATTGACAGCCTGTCGACGCCAACACCATTGGCCCGCCCACGCCGCAGCGCGGACCATCCGATCTATACCGCGCCCGATATCTGCAGCGTCGACGAAAGCTATACGCGTGGCCATCAGCGGACCTATGCACGGCCGCAAAGACCGCCGCCGCGCCAACATGACCGCGATCTTAGCCGCGTGCGTGCAGCCCTGTATCCAGCGCGGGATCTGAACGTGGTTCAGCAAAACTCACCCCAGATGCGTCTGGCGGCGCATGCGATGAATGCGACGTTGATCACGGTTTCCTTGCCGCTTGGGGTTGCAGTGTTGGGCTATGGATTGATCGCAGGCGACAATATGCGTCTGACATCCCGGCTGATGGTGCTGACCGGGTGTATGACGGCCTTCAGCCGCAGTGAAATTGCCCAACAGATGGTGGCCTTCGGCGGCATCTGAAGCGATCCGGCCATTTGCCGAATACCAATGCGTTACAGCCCTGCCCCGCGCAGGGCTGCCAAGGCGTCGGCGGGCAAGGCACTGGCCCGCACCACATAAGTGTGGATCGAGAACACCACAGCACGGGTTTGCGGCAACCGCATCAGGCATTGCCGTTCGGATCGCACAAACACCCGCAAATCTGCCGCCGGGCGCGGGCGGCGGTCAAATTCAAGCCGGGGTTGGTGAAGGGTCGGATCGGCATAGGTCAGATAATTCATCCGCCAAAGCGCTTGTTCAGGCCGGATGGCATGGAACATCCGCTGCACCCTTCGCGCGACATCTTCCGTGTAATGCGCGACCGGCAGATGAATTTCGGTCATCGGACGCCCCAGCTTTTGTGCCAAGGTCCAACTGGCCGGAAAGCACAAAATCGCCCCGGTCAACACATGTTCATCGCCCACCAACTCCATCAGACACAGATCTTCTTGCACCAGACGCCCCAATGTCCGCAAAGGGTTCACCCGATCAAGCGGCACTGTGATGCCGTCGGGGCGCTGCACGTCATCCAGCCCCACGCGGTAGCCCTTAGTATTGCGCAAAACCTCCAATACCCGGTCGAACAGTTCTATCGCAGCGGGCCGCGCGGGATCTGTCAGGGCATGAACCGCCCTGTCATGATCCGCGATCAGGCGGTCGCGTTCGCCCATTTGCCCGGCAAACGCGTCATCCACCCGCAACCAATCATCGCCGATCACCGGCTGAATCCCCGGCAAGCTTGCGGTGCGGGGATCAAGCCAGGCCAAATGCGGCAGATGGTCTTGCAAGATGGGAGTGTCGATCACGGATGGCCTTTGAGATAAATCCTTGTCTGTGCCTTTATCCCAAAGCAAAAAATTCTTGAAGGAAGAATTTTAGCGGGGCGCTGCCCCCGCGCCCGTAGCGGGCGCGTTCCCCAAAAAGGTATTTGGGCCAAAATGAAACGCCCATGCAGCGCGAAACTGTGCGCGGGGCGCGCCGCCCGGGCGTGGCCGCCCTTGCCACCTTGCCGTCTCCGGTCTAGGACAAACCCGCCTGCCCTTGCACCTGAAAGGCCGCTTGATGATTACCCGTTACTCCCGCCCCGAAATGGTGGCCCTGTGGTCACCCGAGACCAAATTCCGTATCTGGTTCGAGATCGAGGCCCACGCCTGCGACGCGATGGCCGATCTGGGGGTGATCCCGCGCGCCAATGCCGATGCGGTGTGGAAAGCCCGCGATGTGCCGTTTGATCTGGCCGAGATTGACCGGATCGAAGCGGTGACCAAACACGATGTCATCGCCTTTCTGACCCATCTGGCCGATATTGTCGGCACGGATGAAGCCCGCTTTGTGCATCAGGGCATGACAAGTTCCGATGTTTTGGACACAACGCTGAACGTGCAACTGGTCCGCGCCACCGATCTGCTGCTGGCGGATCTGGACAGGGTTTTGACCGCCCTGAAGACCCGTGCCTTTGAACACAAGTTTTCCGTCCGCATAGGTCGCAGCCACGGCATCCACGCCGAACCCACCACCATGGGGCTGGTGTTTGCGCGGTTTTATGCGGAAATGTCCCGCAATCGGGTGCGTTTGCTGGCCGCACGCGCCGAAATCGCTACGGGCGCAATCTCGGGGGCCGTGGGCACTTTTGCCAATATTGATCCGGCGGTTGAGGAGTATGTCTGCGCCAAGCTGGGCCTTGCGCCAGAACCCATCAGCACCCAGATCATCCCGCGTGATCGTCATGCGATGTATTTTGCCACTTTGGGTGTCATCGCATCGGGTATCGAAAACATCGCGATTGAATTCCGCCACATGCAGCGCACCGAAGTTCTGGAGGCCGAGGAATTCTTCAGCCCCGGCCAAAAGGGCAGCTCTGCCATGCCGCACAAACGCAATCCGGTTTTGTCGGAAAACCTGACGGGTCTGGCGCGTCTGGTGCGCATGGCGGTGATCCCGGCGCTGGAGAACGTCGCCATGTGGCACGAACGCGATATCAGCCATTCGTCGGTGGAACGCGCGATCGCACCCGATACCACCATCACGCTTGATTTCGCGCTGCACCGCCTTGCGGGGCTGATTGAAAAGCTGGTGATCTATCCCGAAACCATGCTGGCCAACATGAACAAATTCCGCGGTCTGGTGATGAGCCAGCGGGTGCTGCTGGCGCTGACCCAAGCCGGGGTAAGCCGCGAAGACAGCTACCGCCTTGTGCAGCGCAACGCGATGAAGGTTTGGGAAAAAGGCGCTGATTTCAAGACCGAACTTCTGGCGGATGCAGATGTGTTGGCCGCGTTGACGCCTGCGCAAATCGAAGAGAAATTCGACATCGGCTATCATACCAAGCACGTTGATACGATCTTTCTGCGGGTGTTTGGCGAATAGGGCCAATCTGGCAACCCCGCATTAACCCCGGCCTGCCACCCTGCCCTTGCGATCAATCAGGATTCGGGGGCACGGCATGGCTAGTGATGCAAGGGTTTTGGCGCGCATAGTGCCGGCGCAACGCGCCATCACGGTGCCGCGCGCGCTGACCAGCCGCGAAAAGGCCGCCGTCATTGTGCGTTATTTATTGGCCGAAGGGGCCAGTATCCCTTTGGCAAAACTTCCCGAACATATTCAGGCCTCGCTGACCGAACAGATGGGCCAGATGCGGCTGATTGACCGCCAGACCCTTGGTGCCGTGGTGGATGAATTTTTGGGGGAGCTGGAACAGGTCGGTCTGGCGTTCCCGTCCGGGATGGAAGGGGCGTTGACCATTATGGATGGCCATATTTCGGCCAATGCCGCCAGCCGGTTGCGCCGTCTTGCCGGGGCGTCGGCCAAGGCTGATCCGTGGGACAGGTTAACAGCATTGGCGGTGGATCGTTTGCTGCCGGTGCTGCAAGAAGAAAGCGTTGAGGTGGCGGCGGTGATGCTGTCAAAACTTCCCGTCCCCAAATCGGCGGAACTGCTGGGTTTGCTGCCCGGTGATCGCGCGCGCCGGGTGGCTTATGCGGTGTCGCAAACGGGGAATGTTGATCCCGAAACGGTGCGCCGCATCGGGTTATCGCTGGTCAGCCAACTGGATGCGCTGCCCGCCCGCGCGTTCGAATCTGGTCCCGTTGAACGGGTGGGTGCGATTTTGAACGTCTCGGCCGCTTTGACCCGCGATGACGTTTTGGCAGGCTTGCAAGAAACCGATGCCGATTTTGCCGATCTGGTGCGCCGCGCGATCTTTACCTTTGTACATTTGCCGCGCCGGGTTCTGGGGCGCGATGTGCCCAAAATCATCCGGCTGGTCGATCAGCCTGTATTGGTGACGGCTTTGGCCGCCACAGTTGGCGTGCCGGAATTGGAAGTTGCCGCTGAATTCATGCTGGCCAACATGTCGCAACGCATGGCGCAGGGCTTGCGCGAAGAAATGGTTGCCCGCGGGCGCGTCAAGGAAAAAGATGCCGAGGCGGCGATGGCGCAGGTGGTCATGGCGATCCGCCAGCTTGAGTCGGCGGGCGAGATTATCTTGGTGCAGCCAGAGGAATAGCCCAGCCACGCCCGTGATTGACGCGGCTTGCTCCCTTGCCTCTGCCGCCATGCGCGCCTAGGGTCGCGGTCGTCGCAAACCTTATGGCCGCATGCACATTCTGACGCTACCTTCTGTTGCTGCCACCAAAAAGGGCATCTTGCTGATGTTGCTTGGCATTGTGCTGTTCACTGCGATGGACGCGCTGGCCAAAGGTTTGATCGCGCGCTATCCGACGCCGCAAGTGATCTGGGCGCGGTTTGCGGGCCAGGCGTTGATCGTGGCTATTCTGCTTGGCCCGCGCAAGATTATCCCGACCCTGAACAGCAATTTCCCACGTTTGCACCTTCTTCGATCGGCGTTTCAACTGGGGGCGACCGCGCTGTTTTTTGCCAGCCTTGGCTATATCGGGCTGGCCGAGGCCACCGCACTGACCGACATCAACCCGATCCTGATCACGCTGGGGGCGGCGGTTTTCCTGGGCGAACGCCTTGGTCCACGCCGGATTTTGGGCGTGGTTGTGGCAATGATTGGCGCGTTGATTGTGGTGCGGCCGGGAATGGGGGTGTTTTCCGCCGCAGCGCTGTTGCCCTTGGGATGTGCGGTTTGCTATGCGGGGGCGTCCCTTTTGACGCGAAAACTGGGCCAACATGAAGGGCCGTGGACGTCACTGTTACATGCGGCCGTGTTCGGCACCGTGATCACAGGTCTGGCGATGCCGTTTGTCTGGCAACCCATAAACGGTGCGGATGTGGTGCTGTTTGCGGCCTTGGGCATTTTGGGCACCGCCGCACAGATGTGCGTGATCCGGTCTTTCTCAATGGCCGAGGCATCGGCGGTGGCCCCTTTCGCCTATATCGGCATTGTGTTTGCCACGATCTGGGGCATCGTTTTGTATGACGAATATCCCGATAAATTCACGGTCTTGGGTGCGCTTGTGATCGTGGCAGCGGGTCTTTATGTCTGGCATCGTGAAACCAATGCCAGGCGCGCCCAATCCGATGTCTGAAACGCCCCGCCACTTTTATCCCGTTGCCTATGCACAAAATCTTGTGGCGCGTGCCTTGATCGGCTTTGCGTTGATCTTGCCGTATCGGGTGCGCGTGCCGCTGTTGGGCAAGCTGATGCGGCACGTGTTTGGTCCGATTGCGGGGTATAAGCGGCGCGCTTTGGACAATCTGGCGATGATCTGGCCCGATCTGCCTGTCAAAAGGCGTCTGGAAATCACCAACCAGGCCCTCGACAACGCGGGGCGAACGTTGATCGAAAACTACTCTACCGCAGCATTCACCGCCCGCCAATCCAGCGTTATTCCAACGGGTGCTGGCGTGGCGGCCTTGGAACGGGCCATGCAAACGGGGCGCCCTGTCATTCTGGTTTCGGGGCATTTTGGCAATTATGAAGCCGCGCGTGCCTGCCTTGTGGCGCGTGGCGCGCGCATTGGGGGGCTGTATCGCCCGATGGCCAACCCCTATTTCAACGCCCATTACGTGCAAACGATGGAGGCATTTGGCGGCCCTATCTTTGCCACCGGCCGCGCCGGCACCGCCGGATTTGTGCGCCATTTGAAATCAGGGGGGTTGCTGGTGTTGCTGTTTGATCAAAGCGCCCCCGGCGAAGCAATTGATTTTCTGGGAAAGCCCGCTCAAACAGCCCTGTCTGCGGCCGACCTTGCGCTGCGCTATAACGCAGACCTGATCCCGTTTTACGGCACCCGCCAACCCGATGGCCTGTCCTTCGCGGTAGAGCTAGAGGCCCCGATCCCGGCCACCACAGCCCTTGAGATGACCCAGGCACTTACCCGCAGTCTTGAGGCACGGGTGCGCGAAAATCCCGGCCAATGGTTTTGGATTCATCGCCGCTGGAAATAGCGACGGTCAGTCCAACTGCGCCCCGGCCAATATTTCTGCCGGGCCCTGCACCTGAATGATCACCACAATCGGCGCATCCCCCGCCGCTTTGGCAGACATTTCCAAAGGTTGATCGCCTGACCATGCCCCGACATCGGTCCACGAGGTGACGATATTGCGATAGGTCACGGATTTTCCGGCATTCTCTCCACGTTCAATATCGACAGTTGCGTTCTTGGTGTATCGAACCACTTGAACCCGCGTGCCTGACGGGATTGGAAAGGCTGATACGGCCCGAATAACCACTTTGTCGCCGTCACGAGACAAGGTTAATGACACGCCGCTTGCAATGCCCAGCCCTTTTGCAACCGCTTTGGTTACTTTGTCAGGTTGGTTGCCTTCGACCCGGTCGCGCCCATTCACAATTAGTTGCGGCGTGTAGACCATCTTGCTGCCCGCAGCTCTGGCATAGTTTCGCTGCCGTTCGCTGAATTTTGCATTGGCAAAAGTATCCGCCCAGCCAATATAATCCCAATAATCGACATGCAGCGACAAGGCGATAATGCCCGACGTTTGTGCAAGTTTGGCGAAATGATCATCCGCCGGGGGGCAGGATGAACATCCCTGCGATGTATACAGTTCCACCACCAGCCCTTGCTGACTTTCGGCTTGAACAGCCGTGCCCAAAGCTAGCCACAACCCAAGGGCCGCGCCGGTTATATATCGCATGATGTTGTTCTTTCCCCGAACGTGTTGCTGTGCTTGTAACCAACTGTGGTGGTCCGTGCCAATCAAGGTTTTGCGAGGCGCGGTTACTGAACCTTCACCAACTTGCGATTTAATGGCTTTGACACGCCTAAGGGGATGGATTTTCGGCATACAATGGCATACAATTAAACTATGCCAAAGAATATCACCTTGCGAAGCCGTTTGTCTTGCCGCAAAACATCGCCAACCCAGCCACAGCCCGGAGCTATAAGATGACCGTATACGTCGGACATGACAGCGCAAAAACCAAACGCACGCTTGCTGCGGGGGGCCAAACGGTGGCCTATTACTCAATTCCTGCAGCGCAAGAGGCGGGGCTTGGCGATTTCTCGCGCTTGCCCGCGGCGTTGAAAGTGGTGTTGGAAAACATGCTGCGGTTTGAAGATGGCAAGACCGTGTCGGTCGATGACATCCGGGCCTTTGCAGAATGGGCCACGTTGGGCGGCAAAAACCCGCGTGAAATTGCCTATCGCCCTGCCCGTGTGTTGATGCAGGATTTCACCGGGGTTCCGGCCGTTGTTGATCTGGCCGCAATGCGCGACGGCATCCTGGGTCTTGGCGGCAATGCCCAAGCGATCAACCCGTTGGCTCCCGTTGATCTGGTCATTGATCACTCTGTTATGATTGATGAATTTGGCACACCGCGCGCGTTTCAGGCCAATGTTGACCGCGAATATGAACGCAACATGGAACGCTATGTTTTCTTGAAATGGGGCCAGAAGGCGTTCAACAATTTCCGCGTGGTGCCACCCGGCACCGGGATTTGCCATCAGGTGAACCTGGAATATCTGGCGCAAACGGTGTGGACCGACACCGACCCTGACGGCAATCTGGTGGCCTACCCTGACACATTGGTCGGCACCGACAGCCACACCACCATGGTTAACGGTCTGGCGGTCTTAGGCTGGGGCGTTGGCGGGATTGAGGCCGAAGCGGCTATGCTGGGCCAACCGGTTTCGATGCTGATCCCCGAAGTCGTCGGCTTCAAACTGACCGGCGCTATGGTGGAAGGCACCACGGCCACCGATCTGGTGCTGAAAGTCGTGCAGATGCTGCGCAAACACGGCGTGGTTAACAAATTCGTCGAATTCTACGGTGACGGCCTCGATCGCCTGCCGCTGGCAGACCGCGCCACCATCGCCAACATGGCCCCAGAATATGGCGCGACCTGCGGTTTCTTCCCGATTGATAATGAGACGATTCGCTATCTGCGCGGCACCGGACGTGAGGAAAGCCGCATTGCCTTGGTTGCGGCTTATGCAAAAGCCAACGGCATGTGGCGCGATGCAGGCTATGATCCGATTTATACCAGCACTCTGGCGCTGGATATGGGCACCATTGTGCCCGCGATTTCCGGCCCCAAACGCCCGCAAGATTTCGTGCCGTTGACCGATGCCAAAGCCGGTTTCGCGGCTGAAATGGCGGGTGGATTTAACCGTCCGCAAGGTGTCGAAATTGCCGTGGCTGGGCATGATTTTACCATGTCATCGGGCAAAGTGGTTATCGCCTCGATCACGTCTTGCACCAATACGTCGAACCCTTATGTGATGATCGGGGCCGGGCTGGTGGCGCGCAAAGCCCGGGCTTTGGGCCTGAAATCAAAGCCTTGGGTGAAAACCTCTCTGGCCCCCGGCAGTCAGGTGGTGTCGGAATATCTGAACGCCGCTGGCCTGCAAGATGATCTTGACGCCGTTGGCTTTAACCTTGTGGGCTATGGCTGCACCACCTGTATCGGCAATTCCGGCCCGCTGGATCCGGCCATATCAGCGGCGATTACCGAAGGTGATCTGGTGGCCACGGCCGTTCTGTCAGGCAACCGCAACTTTGAAGGGCGGATATCACCCGATGTGCGCGCCAATTACCTTGCCTCGCCGCCGCTGGTTGTCGCCTATGCGCTGGCGGGCGATATGAATATCGACATCACCACCGAACCCTTGGGCATCGGCACCAACGGCCCGGTTTATCTGCGCGATGTCTGGCCGACGAATGCCGAGATCGCCGAACTGGTCGACGCCACCGTGACCCGTGCGGCCTTCATCAAGAAATACGCCGATGTCTTCAAAGGTGACGCGAAATGGCAAGCGGTGCAGATCACCGATTCTGAAACCTATGACTGGCCCGCGACCAGCACCTATATTCAGAACCCGCCCTATTTCCGGGGCATGGCCAAGACCCCCGGTGTGATCAGCAACATCCACAACGCCCGCGTTCTGGCGCTGCTGGGGGATATGATCACCACCGACCACATCAGCCCGGCAGGTTCATTCAAAGCATCAACTCCGGCTGGTAAGTATCTGACCGAACGGCAAGTTCCGGTATCCGAATTCAACAGCTATGGCGCGCGGCGTGGCAATCATGAAGTGATGATGCGCGGCACTTTTGCCAATATCCGCATCAGGAATGAAATGCTGGCCAATCCTGACGGAAGCAGCGTTGAGGGCGGCTATACGATTGGCCCTGATGGCACGCAGACCAGCATTTTTGACGCCTCAATGGCCTATCAGGCGCAGGGCACGCCATTGGTGATTTTCGGCGGCATTGAATATGGCGCTGGATCATCCCGCGATTGGGCTGCCAAGGGCACTGCGTTGCTGGGGGTCAAGGCGGTTATCGCAGAATCGTTTGAACGTATCCACCGGTCTAACCTTGTCGGCATGGGGGTGATCCCGTTTGAATTCACTGCAGGAGCGACGCGTAAGTCGTTGAACCTGAAGGGGGATGAGGTCGTCTCGATTGACGGGCTGGACGGCGATCTGAAGCCATTATCAATGGTGCCGTGCCATATCACTTACGGCGATGGCACGATCAAAACCATTCAGATCAAATGCCGGATAGATACCGAGATAGAGATCGAATACGTCGAACATGGCGGTGTCTTGCACTATGTTTTGCGCGATCTGGCTGCGCGATAACCGACAAAACTGCAGAATTTCAGACATAGGGCCCAAATCCGTTTGGGCCTTATGTTCTTGTTAAGTTCCATCGTGCAGTTTGGGGATAGTCAACCGAAGGATCACCCGATGCACCGATTCCCGCCGCTGCCAGAACAAACCCGTGCAATTGGAAAACCCGTACCACTGCCGTCGTTGCCATGGTTGGAAATCACGCTTTTTGGCTTGATTGCCGCGGTGCTTGCGCTGTCGTGACGCCTATTCAGGCATCTCGGCACCCTGCGCGCGGGCCAGTTCGGGGCGAAAGCGTTGCTCGTAATCACTGCCCACCAAAGGCCCGATGAACTTGTAGGCCACAGTGCCATCGCCGCGCAGAATAAACGTCTCGGGCGGGGCGGTAACCCCCCAATCCAACCGGGTTTTGCCCTTTGGATCGGCACTGATCGCTGCAAACGGATTGCCTGCCTCGGCCAGAAACGCCAGCGCATTTTCAGGATCATCCATCATGTTTATACCTATCACGCGGATGCCTTCAGCCTTTAGCGCCATCAGTGTGGGATGTTCTGCACGACAGGGCGGGCACCAGCTGGCCCAGAAGTTTACCACCACCACATCGCCGCGCCGCAGATCGGCATCGGTAACGCCGGGAATTCCGGGCAATGTCAGCGTGCCCAAGGCCGGGGCCTGCGCATTGATGAACACCGAAGGCATCGCAGTGGGATCATCGCGCTGCATCCCCACCCAAAACATCACCGCAAGGGCGGCAAACATCAGCGGCGGCAAAAACATTAACCATCTGATCATTCGGATTTTCCCTGCCGTGCCTCAACCTTGCGCAAGGCCGCGCGCACCCGTCGCCCGTGCCAGACTGTCAGCACGATCAAAGCCGCGATCAACGCCAATGACACCGCATATGACCCGATCACGGCACCTGCGTATTTTCCCAGCTCTGGCATCACGCCGCCCTTTCCCGTGCAAGCAGCGCCGACAACCGCCGCGCCCTGATTTCTGTCCGCGTCCGCGCCAATACCAACGCCACGAACAACAGCCCAAACCCCACCATGCTTATCACCAATGGCTGCCAATACACATCAGACACGTTTTCTTGCTTATCCAGCGACAAAGACGCGCCTTGATGCAAACCCTGGTTCCAAAACAGTACAGCATAGCGCGACAGGAACGCGAAAACCGATCCGACGATGCACAAAACCGATGTCAGATCGGCGGCGGTATCGGCATCTTCGATGGCAGACCACAGCGCGATATAGCCAAGGTAAAACAGCGCCAGGATCAAAAATACCGTCAGCCGCGGATCCCACTCCCACCAGCTGCCCCACATCGGTTGGCCCCAGATCGCACCTGTCACCAGCCCAATGATGGTAAAGGTCAACCCGATCGGTGCCGCGGCTTTGGCCGCCAAGGCAGATACATGATGCCTACGGATCAGCCAGATCAACGAGGCCACCAACATCATCATCCAGGCCGACGTGGCCATGGTGGCTGCGGGGACGTGCAGATAAATGATCTTGACGGTGCTGCCAAATTTATCGGCATCGGGGGTGTAAAAAAACCCCCAGATCAAACCGGTTCCCAAAGCCACAGCCGCCAATCCGGCCACCCACGGCAGCAAAACGCCCGATACTTGCATGAACCGCTTGGGGTTCGCGTATTCCCAAAGTGACATCGCCCCGCCTTACCCCACCCCTTAACGCAGATTAATCCGCAATGCAGCCGCCGCCGCAAACGGCAACAGCGCCACCGCACCGGCAGTTATTCCCGCAAGCAGCGCCAGCGGCGTGCCAACAGACAGCCCTGCCACTCCACGTTTGACCACTTCGGCCCCGAAGATCAACGTAGGCAGATACATCGGCAAAACCAGTAACCCAAGCAACAAACCGCCCCGCCGCACCCCAACCGTTAACGCCGCCCCAAACGCCCCGATCATCGACAACGCGGGCGTGCCAATAGCCAGCGAAATCACCAGCCAGACATAGCCTTGCGCGTCCAAGTTTAACAGCACCCCCAGCAGCGGCGCCACCGTCACAAGTGGCACTCCGGTCACAATCCAGTGTGCCAAGGCCTTGACCAAAACCGCCCCTTCCAGTGGGAGCGGGGCCGTTGCCAAAAGATCAAGCGAGCCGTCTTCATAATCCAGCGCAAAAAGCCGGTCCAGCGACAACAGGCATGACAAAAGTGCGCCCACCCACAATATGCCCGGCGCAATTTTGCCCAAGATGGCCGGATCTGGCCCGACGCCCAAAGGCACAAGCACCGCGATCAGCAAAAAGAACGACAGGCCCATGCCAAAACCGCCGCCAGCACGAAATGCCAATCTGATATCGCGGATCAGAAGGGCAATCATCCGAACACCGCATCGAAATCGCCAAGGCTGGCGGTGGGTTTGGCGCGGTAGGGGGTCAGGTCAAGCTGATCGGCGGCCAGCCCCAAATCGACATGCGTGGCGATCAGCGCGGATCCACCGCTGGCCAGATGTGCGGAAATGACGCGGGCGAACATCTGCACGGCCGCCGCATCAAGCGACACCGTGGGTTCGTCCAGCGCCCAGATCGGGCGGCCCGTTACCAAAAGCCGCGCCAATCCAAGACGCCGCTTTTGCCCCGCCGACAAATGCGCGGCCCGCCGGTCAGCAATCGGGGCAAGGTCGAACGCCGCAATCGCCTCGGCCACCGTGCGGGTGCCAAAGACCGACGCCCAAAAGCCCAGGTTTTCGGCAACACTCAGGGTGGATTTCACCCCGTCGGCATGGGCTGCATAGGCAACCGCCTGATCATCCACCGAAATTCGACCAGACGCAGCCGGTTGCAACCCGGCAATTGTGCGCAATAACGTGGTTTTGCCAATGCCGTTTGGCCCGCGCAACACCAGCGCCTGCCCTTGGCGCAGATCAAATGAAACGCCTTGCAACACCGGGGCCCCGGCGCGCGCAATGTCGAGATCAAAAACAGCCAGGTCCATAGCGCAGACCTATCCGATGTCAGGCAAAGGGAAAAGGGGTCTATAGAACCGGCAGCAGGCAGGCCGCAACACGCCGCCCCTCGCCCAGCAGCACATTATAGGTGCGGCACGCGGCGGGGGAATTCATCGGCTCTACCCCGATGCCTGCCGACTCAATCGCCTGACGAAAGTTACGCGGAACGGGCGCAATCTCGGCCCCGGTTCCCAACAGCAACACGTCGATTTTACCGATCAACGACAGCGGTGCGGCGGTATCATCAAAGCCGCCCCAAACGCCTGCGTCCCACGGTGTAACCAGACAGGAGCCGCGCAACACATGGGTGCCGACCCGAAAAAATCCCGGCCCATAGCCTTCGATCGCCAGTGCCGAACCATAGGTGATTTCGGTCAACCGCATCGCCGTTCACGCATCGACATTGGCAAATTCGTGATCAACGGGCTTGCCGGTTTTCGGTTTGTCGCTGCGATCAATGCCCAGCATCAACACGATATTTTTGGCAACATAAAGCGTGGAATAGGTGCCAACAATCACGCCGAAGAACATCGCAAACACAAAACCCCTTATCACATCACCGCCCAGGATCATCAAAACTGTCAGCGATATCAAGGTGGTAGAGGCCGTCATAATCGTGCGGCTAAGGGTTTCGTTGGCGGTCAGGTTCATCATCTCGCGCAGGGGCATGACTTTGTATTTGGCCAAATTCTCACGCAGGCGGTCGAAAATCACCACAGTGTCGTTCACCGAATAGCCCAGAATCGTCAGCAGCGCCGCCACAATGGTCAGATCGAATTTCAGCCCAAACAGCGAAAACACCCCAACCGTTACGATCACGTCATGCAGCAAGGCAGCAACCGTGCCGACCGCAAATTGCCATTCAAACCTGATCCAGACGTAAATACCAATCCCGACCGAGCCTGCGATCACCGCAAGCAACGCCGACCAGATCAGTTCGGAAGATACTTTTGGCCCCACCGATTCAACGGAGGGAAAGCTGATTGCCGGATCAGCCGCGCGCAACGTTTCTTCGATTTTGGCGATGACCTCGGGCGTGATGGCCTCGGCACCTTCTTGGGCCTGAATGCGGATCATTGCGACGTGCTGATCGGCGCGGAAAGCCGGATCAAACACCTCTGCAATCGACACATCGCCCAAGTCCAGAGGATCAAGGGCTGCGCGGTAAATGCCGACATCCACCGTTTGGGTGCTTTCGGTGCGGATCGTGGTGCCTCCCCGAAAATCGATGCCCAGATTAAGCCCGAACACGCCCAATGACAGGAAGGTCAGCAAAACAGCCGCGATTGACGCGCCGAACGTCACCCATTGCAGGCGAAAAAAGTTGATATTTGTGTGAACCGGAACCAGCCGTAAACGCCATGCCATGCTGTTTGTCCCTTACACTTCGATGGTTTTCGGACGGCGCCACGCCATCCATATCTCGATGATCAGCCGCGTCACAAAGACGGCAGTGAACATCGAGGTGATGATACCAATGCCAAGGGTGACGGCAAAGCCACGCACCGCGCCAGACCCGATGATGAACATGATCAGACTGGTCAGAATTGCGGTGACGTTGCTGTCCATGATGGCCGAAAACGCCCGGTCAAAACCCAAAGTGATGGCTTGCGAAGGGCCTTTGCCATCGCGCAATTCCTCGCGTATCCGCTCATAGATCAGCACGTTGGCGTCTACGGCCATCCCCATGGTCAACACAATACCCGCGATGCCCGGCATCGTTAACGTGGCCCCGATGGTGGACAGAACCGCCAACAACAGCGTGATGTTCACCACCAGCGCGATATTGGCCATCACGCCAAACGTCCCGTAACAGGCAATCATATATACCACGACCGCAATCATGCCGACGATGGCCGCGCGTTGGCCTGCATCAATGCTGTCTTGCCCTAGTTCGGGGCCAACGGTGCGTTCTTCCAGAAAATTCATCTTGGCCGGCAGCGCGCCTGCCCGCAACAGCACCGACAACTGGGTCGATTCTTCAATCGTGAAACTGCCGGTGATAATCCCCGATCCACCCGCGATATGGCTTTGAATCGTGGGGGCCGAGATCACTTCGTCGTCCAGCACAATCGCAAAAGGCTCACCGATGTTTTCCGCTGTATAGTCACCAAAAGCCCGCGCGCCTTTGGCGTCAAACCGGAAATTCACCGCCGGGCGCCCGTTTTGATCGAACGAAGGCTGGGCATCCGTCAAATCCTCACCACCAACCACAGGGGTTTCTTCGACGATGTAATAGACGTCTTTTTCCGTCATATCAGGCAGCAGCTTATTGCGCGGTCCGGGATCGGCGCTGGCATCCGACGTGCGCCCAACCACGGCATTGAACGTCAGCTTGGCGGTGGTGCCGATGATGTCTTTCAACTCTTGTGCCGATCCGACACCCGGCACTTGAATCAGAATCCGGTCCCCGCCTTGCCGTTGAATCGTGGGTTCGCGCGTGCCCACCTCATCCACCCGGCGGCGGATGATCTCAAGGCTTTGTTGAATTGTGCGGCTGTCGGTAGCGGCACGTTCTGCCTCGGACAGTTGCACGACAATCTCTTTGCCCTCAACGGTAACGTCAATATCGCTTTGCCCTACCCCCGTTACCGTCACCAATGGCTGCGCAAGGGATTTGACCTTTTCCAGCGCCACCGCCATCGCCTCGGGCCTGGAGATTGACACCCGTAGCACGCCGGGCACCGACGGTTCACGCCGCACGGCCCCGACCTGATCGCGCACATCGCGCAACGCGTCGCGCACATCGGGCCACATGCTGTCAATGCGTTGGGCGTAAACGTCTGCCACTTGCACTTCGGCCAGCAAATGCGCGCCACCGCGCAGATCAAGCCCAAGGTTCAGCAAAGCCGAAGGCAACGCGTTTGGCCACTGATCCAGCGCCGCCTGATCAGTTTCACTGGCAAACCCCGCCTTTTCGATCGCGGCGGCAGCATCGTTATGGGCCTCAACCGTGGTGTAAAACAAATTCGGCGCAGCCGCCACGATGCCCCAGCCACAAATGGCTAGGATGATCAGGCGTTTCCACAAAGGCGTGTGCAGCATGAAGTTTCCGTTTCAGGCAAAGGCAATCGACTGATGGCGTCGATAAGATCAGGCAGCAGCGGCCGGTTCGGTCTTGTTCATCACTTGGGTGATGGTGTGTTTCAGCACTTTGACCTGCACGCCTTCGGCGATTTCCACTTCCAGAACGCCATCATCGTTAACCTTGTAGACCTTGCCGATAATGCCGCCGCTGGTCAGCACCTGATCGCCGCGGCGCAGGGCCTCAACCATGGCCTTCATTTCTTTCATCTTTTTCTGCTGCGGGCGGATCAGCAGGAAATACATGATCGCAAAGATCAAAACCAATGGGAAGATCGAGGTGAACAGGCTGCCGGGGCCAGCACCGGCGGCTTGGGCATAGGCGGGGGTCACGAACATGGGCGGCCTTTCTGAATGCGGGGCGTTTGCCCCTATTTGTCGGCGGGCACCCTAAGCCCACGCGCAAGGATAGGCAAGGCGCGCTCAAAGGCGCGCGGCGCGTAATCCGACATAAGATTTTGCCGCCAGATTGCCAGAGTGACCCTAGCAAAAACGCGCGAGGGCCGGAATACGCTTAAAAATCGCGGTGCCAATCCATGCCGCGAAGAACGTAAACAGCGCCGCCGCCGTCCGATCAACATCAGGGCCGAACAGCTTGAACGCCACCAACATGAAGGCGGGGTGCATCAGGTAAATCCCAAACGCATAGCTGGCCAGTTTGGTGGGCCAGATGCCGTTGATCGTGACGCGCCAGACGGCCTCGAACACCAAAGCCGCCAAAAGCATCTGCACCGATGCAAATTCCGGCACCGCCACAAACAGCGCCGTCGAAATCACCGTGGCGGCCGCCAGTGGCATCCACACCACGCCCATCCGGTGCCCCGCCGCCGCCAGCGCACCATAAAGGAAAATCGGCAGCGAATAATACCACTGCGGCAACGGCTGCGGTGCGTTTCCCATGCTGATAAACCAGCCCGCCAGACCCACTTGCGCATGCAGCCATCCCAGCGGCAGGGCCACTGCGATTAGCAAAAGGCACGCAATGATCAAATCGCGCGGGGTGCGCAGCCATTGTGCCAACAGCGGGATCAACAACAATGCGATGATGTCAAAGGGCAAAAACCACAAATGGATCGACGGGCCGATCAACAGCGTGAACGGCTCTGACAACAGCGCGAACGGATGATCCCAGACCACTTCATAAATCACCCGGTAAACCGCGCACCAAAACAGCCACGGAATGGCAATGCGTTTGGCGCGGCTAAGCCAAAAACCGGCACCGCCGTTACGCTCGTACGATCCCATGCCAAGGAACGACGCCAACACCAAAAACAACGCCAAGGCGGTGTATCCCACATCGGCATAAGGCGCGCGGGCGTGATCCCACACGATGCCAAACGCCGCAACGAATCGCGCAAGGTCTAGTGACCGTTTATAGCCTGGTTTGGGCCGGTCTTGGTTCATCCCACAGTCCCGTTTCATCCCCCTTCAAGGGCTATCGCATCTTAGGCGTTGCGCAAAGCCCCAGCCTGCGAAACGATGCGTTTCACGATTGCCCTGTGACAAGAGCTGCGGCCCCGCCCAGCCCTTCCCCCCAAAGCCCAAATCAGGCATAACCCGGCCAAACGATTGGATATGAGGCCATCATGCACGACATCCGCGCCATCCGCGAAAATCCCGAAGGCTTTGATGCAGCTTTGGCGCGTCGGGGATTATCGGGATTGTCTGCCAATGTGCTGGCGATTGACGCGGCGCGGCGCGAAAAGATATTAGCGGCTGAAACAGCGCAAGCGGCACAAAACGCCGCCTCTAAACAGGCGGGTGCCGCCAAGGCGCGTGGCGACGACGCGGAGTTTGATCGCCTGCGCGGCGTGGTGAATGATACCAAAACCCAGATTGCCTTGCTGAATGACCAAGCCGCCGCCCAAGACGCCGCACTGCGCGATGTGCTGCTAGGCATTCCCAACCTGCCGCTTGACGAAGTGCCTTGCGGCGCGGATGAGGCGGGCAATGTTGAGATCAAACGCTGGGGCAACCCGCGCAATTTCGACTTTACCCCGCTGGAACATTTCGACATTCCCGCCGCCCTGCCCGGCCTTGATTTTACCACCGCCGCCAAACTGTCAGGCGCGCGGTTTGTGGTGCTGCGGGGTGCTATGATCCGCGTCCACCGCGCCTTGGGGCAATTCATGCTGGACACCCATATCACCGCCCACGCCTTGACCGAAGTGTGGACGCCTGTGTTGGTGAAAGAAGACGCGATGGTTGGCACCAACCAACTGCCAAAATTTGCCGAAGACAGCTATCAAACCACCAATGGCTGGTGGCTGATCCCTACGGCAGAAGTCACCCTGACCAATTCTGTGGCGAATGAAGTGTTGGACGCCACCACCCTGCCCCTGCGGATGACCGCGCTGACCCAGTGTTTCCGGTCGGAAGCAGGGTCTGCGGGGCGCGATACATCGGGCATGCTGCGCCAGCATCAGTTTGAAAAGGTGGAAATGGTCACCATCTGCGCGCCAGATCAGGCACTGGCCGAACACGCCCGGATGACGCGCTGCGCCCAAGCGATCCTAGAGGCGCTGGATATACCCTACCGCACCATGGTGCTGTGCACCGGCGATATGGGCTTTGGTGCGCAAAAAACCCATGATCTGGAGGCGTGGATGCCCGGCCAGAACAAATACCGTGAAATATCATCGGTTTCCACTTGCGGCACCTTTCAGGCCCGCCGGATGAACGCGCGGTTCAAGTTGGCGGGTGGCAAGCCGGAATTTGTTGCGACGTTGAATGGATCGGGATTGGCCGTTGGGCGTTGTCTGATTGCCGTGCTGGAAAACGGGCAACAGGCGGATGGGTCGATTGACCTGCCAGCCGCCTTGCACTCCTATCTGGGCGGCAAGACCCGCATCTCGGCGGCAGGGGAGTTGATGTGACACTCACAAATAAAAACGCGGCCATCTTGTTGGCCATTGGCATTATCGCCTTCGGGCTGGCCCCAATTCTGGCCCCGCCGTTCAAAGGCTATGACCCCGCGATATTCCCCGTGGTGATCCCCCGCCCCGCCATCCAACCTGCGGGATACGCCTTTGCGATTTGGGGGGTGATCTATGGCTGGTTGGCCATTCACGCCATTGCCGGGGTGTTTGCCCGCGCGGATCACCCCGCATGGCAGGCGCACCGGCCGAGGTTGACGGTTTCGGTGATTTTGGGCGCAGGGTGGCTGTTTCTGGCCCCTTATTACCCGGTGCTGGCGACGGTGGTTATTCTGATCATGGCCGCCACGGCCATCGCGGCGTTTCTGATAGCACCTGCCAGCCCTGACCGTTGGATATTATCGGCCCCCTTGGCGATTTATGCAGGCTGGGTGACGGCGGCTTGTGCTGTGTCAACCGGCGTGGTGCTGGCGGGCTATGGCTGGCTGGGCAACACCGCATCGGCGCTGGTGATGCTGGGGCTGGTTCTGCTGGGGGCGATTGCGGTGCAGTGGCGCAAACCCGCAATGCCGGTTTATGGCGCTGCGGTGGTTTGGGCGATTGTGGGGATTGTGGTGGTGAACTGGGGTGACAACGCGACGGTGGCCTATGCGGCGGTTGCGGGGGCTGTGGTGATGGCTGCGGTTACGGTGGCTTTGGCCGTGCGCCGCTGATGTTTGTGGCACCAACAACTGGGGAGTTTCACACTCCCCAGACCCCTCGTGGGATATTTATGAACAGATGACACGCAAATTTTAGATAAGTTTTAGGGGTTTAGTCCTTTTTCACCTGATGCCCGATATGCTTGCGCAACCGGCTTGGGGTGTGGAATTTCGGATTGCGGAACGGGTTTTTATCGGCTTGTGACCGGAAGGTCAGCCGGATCGGCGTGCCGGGCATATCGAAATGTTCGCGCAAGCCGTTCACCAGATAGCGGCGATAGCTGTCGGCCAGCTCGTCCGGGTGGCTGCACATCACGATAAACCCCGGCGGGCGTTGTTTGACTTGGGTCATATAGCGCAGCTTGATCCGCTTGCCGCCCGGTGCCGGTGGCGGGTGTGCTTCGGTCATCGCCCCCAGCCAGGTGTTCAGCCGGTTGGTGGTGATGCGGCGGTTCCAGACATCATGCGCAGATCGGATCGCGTCGTGCAGACGGTCCAACCCCCGGCCGGTTTTGCCAGATACGGTGATCAACGGGGCACCGCGCAATTGAGGGAGTGAGCGTTCGAACATCTCTTTCAACTCGGCCAGTTTTTCTTGTTTCTCGCCCTCAAGATCCCATTTGTTGACCGCAATCACTACGGCGCGGCCTTCGGATTCGGCGAAATCGGCGATGCGCAGGTCTTGCACTTCGAACGGGATATTCACGTCCAGCAACACCACCACCACTTCGGCAAAGCGCACGGCGCGGATGCCATCGGACACTGACAGCTTTTCCAGTTTTTCGGAAATCCGCGCCTTTTTGCGCATGCCTGCGGTATCAAAAATACGAATCGGCGTGCCTTGCCAGTCGGCGCGCACGGAAATCGCGTCGCGGGTGATGCCGGGCTCTGGCCCCGTCAGCAGGCGGTCATAGCCCAGAATTTTGTTGATCAGCGTGGACTTGCCCGCATTGGGCCGCCCGATCACGGCGATTTGCAACGGGCGTTTGTCCGACGGTTTATAGGCGTCCGCGTCGGGTTCAACCTCAGCCTCTTCTTCCGACACATCCAGATCGGTCAGGGGCGTATTTTCCGCCTCGCGCGCGGCGAATTCGCCGACCAGCGGGCGCAGCAAGTGGTAAAGATCATCCATGCCTTCGCCGTGTTCCGCAGACATCCGGATCGGCTCGCCCAAGCCCAGCGACCAGCCTTCAATCGCCCCGCCGTCACCGGCGCGCCCTTCGGCTTTGTTCACCCCCAAAATCACCCGCGCGCCTTTTTTGCGCAAGATGTCGGCGAACACCAGATCAGACGGGGTTACGCCCACGCGGCCATCCATCAAGAACAGCGACACATCCGCCATATCCACCGCGCGTTCGGTCAGCCGACGCATCCGGCCTTGCAACGAATCGTCGGTCACTTCCTCCAGACCGGCGGTGTCAATCACGGTAAAACGCATGTCGTAAAGTTTCGCCTCGCCTTCGCGCAAATCGCGGGTCACGCCGGGCTGGTCATCGACCAATGCCAGGCGGCGGCCAACCAGGCGGTTGAACAGCGTGGATTTGCCCACATTGGGGCGTCCGACGATGGCGAGAGTAAAGCTCATATCAGGGGGTCCGGGTTAAGAAGCGTTCCCCTTACACCCACTGCTGCCTAACGGAAAGCGTGAAGTTGGCCGTTGCCGCCGACCACAAACAACAACCCTTGCGCCAAGGCAGGGGCCGATGCCGCCCCGCCCGGAATATCAACCGAGGCCACCATGTTCCCGTTGGTCGGATCAAACAGCCGCAGCGCGCGATCGCTGGAGGCGACCACAATCCGGCCACCCGCCAATACGGGGCCATAATGGGCAAAGATCGCTTTGCGTTTCTTGGCCTTATCCTTGGTGAAATAGGGCATTTCAACCGACCAGATCACATCGCCTGTGCCGCCGTCCAGCCGCACCAGACGTGCCTCATCATTGACCACGAACACCGATCCACCCACAACCAAAGGCGGGTTCAACGCGCCTTCGTTGGCAGTCCACAGCCGCATGCCGGTCGCGGCATCAATCGCCACGGTGCGGCCCGCGGCGGTGCCTGCATAGAGAACGCCACCCGAAATAACCGGATCGCCAGTGATATCGCCGACAATCGCATAGGCGCGGCCCAGCCGTTTGCCCGCCACCGCAGCGCCCCAGGCGCGTTCACCGCCATCTTTGCCGACAGCGGCAATTTCACCGCTGGCAAAGGGGAAATATACCTCTGCATCGCCAATCGCGGGCGATGATGCGCCGATCATGCCGCTGGCAGAGGGGGTGCCGGGCACTTGCCACAAGATGCGCCCGGTATCCACCGCCAGCGCCGCCGCCGATCCATCGCGCCCTACTGCGTAGACCGCGTTGCCGTCCACTGCGGGCGCACCGGTCAGTGGCGCATCAAGCCGTTGGCGCCAAACGATGGCCCCGGACGCTGCATCAAGTGCCACCAGTTCACCGTAACCAGTGGTCGCAAATACGCGGCCCCCCTGCACAGCCAGACCGCCGCCCGATACATCGCCGCCGCGGTCAAAATCAGCCGTCAGATCGACGCTCCATTGGGCTGCACCTGCCGTGGAAACCGCCGTCAGTTTGGTGCCCGAATCCATCGCAAACACCCGGCCATTCGACACCACCGGCGAGGCCGATACCCTTTGCCGTTTGGAATTGCCCGCACCGATATTCACACTGAACACACGAACAGGGGCGGCAGACAGGCTGGCATTGGGCGCAGTATGGCGGGCATTGCCGCCCCGGTGTGACCATTCACCCAGCGATTGCGCGGCCCCCACGGCAATTGGAACCGACGTATTTTCAGGCTGATCCGACGGCGCAACAGGGGCAGGTTCGCCTTCCACCGGCACTGACGCTTCAAGCGGCGCGCGAACGGGAAAACGTTCGCCAGTCAGGATCACGTCTTTTTCGCAAGCCGCCAACAGGCCGCACAGAACCAGCCCGGTGGCCACATTTTTGATCGACATTTTGCCCGCCATCCTTACTGCACCGATCCCAAATATCGCCCGACGTTCCCAGCGGCCCATAGGGCCAAATCCTCACCTTACCCTGCGTTTGTCGCAGTTGCCTGTTCGGGCAATTTGCCCCCCAGCGCCGTTATCATCTGACCCGCCCGCGCGCGCAGCCCTTGCGGCGCATCCTGATCCTGCATCAGGGCTGAAAACGCTGCAATCGCTTCATCTGCCTTGCCTTCTTCAACCAGCAGATACGCCAGTTGTTCGGCGGCCAGCGGACGAAACGCCGCACCGGGGCCCGCGATTGCCGTCAACGCCGCGCGCCTGTCGGCCAAAGGCATATCAACGCCCGCCGCAATCACCCGGCGCAACGACGCCAGATCGCGGTAAAGTTGCGGCTGGGTTTTATCGGCGATCAAGCCGTCCAAAGCTGCCAGTGCGCCTGCCTTATCGGTCACCGGATCAGCGGCCTGCATTAACGCTTTTAGCGATATCTCGCTGCCATCGGCAGGAATGGCGGCAATCGCGGCTTTGCGGTCTTCGGGCGCGCCCAGATCCATTGCATCCAAAACGGCGTCCCCAAAGCCTTGCGCGCGCGCTTCGGACTTCGATTTTTGCCATTCGTTATAGGCCGCACCGCCAACAACGCCCAACACCAGCACAATGCCAATCCAGCCATATTTGCGAAAGATCGCAAACAGGCGGTCACGGCGGACCTCTTCGGTCACTTCGTCGATAAAGCTTTCGTTGTTACTCACGCGGCGTCTCCGTATCGTTGCACCCGTCTTACACGCAAGCCCCGCGCCTTGCCAAGGCCCGCGCCGCTTTCATAGGAAAACAGGCGGCGCAATTCGGCGGGTGTCAGGATCGTCTTTGCGCCTGGCATCGGCCGCGCCTGCCTGCGCAGCATCCGCCCCTTCATCTTCGGCAGACTGGCGCGCCCACATCGCGGCATAGCGGCCGCCGCGCGCAAGCAGCAACTCGTGCGTGCCTTGCTCGGTCACAACGCCTTCTTCCAGCACCAGGATCAGATCGGCATCGGCAATGGTCGACAGGCGGTGCGCAATAGTGATCACCGACCGCCCCTGCCCCATTTCCAGCAAACTGTCCTGAATGTCACGTTCGGTCTGGGTGTCCAGCGCCGAGGTTGCCTCATCCAAAATCAGAATCGGCGGATTTTTCAGCAAAGTGCGCGCAATGCCCACGCGCTGCTTTTCGCCGCCCGACAGTTTCAGCCCGCGTTCGCCAACCGTGGTTTGATAGCCATCGGGCAAGGACACGATAAAATCGTGGATTTTGGCCGCCCGCGCGGCGTCTTCGATCTCGGCCTTTGTGGCATCATGGCGGCCATAGGCGATGTTGTAGTAGACCGTATCATTGAACAAAACCGTGTCTTGCGGCACCACCCCGATCATCTGATGCAGCGATGTTTGCGTCACATCGCGCACATCTTGCCCGTCGATTTTGATCGACCCGCCCGTGACATCATAAAACCGGAACAAAATCCGCCCGATGGTCGATTTGCCCGACCCCGATGGCCCGACAAGCGCAATCCGCTGCCCCGGTGCCACCCGCAGCGACACGGCCTTAAGGATGGCGCGGGCCGGATCATAAGAGAACGACACGTTGTCAAACACCACCTCGCCGCCCGTGACCACCAGATCACGCGCGCCGGGTTTGTCGTTCACCTCGGACGGCTGGCCAAGAAGACCAAACATCTCGCCCATATCCACCAAAGCCTGGCGGATTTCGCGGTAAACCGTGCCCAGAAACCCCAAAGGCATGGTGATCTGGATCATATAGGCGTTGACCATCACGAAATCGCCCACCGTCAACACCTGCGCCTGCACGCCAAACGCCGACATCACCATAACGCTGATCAACCCGGCGGTGATGATGAGGCTTTGACCAAAGTTCAGCGCCGCCAGCGACAGACCAGTGCGCACGGCCAGCCCCTCATAGGCGGCCATCGCCACGTCATAGCGCGCGGCTTCGCGCCGTTCGGCGTTGAAATATTTGACGGTTTCAAAATTCAACAAACTGTCGATGGCCTTTTGGTTGGCATCGGTGTCCTGATCATTCATCTGGCGGCGAATTTTCACCCGCCATTCGGTCAGCTTGAACGTAAAGGTCACATAGATCGTGATCGTGGCCACCACAACAACCATGTATTGCCAGCCAAAATACAGCGCAAAGATCACTGACACCATGGTCAGTTCCAAAATCAGCGGCCCGATCGACAACAGCATAAAGCGCAGCAAGAAATCAACGCCCTTGACCCCGCGTTCGATAATCCGGCTAAGACCGCCGGTTTTGCGCGTGATGTGATAGCGCATCGACAGGCGGTGAATATGGGTGAACGTCTCAAGCGCCAGCTTGCGCAGCGCGCGTTGACCCACCCGCACGAACACCGCATCGCGCAATTCGCCAAAGCCAACCGTTGCCAGCCGGGCCATGCCATAGGCCACGGTCAACCCAATCGCCCCCAAGGCCAGCGCCATCGCCGCATCGGGTGTTTTCCCGCCCAAGGCATCGACGGCCAGCTTGTAGATATAAGGTGTGGTCGCCGATATCAGCTTGGCGCAAACCAGAAAGAACATCGCAAGCACGACCCGGCGTTTCACCCAAGTTTCACCGGGCGGCCAAAGATAAGGGCCCACGCGTTTGATTGTGTGCCAACCCGACGCAGATTTATCGACGGCATCCGCCGATGTTGCGGTAGATTTTCGCATGAAACACCTCTTGTTGTGCCTTATCTAAGGTTCAACAGGGGGAATGGCCATAGGCCGCGCCGCAAGTTCGCTGTCCGCTGATGCTTAGTCTGGCGCAGGCATGGTGAAAACCTGCCCCGGATAAATCAGATCCGGGTCGCGGATCTTGTCTTTGTTGGCTTCAAACACCTGCACATACAGGATGCCGTCCCCCATCTGCGCTTTGGCAATGCCCCACAAGGTAAAGCCGGGCTGAACGGTGATTGACACAAGAGCGGGTTTGGCGACGGGTGCCAGGGCAACGGGCGCAACCTTGGCCACCACAGTGGCGGGGGGGGCCTCTTCTGGTGTGGCTGGCGCAGCAGCGGCTGCTGCGGGTTCTGCCGGGGCGGGTTCTGCAATTGCCGGAGCAACGGCCCCGGCTTCGGCAGGCGTTGGGGTTGGGGCTGGCACTTGTTCAGCGCCCATAGGGTCTTGTTCTGCTGCCGCAACTGCCGGGGCATCATCAACCGGCGCTACGGCTTCGCCGACAGCAGGTTCGACTGCGGCAACAGGTTCTGCCTTTGCGTCAGGTGCCGGGGCCGCCGCCGCCGCCAAAGCCTGCAGCGTTTCGCGCTTGAACGGCGTTTCAAAGCGCGACGTCACTTTGCCGTCAGACCCAATCTGATCGGCGCGCAATGTATAGATACCGGGGGCAATATCCGCCAGAACGGTGGCCCATTGGCCATCCGCTGCAACCGGCACGGTCGCAATATCACTGCCATCCAGATAAAGCCGCACAAACGCTGCCCCCTGACCGCGCCCGCCGAGTTGCACATCGCCCGAGGGCGCATAAGAAATCGTATCAATGCTGACATTTGCAGCCACGTCGGCGGGCAGGTCAGCCCCCGATTGCAACACTTCAACACCTGATTCTGTGACCAAAAGTGCCGCCGGCGCTGCCGGTTCAACCACAGGCTCTGCTACAACCGGGGCTTGGGTGGTATCGGCCACCACAACGTCGGGCGCGGGCCCTGCAACAACCGCCGCCGCAGTCGGGGCAATCGCCACGGTATCAGGCCCGACAACCGTAGCACCCCCTTTGGTGATCATCGCCAACGATAGCAAGCGCGGAACCTGCGACGCAGGCAACGTGAACAACACCACGAAATTTCCGCTGGCATCTGCAGGGGCGGTGATAACCTCGCCCCCATCCACCCGCAGCGATACCGTCGATCCGGGGGCGGCATACCCGGCAATCGTTGCAGCTCCATCGGGTTCAACACGCACCACATCGAATGTCGGTGGCGCAGGCGCGACCGGTTCAGCAATCGCAACGGCGGGCATGTCCGCGTCCGCAGGCGCAGGTTCAGCCATAACTTCCGGTGCCACATCCTGCGGTAGCACTGGCGCAGGTTCAGTTGGCGCAACTTCAACCGCGACGACAGGGGCAACCGCAACTGGCACCACAGCGGCAACTTCACCGGCTGTCGTCACTTCAGCCCCTTGCACAACCGGCGTTTCAGGCGGCGCGGACAGCGTCAGCCACCCCGTCACTGCCACAACCCCCGCGCCCGCCGCCACGATGGCCGCGCGCGTTCCTGTCGCCATGCCAGACCAAATCGCCATAGTCTTTCTCCCGAAACACCGGGCCTGTTCCCGGCCCCCGCTTTCTTTCCCTAAATCAGCGCTTATATCTGACGCCAAAGCAACAGATTTCAGGATCGCCCGCCATGACCGCCCCGCTAAAATCTATCTGTGTGTTCTGTGGCGCGCGGTCCGGCACAAATCCCGCTCATACTGTGGCCGCTGTGGCGATGGGCCGGGCCATTGCAACCAACGGCTGGCGGCTGGTTTACGGTGCGGGTGACATTGGCCTGATGGGTGAAGTCGCCCGCAGCGCCCAAGCCGCCGGCGCGCAAACCATGGGGGTCATCCCTGTGCATCTGATGGATCAAGAGGTTGGAAAACGCGACCTGACGCAGTTTGTGATCACCGAGGATATGCATGAGCGTAAGAAGGTGATGTTCATGAACTGCGATGCCATCGTGGTGCTGCCCGGTGGGGCCGGATCACTGGACGAATTTTTCGAAGTGCTGACTTGGGCGCAGATAGGCCTGCACAAAAAGCCGATTTATCTGGTCAATATCGACGGCTATTGGCAGCCGCTGATCGGCCTTCTGGATCACATCGTGGCGCAGGGATTTGCCGCGCCAACGGTGCATTCGCTTTACACGGTCGTGCCTGACGTTGCGACCGTAACCGCCGCTCTGAACGATCATTTGTCACGTTAAGAAAGGTCCACAACCGTAATTTCCGGCGGCACGCCAAACCGCACAGGGGCGATAGAACAGCCTATGCCACCCGTCACAACCAGATCGCGGCCACCTTCGACAACATGGCCGTAAGCATACCGGTTACCATAACGCGACGGCACAATCGGCGACCAGCCAAACAGCCTGACTTGCCCGCCATGGGTGTGGCCCGACAGTTGCAAGGTTACCCTGTCGGATTCGCGGGCAAAGATATCCGGCTCATGCGCCAGCAAGATCACCGGCGCGTCGTCCGTGACCTGCGCCAAAGTGCCGGGCAGATCATCCAATCCGATGACCCCTTGTTCGCTCCGCCGCAGCGCCAGCTGATCTTCAACCCCCGCCAACCAGAACCCATCAAGCCGCACCGCGCGGTTTGACAAAACCGCAATCCCCGCTGCTTCAAGGGCTGTTGCATACAGGTTTGGCCCGCCGCCGCGCTTTTGCGCCGATGTGTCGTCCCACCAGTCGTGATTGCCCAAAATGGCAAAAACCCCCAGCCGCGCTTGCAACCCCGCCAAAACCGGGGCGGCATCGGCAATCTTTACCGGGGTCGAGATGAAAGGATGCCTCGCAGCATAATCCCCAAGCAATACCACCAGATCGGGTGACAGTGCGTTCGCCTGTTCGACGATCTGTGCCAGCTTTTCCAACCCGACATAGGGTTCTCCCATGTGAATGTCGCCGATCGCCACAATCCGCAATGGCCCCGCCGTCCAGAATACAGGCGCGATTTTCCAGCGCTGCACCCGCAGCCGGAAAACCGGCTCTATGATCAACGCGTATATCGCAGACAAAAGGCCTGTCAGGGTTACCCCCAACAGGCCTTTCAAAAAGGTGCGGCGATTCACTTTACATCCGCGCGGCGACTGCTTCCCAATTTACCAGTTTATCCAGGAAATTGGTCAGATAGGCCGGGCGTTTGTTGCGGAAATCAATGTAATAGGAATGCTCCCACACATCGCAGCCCAGCAGGGCGGTTTGGCCAAAGCACAATGGATTGACGCCGTTTTCGGTCTTTGTCACCTTCAGCGCGCCATCCGCATCCTTGACCAACCACGCCCAGCCCGCGCCAAACTGGCCCGCACCTGCCGCAGCGAAATCTTCCTTGAACTTGGCAACAGATCCAAATGCCTCTACCAACGCCTTTTCCAGCGCCCCCGGCATCGCCTTGCCGCCCGGCCCCATCATTTCCCAAAACTGGGCATGGTTCCAATGCTGACTGGCGTTGTTGAAAATGCCGTTCTGGGCCACGGATGTCTTGTTATAGGTGCCGACGATGATCGCTTCGACCGACTTATTTTCCCACTCAGTGCCCGCGATCAGTTTGTTGCCGTTATCGACATAGGCTTTGTGATGGATATCATGGTGATATTCGAAGGTTTCTTTCGACATGCCAAGACCGGCCAGCGCATCATGGGCGTAGGGCAGATCGGGAAGGGTAAAGGCCATGGGAAGTCTCCTGTTCGCGGTTTGAATGATGGTTGGAATAAGGGCTGCACAGCGGCAATGGTCAAGGCCTTGCATCTGTGATTTCAACACCTCGGCGGCAAATCGGTTCCCTGGCAGGCCTGTTCAGCGCAATTCACTGCCCGGCATTGCCGAATGGGACAGCAGCCCCATCACATAACTGGCGACTGACCGGAAACATACCAGCGTATAGCCCGCCTCATCGCGCCAAAACGCGGCAGCCACTTGCGCCGTGCGGGTGCGGCGCAGCTCATCTGCGCCAAGCGTGGTGAAATCAACCGGCGAAAGTTTGGCCAAGACCTGATCGGCTTTGTCGCCTTCAATTCGAAAAACCGCGCGGGCGTCAGACACCACGACTGCCAGATAATGCTGCCCTGACAAAGCTTTACCCAGTAAAGCCATTGCTGCATCCGTATCATCATTCGGCAGGATCAACAAAAATTCGTCCGGGCTCATCCAACCGCAGGCCTTGGCGCCATTTACCAGGATTTGACGCTGTGCAGGCACCGCTGTTCCCGTTACCGACTTGATCGCCTTGGCCAATCCTTTGACGTCGGGTTTGACACGCAGACTGACCATGCCAATCGGGCCAATTTCCGTGATCTTGGCAAAACCATCAAACTGCGCATGGCCAAGGGCGGTGACTGCATCACGCATTTTGTTTCTCTCCCTCTTTGTCGACAAACACCGGATCAACAACCCGGGCGCGCACCGAGCCGCCCGAAACCGTATTGAATTCAACCACATCACCCAGACGGTCTAATCCGCCGATGATCAACCCCATCGCAATTCCCCGGTTCAATGTCGGGCTGAAATAGGTCGACGTGACGCGGCCTTGGGTGTTGCGCTGACCGTTGCCATTGGTGCCGGGTGCCAGAATATACGCGCCATCCGGGATGACCGAGCCATCCAGCGTTTCAAACCCTGCCAGTTTCGGGCGCGTCTGGCTGGCCAAAAAGCTGCGTTCCTGACCGCGTTTGCCAAGGAAATCAGCTTTCTTCCTGGATATCGCCCAAGCCAAATTCAAATCCTGCGGAATAACCGTGCCATCGGTTTCATCGCCGATCATGATGAACCCTTTTTCGGCCCGCATGATGTGCAACGCCTCGGTGCCATAAGGCATCGCGCCAAATTCGGCCCCAGCATCATGCAAGGCCTGCCAGAACGCAGCGCCCTGCCCGGCGGCGATGGCAATTTCATAGCTCAACTCGCCCGAAAAGCTGATCCTGTACACCCGTGCAGCAAAACCACCCAAGGTTCCATCGGCGAAAGTCATAAACGGCAGCGCCTCTTTCGACACATCCATGCCGCCCAGTTTTTCCAGCAATTTCCGCGCGTTAGGGCCAACCACCGCCACTTGGGCAAGTTGTTCCGTTACATTGGCCACATAAACCTGCCAATCCCACCATTCGCATTGCAGCCAGTCTTCCATGTGCGCATGAATCCGGTCCGCCCCGCCCGACGTGGTATGGCACAGCCAGGTATCTTCGGCCAGCCGCGCCACAACGCCGTCATCCGACAGAAAGCCATTCTCATTACACATCAACCCATAGCGGCATTTGCCAATCGGCAACGTGCTGAAAACGCCGGTATAAAGCATATCAAGGAATTTGCCCACATCCGGGCCTTTGACGATGATCTTGCCAAGGGTTGACGCATCCAGCAGCCCCAAGTTGGTCCGCGTGTTGATCACTTCGCGGTGCACCGCTTGGGCATGCGTCTCGCCAGCGCGCGGGAAAGTATAGGGCCTGCGCCACAGGCCAACCGGCTCAAAAAAGGCGTGGTTTGCCACGTGCCAGTCGTGCATCGGGGTTTTGCGCAGGGGCTGAAAGATATCGCCGCGCGACTCGCCGGCCAATGCGCCCAAAGTTACCGGGCTGTAAGGCGGGCGAAACGTAGTGGTTCCGACGTTTGGAATGTCTTCATGCAAAGCATTAGCTAAAACGGCAAGCCCATTGATATTGCAAAGTTTACCCTGATCAGTGGCCATGCCCAAAGTGGTATAGCGTTTGGTGTGTTCCACCGATGAATACCCCTCACGTGCGGCCAGTTGCACATCGGAAACCTTAACGTCATTTTGATAATCCAGCCACATTTTCGATCGCAACTGTATTGGCGCGCCTTGCGGCATCACCCAGATCGGCTCCATCGGGGCCTCCAGCAGTTCGCCTGCTTTGGCGGCCACCGATTTTGCCACAAAGCCCATCGCCACTGCCGCCTCGGCCCCGCCGCGGGCCGCGTCTGTCAGCACTTCGGCTGCGGTCATGGCCCCATTGGCGCAGCCTACGGCGATGACCATCGCGGCCCCGTCTGCGCCGGTTGGCGGGCGCGCCGCGTCGGGGCGGAAATGCGCGTGATCGGCATTCCAGATCAGCTTGCCACCGCAATGGCTGTACAGATGAACAACGGGCGACCATCCCCCGGACATCGCCACCGCATCGCAGGAAATCTCTTCCAGAACAGTGCCTTCGCCCGATTGATTGCACAGCGCAATGGCCGTGACGCGCTTGGAACCCTTTACCTTTGCAAGGGCTTTTCCAGCCTCAACGCGTATCCCCAAAGCCCGCGCTTGGGCCGGCAAATCCCCCGTCACAACGGCGCGCGCGTCGATGATGCACGGCACCGACAGGCCAGCTGCATGCAACGCAATCGCAGTGCGGTACGCATCGTCGTTGTTGGTCACAATCACCGTGCGGTCGCCTGCGCTGACGCCGAAATTCACCACGTAAT
>JANNAT010000038.1:0-13385 GCA_031384605.1 Cypionkella sp.
TGGCCGATGTGCTGATCGTGCCGAATATCGAGGCCGGCAACATGATCGCCAAGCAATTGACCTATCTGGCCAATGCGCAATCTGCGGGCATCGTGATGGGCGCGCGGGTGCCGATCATCCTGACCAGCCGCGCCGATGGCCTGTTGTCGCGGCTGGCATCCTGCGCCGTGGCGGTGTTGGTGGCCCGGCACGAACGATCAAAGCCGCCGCGATGAAACCGGCGATCTTGATACTCGATGCTGGGTCTTCCAGCGTCAAGTTCGCGGTTTATGCGCAGGCCGACACGCTTCCTGTGCTGCTGTGCGGAAGCATTGCGGCGCTGGGCAGCGCGCCCCGGCTACCGCTGCGTAGCCTTGCTGAGGCTTACCCAGACCGCTTGATTGGCAACGCACCAATGTCACCCGGTGCCATCGGGCAGGTGATTTTTGACAAATTGGCCCAGCGCGGCATGACCAAAGCGATCGCAGCCTTGGCCACCCGATTGTGCATGGCGGGCAGCACTTCACCCATCCGACTGTTCTGAATGCCACGGTTATTGGCCAGCGTCACCAACTTGCGCAACTTGCTCCGCTGCATCAGCCTGCCAATCTGAAAATTGTCGCATTGGCGCGCGAGCGGTTGCCAGCCGCCCTGCAGATTGGCGCGTTTGATGCGGCCTTTCATGCGCGTCGGCCAAACATCGACCGCCCGTACGCTTTGCCGTGCAGCCTAGGCGATGACGGCATTGTGGCCCACGGCTTTCACGGCCTGTCCTGTGCGCTTATCGCGGCGGTGCTGCGCGCGCGCCGCAGAGGCAACCGCGATGTTCGTCTACCGTGCCGGTCGGGCAATCGGCTCGCTGGCGGTGGCGCTGGGCGGGCTGGATACTTTGGTGTTCACCGCAGGTATCGGGGAACATGCACCTCGCATCCGCACCTTGATTTGCCAAAGTGCCGCATGGCTTGGTGCCCGGCTGGACACCGGGTTGAACACACTGGGCGAAACCGTCATCAGCGACAAAGGGTCGGGCGTCGAAATTCTGCTCATACCGGCTGACGAACAGCGTGCATGCCGCAGGGACCAGACGCGCCGCCACAGATCAGCGGGGTAGCTGGCCCAAGCACATAACGGGCGCCATCAGATATCAGCCCACACCCGTCAGGGTCTGGGGCTGTCCAAAAAGCCAAACCGGCGCATCAGGGCTTTCTCAATCTCCAGCACTGCCATGACCACAACCCCAATCCCAAAAATAATCGCGCCCTCCACCAATGTCAGCGGTGCGCTGTCGAACAACGCCTGCATGAACGGCACAAAGGTAAAGCCCAGTTGCGCCACCACCACAATGCCCACGGCGGCCAGCACGGGCGGCGTGCCAAGCGCACCGCGCAGGCTGAACGAGGTCATGTGCAGGTAGCGGACGTTGAACAGATAGAACACCTCCATCACCACCAGCGTGTTCACCACCATGGTACGCGCGGCAGGCACGCCGCGCCCGGCCTGCATGGCGTATTCAAAAATGCCGAAGGTGCCTGCCAGAAACAACACCGAAACGAACCCGATGCGCCAGATCAGAAACCGCGACAACAGGGGTGCATCGCGCGGGCGCGGCGGGCGGCGCATCACGCCGGGTCCCGGCGGCTCGAACGCCAGCACCAGCCCCAGCGTGATCGCCATCATCATGTTGACCCACAGGATCTGCACCGAGGTCATCGGCAGCGTCAGGTCAAGCACAATCGCCAGCACAACGCCCAGTGCCACCCCGCCGTTGGTGGGCAGCGTCCAGGCGATGACTTTGCGGATATTGTCATACACCGTGCGCCCCTCATGCACCGCCGCGACGATTGAGGCAAAGTTATCGTCCAGCAGCACCATCAGGTTGGCCTCTTTGGCGGCCTCGGTGCCCTTGTGCCCCATCGCGATGCCGACATCCGCCTGTTTCAGCGAGGGCGCGTCATTCACGCCGTCGCCGGTCATCGCCACCACATGGCCATTGGCCTGCAGCGCCCGCACCAGACGCAGCTTGTGATCCGGGCTGGTGCGGGCGAAGACGCTGACGGCCTCGGCGGTCTGGCGCAGCGCGTCATCCGACAGCCCGTCAAGATCGGCTCCGGTCATGACCTGCGGATTGTCTGCAAGGGTCGGTTGCCGCGCGATGGCCCCCGCCGTGCCCGCATGATCGCCGGTGATCATCTTCACCGCGATGCCCGCCGCGCGGCATTCGGCGATGGCGGCGATCGCTTCGGGTCGGGGTGGATCGATCAGGCCGATGAGGCCCAGAAACTGCAGACCCTGATCCAGTGCTGCAAAATGCAGCCTTCCCGTTGCAGCGTCTGTGCGCATTGCGGCAAAGCCCAACACTCGTTCCCCATTGCCGCCCGCCGCTGCGATGCGGTCGTGCCAATGGGGCGCATCAAGTGGCGCAGCCGGTCCTTGCGTCTGGCACATCTGCAGCACCCGCTCTGGCGCACCTTTGACGAAGACCCACGCCTCGCCTGCCGGACTGCGGTGCAGTGTCGCCATGAACCGGTGCTGCGCATCAAAGGGGATGTCATCCAAACGCGCCCAGGCGGCGCGTTCCGTCTCGGGGTGCAAGCCGGATTTCATCGCCAGCGTCACCAGCGCGCCTTCCATCGGGTCGCCGTGCACACTCCATTGATCCGCCGTTTCGACAAGTTGCGCGTCGTTGCACAACAAGGCCGCCCGGATCAGGTCGGCCCGCACCGCCAGCGCACCCACTGCCGCCTCGCCGGACGCCGCGATATTGCCCACCGGCGCATAGCCCGCACCTTCAACCAGATAGTCCGCACCCGCCACCACAATCCGCCGCGCGGTCATTTCATTGCGGGTCAGCGTTCCGGTCTTGTCGGAACAAATCACCGAGGTTGACCCCAGCGTTTCCACCGCAGGCAACCGGCGCACCACGGCGCGGCGGCGCGCCATGCGTTGCACGCCAATCGCCAGCGTGATCGAAATGATTGCAGGCAAGCCTTCGGGCACAATGCCCACGGCCAGCGCCACCACCACCATCAGCGCATCAGGCCACGCATAGCCGCGCAGCAGGATGGCGAACGCAAACAGCAAGGCAGCCAGACCGATGGCGAACCAGGTGATCAGCCTGCCGAACTGATTGATCTGGCGCAGCAGCGGCGTGGTCTGCACCTGCACCTGCCCGATCATCATGGCGATCTTGCCGATTTCAGTATCGGCCCCCGTGGTCACGGCAATGCCTGTCGCCTGACCCGTGGCAATCAGCGTGCCCGAATAGAGCATGCAAACCCGATCCCCCAACGGCGTATCCGCTGAAACCGATGCCTCATTCTTTGCCGCTGGCAGCGATTCTCCTGTCAGAATGGCCTCATCCGCCAGCAGATTGCGGGCGCGGATCAACCGCAGGTCGGCGGGGGTTTTGTCACCCGCCTCGACAACCACCAGATCACCTGTGACGATGTCGCGCGCATCAATCTTGTGGCGCTTGCCGCCGCGCAGCACCGTGGCATGCGGGGCGATCATATCGCGGATCGCGGCCAACGCCTGTTCCGCCTTGCCCTCTTGCACAAATCCCACACCCGCGTTGATCAAAACCACTGCGACAATCACGCCCGCATCGACGAGGTGGCCCAAAAACCCTGCCACCGCTGCCGCCGCCAGCAGGAACCAGATCAGCGTATTGTTGAACTGTGCCAAAAAGCGCAGCACCGGATGGGCGCGCGGCGCGGATGGCAACTGGTTCGGGCCGTTGACTTGCAAGCGGCGGCTGGCCTCGCCTGCGTCCAGCCCCTCGGCGCTGGTCTTTAATTCTGCAAGCACATCAGCCGCAGGCAATGTATGCCATCGGCTGGCCACGCGCGTATCAGAGCCAGATGTTGAATAATTCATGCAGTTGCGGGCTTCCATGACCAGTTGCGGATCTCTGGCATATCCTCGCCATGTGCACGGATAAATGCGTGATGCGCAATCAGTTTGGCCTGCATGATCTGGTGGAGTGCAGTTCCGGTGGCACGGGCTGCGGGAACCCGCTCCAGCACACTCAGTACCAGATGATAGCGGTCAAGACGGTTCAGCACCGTCATGTCGAACGGCGTGGTCGTGGTGCCTTCTTCATTATAGCCGCGCACATGCATGTTGGCGTGGTTGGTGCGGCGATAGGTCAGCCGGTGGATCGTCCAGGGATAGCCGTGATAGGCAAAGATCACCGGCGTGTCGGTGGTGAACAGCGCATCGAACGCGGCGTCCGACAGGCCATGCGGGTGAACCTCTTTGGGTTGCAGCGCCATCAGATCGACCACATTAACCACGCGGATGCGCAGCGCGGGCAAATGGTCGCGCAGGATGCTAACGGCTGCCAATGTTTCCAGCGTGGGAACGTCACCGGCACAGGCCATCACCACATCGGGCTCGCCCCCTACCACACTCCCCGCCCAATCCCAGATGCCGATGCCAGCCCGGCAATGCACCACGGCCTGTTCCATCGACAGCCATTGCCACAGCGGCGGTTTGCCCGCGACGATGATGTTGATCCGGTCCCAGGTACGCAGCACATGGTCTGTCACACAGAGCAGAGTATTGGCATCGGGTGGCAGGTAAACCCGCACGATATCGGCCTTTTTGTTTAGGGCCACATCAATGAACCCCGGATCCTGATGGCTGAAACCGTTGTGATCCTGATGCCAGACATGGCTGGTCAACAGATAGTTCAGCGATGAAATCGGCCGCCGCCACGGGATAGCACGGGCGGCATCAAGCCATTTCGCGTGCTGGTTGAACATCGAATCGACGATGTGGATGAACGCCTCATAACAGGAAAACAGCCCGTGCCGCCCGGTCAGCAGATAGCCTTCGAGCCAGCCCTGACAGGTATGTTCGGACAGAATTTCCAGCACCCGGCCGTCGCGGCCTAACTGCACATCTTCGGGCAGGATGGTTTCCATCCAGGCCCGATCGGTCACCTTGAACACATCCTGCAACCGGTTCGACGCGGTCTCATCCGGACCGACGATGCGAAAGTTGCGCGACTCGGCATTGGCCTGCAGCACCGCGCGCAGAAAATCACCCATCACCCGCGTAGCCTCGGCCTTGACCGCCCCCGGATGCGCCACCGCAACCGCGTGTTGCTGCAGGTCCGGCATGTCGAGTGCGCGGCGCAGCACCCCGCCATTGGCATGCGGATTGGCGCTCATCCGGCGCTGGCCTGTTGGGGTAGTGGCTTGGATAGCAGCTACCGGCGCACCGCTTTCATCGAACAACTCTCCGGGACGGTAACTGCGCAGCCACGCCTCCAGCAACGCCAGATGGCCGGGAGTGTCGGCCAGCCCCGACAGTGGCACCTGATGCGACCGCCAAAAGCCTTCGGTTTTCAACCCGTCCACCTGCTTCGGCCCAGTCCAGCCTTTCGGTGTGCGCAAGATGATCACCGGCCATGTCGGGCGCGGCCACGCCGCTGCCGGATTGGCACGGGCGACACTTTGGATCGCCCTGATCCGCTGCATCGCCGCGTCCAGCGCCGCCGCCATCTGTGGATGCATGAGCGCGGGCTGATCACCCTCGACAAAGATCGGTTCATACCCATAACCCACAAAAAGAGCGCGCAATTCGGCGTGGGGGATGCGCGCCAAAATGGTCGGATTGGCGATCTTGTAGCCGTTCAAGTGCAGGATAGGCAGCACCGCCCCGTCATGCACCGGGCTGAGAAACTTGTTGGAATGCCAAGCGGCGGCCAACGGCCCCGTCTCGGCCTCGCCATCGCCGACTACGCAGGCGACGATCAGATCGGGATTGTCAAAGGCGGCGCCGTAAGCATGCGACAGCGCATAACCCAACTCGCCGCCTTCATGGATTGATCCCGGCACATCCGGGGCGGCATGGCTGGGGATGCCGCCGGGAAAGGAAAACTGCCGGAACAGCCGCTGCATGCCTTGCGCGTTTCGGGGAATGTCGGGGTTCAGTTCGGAGTATCTGCCTTCAAGATACGTATTTGCCACCATGGCCGGCCCCCCATGCCCCGGCCCGCAAACATAGATCATGTTCGCATCCTGCAGCCGGATGATCCGGTTCAGATGCGCATAGATAAAATTAAGCCCCGGCGAGGTGCCCCAATGCCCCAGCAGACGCGGCTTGACATGCTCGATCCGCAACGGCTCGCGCAGCAACGGGTTGTCCAGAAGATAAATCTGCCCCACCGTCAGGTAGTTGGCGGCGCGCCAATAAGCATCAATGTGCTGCAAATCGGGCAGCAGCAGATCGTCCGCCGGGGTGAGCGCAGTCGGGCCATCTTGCATAAACCGGTCCTTCTGCAAAAAGCGGGAAACAAGCAGATCGTGCCGGTTGGAGCCAGTCTCTTGACCCCAACGTAATTTAACGCCTTTGGCGAATATTTCGTTCCATCAATGAGCGATATGCGGGTCCCATTGAACGCATCACTATGCTTTTGTCTTTGAACGCCACAGAATTTATTGAAGTCACGCGGTTGCCCTCCTGGGACAGCCTGAACCACGGCAAACAGACGCTTGCAATCTCGACCACCAACGGTGATCTGTGCCGCGAAGCAGGCACCAGATGTGATCAGGCGCCCAATATTGACATGTTACGACCGTAACTTTACACTGATACCATGGATCAAATTTCATGGATACTGATGACCTATAAGGTTCCGCCAGACCCCGCCGCCAAGCGGATAGCTTTATGGCGGCGGCTTAAAGGCATGGGCGCTGTCTACCTTCAGAACGGCGTTTGCTTGTTGCCACAAACTGACGAGCACATGCGTCAACTGAAGATGCTGGAGAACGATGTTACTGAAATGGGCGGCGAGACGGTCCTGTTGGTGACAACGTCTTTGGACAAGAATCAGCAAGACAAGGTGGTCGCGCGATTCAAGGCTGATCGGGATGACCAATACCGTGAGTTTCTTGGAAAATGTGAAGCGTTCGAGGCTGAAATTGCTAAGGAAATCGCCAAGCAAAAATACACCTATGCCGAGCTCGAGGAAGAAGACAATGACCTCAAGAAGCTTCATAACTGGTTGTTAAAAATCAATAATCTCGATTTCTATAAAGCAACTCTCTCTGCTTCTGCATCTGAACGCATGAAGCATTGTGAAGCGGTGCTGGCAGACTATGCGCAACGCGTTTTCGACGCCAATCAGGGGCTGTGAAATCCGAATGGATATGATGCACAGCTTGGACATCACCGTGACACAGTTGGTGAATGGCTTGGCAGAAAGCAGCCCTTTTCTCGATGCAATCATGATCTGGATTTCTGCTGCAGGCATTCCCATGCTGGTGATTGCCGTGGCCTGCCAATGGTGGACGAAGACCGAAAGACAAAGCACCCGGCATGTGCTGGTCGGGGCGGGTCTTGCATTTTTCCTCGGTCTTGCGTTCAACCAGATCATTCTGCTTTTCGTCGATCGGGTCCGCCCTTATGTCACTGGCGTCACAGATCTGCTGATCGCGCCAAGCCTTGACCCTTCGTTTCCATCCGATCATTCAACGGCAGCCTTCGCCATCGCAATGACCTTTGCCGTCAACAGCATGCCGCGGCGGGCGCTTTGGTTTGGCTTGGCCGCGCTGGTCGTAGCCTTCTCCCGCGTCTACATTGGCACCCACTATGCCAGCGATGTCCTTGGAGGTGCTTTGACAGGGGCCTTTGCCGCAGCGATTGTTCAGTCTCTCTATATTCGAGGCACACGGCTTGATCGGATCATCACCGGTATTTTTTGACAAAACTGACTTGCAAAGCACTGATATTTAATGGGTCTCCGGAAAAAAGATGCAGACAGCGATGAATGAACTGCTCCCCTCGTTCCAGTCATTGGGACTTTGGGGCTACTGGATGATCGGCTTACTCGCTTTTGGTGAGGCGCTGATTTTAACCAGCGTCTTCGCGCCCGGCACGATTGTTGTCATCCTTGGCGGTGTGCTCGCAAGCGATGGCATGGCACTAAGTTTGGCCTCGATGCCTAGGATGCGCGCTGTTTCAATTACCTTGTCCAGACCCAGAATGATCCGGATGCGACGGCGCGGCACCCTTGGCCGGTCCTGAACGGGGCCCGCGACCTTGGGCGCCGCGTTGCTCGGCGCAGGTCTGACGGTGCGCGCCGCACGTTGGGCAAGTGCCGCGCGCCACTTGCCATTAGCGGCGCTCAGCTCCGCACCTGCGGCGTCCAGCATACGGAAAATTCCGGCGGAAGCCATGTGCAGAAACTTCAACAGACCGATCCAGACACCGTGCAAACTCTTGAAAACTGCACGCCAGAGGGCAATGCCAAAGCTGCGGCTCGCGTCACCAAGGCTCGGAGGAATGCCTCGGTGTCCGTCACTCTTGTCTTGGTGACCGTCAGTCGGACCATCTGGAATCTTGCTCATACACGTTCTCGCTTCCTGCCACGTTTACGGCATTCCCCAAAGCAAAGCCGAAAACGCAGACGAGATGTCGCTGGACGCATCGCATGCTCGATCAGAATACAGCCCGTGCGATCCGGATCAATTGCAGGACCTCAAAGGCACTGTCCTCCAGAGTGACCAGTTCGCCATTCACGACTGCATAGTTGTATCCCGGATCAAGGATGGGCAGATTGTATGTCTGGCGCAATTCGTTTTGCGTGAGCGCAGCCGTTGGCGACACAAAAAGGCTAGCTGGCAGGTTTGCAGCCCGATCAAGATCACGGATCGACAGAAGTAACCTATTGTCTTCGTCGGTCAGCAACACGGGCTGGCCATCAATCAAGCCATAGCGCGTACCCGCAGCTGCGGGGCGCAACCCATAAAGTGATGCGATCTGAGTTGAGTTGAGCAACAGAATATCGTCGTCAAGAACGGCATCCTGATCCAGGTACCCGTTGCGCTGGTCGAGGTAGATCTCGTCAAGCCGTTTGTCGTCGTAGGTGACCCATTCCTCATACGTCACGCCCTTTTTCGCAAGGCCCGGAGGTACGCAGGGCGGGTCCTTCTTTGCAAGACCGGGTGGACAATTGCGATATGTCAAAAGCTGATCTTCGGGCACGTCAGCGAAGACGACGCCGGTGCCCAGCAGGGCCAGCGGCAAGGATCCAAGCAGTACTGTCATGTCACGACCATCCGGTGCGCGAATGGCCAGGATTGCGTCTGCGTCGCGCACCCGCTCGTCCTTTGATCGCTTGACCTTGTTATGTTTTTTGTTGTCCTTGCCGTGATCAGTTTTCTTCTGGCCCTTCTTGGCCTTCTTTTTTTCACCGCCTTTTCCCTTGCTAGCCTCTATCTGGATGATCTGGGTGTCCAAGGTGGCTGCTGCGGTGGCTGCTGCGGTGGCTGCTGCGGTCAGCGCAGAACCTGCGAAATTTGGAAATGACACGCGGGCTTCAAGGGCGGGCGCTGCCGAACAGGAAAAAATGGTCGCAATGACAAGGGGGGTATATTTCATTGTCGGACACTCATTTCTGGGTTGGATCGGGCAATATGCTCTGATCTGGATTTTGGAGACGTGTTGATGACACGGTGCCGCGCCGAACGATCATGCGTGCCCAACACGGCACATGTCGCTAAACTTGCTCACCGCTTGGCAAATCTTGTCGAGCGCGCAAACAGTGTGGGGGCGTCTCTGTTTATCAGGGATGCGCAGCACAAATCAGCCCGTTTTCGACCAATTCGGCCAACCCGTACGACACGGATTGGCCCCGCTCAAGTTATGGCCCTACGTCGGCCTTTCAGCGAACGATGTAGGTAACGGTCCGCTTCTGTGTTTCCACAAGGACAGGCACGCCGTTCACGTATGCGTATGAGTATACGCTGTCTGGTACCGGGGTCAAAATGACCGTTTCAGGGATCCCAGCACCGACAACAACTTCGCCATCCAGATAAACCTGCTCAACCGGGTTACTCTGGACGTAGGTGATGATCGTCGGGTCAGGCGCAACTGCGGCACCGGCGCCGGCACCGAGAATTCCTCCGACGATAGCTCCTGGGGGGCCCGCGATCATGGCGCCGGCTATTGCCCCGGTTGCCATACCGCCTGCTGTCGATGCTTCAGCATTGTCGAATGTGACTGTTTTAAGGACCACACGCTTGTCTCCACCGACAAGTGCAACCGGTTCATTTTCGATATTTGCAGTCATATAGTTGCCAGCAGCCCAGCCGCTGACACCGTCATGAGTGACAGTGCACCAGCTTGCGTCTGCAAGACAACCCTCTACGGAAACTGCGCCATTCGCCGGAATCACGCCGACGATCGAATACATGGGGCCAGGTCCGCTGCGGACGTTGAGTTCGGTCCAAGCGGTGGCCTCAGTATCAGCAGACGCCACGCCCGCAAACAAGATGGCGGCAGTCGAAAGGCTCAGAAATGTTTTCATAAACATGGAGTTTCCTTCAGGTGAGTAAGCAAATGTGCTTAGCAATTCAACGCCCGGTTCAACAATCAGTTCCCTGTATTGTCTCAGGGCAATCGCGTTTGGCTATTTAGTCGCGACCTGGATGAGAAGGCTGCGAAGAAATGCATCGTGCCAGCTTGCGCGCTTCGGTTTGCTCGAGAGCGACCCCTGAAGGTGTCGCGGCGGGCGAGGCTTGTGGCACATAGGAGGGGCTGGGCCAACCACATCTGTCATGTGATGCGCCTACTCCCCGGTGGCACGGTTCCTCCCGGGCCCTTAACGTATGCGGGGGGCGCAGCGCAGCATTTCGCTAGCGTCTGGCTTTTTCACCAAGGAATCCAGGCGGAATCCACTTGACGGAAATCTGACGAGGAAATGTCAGGATATCAGATGCTTAGCTAATCACGACTTTGGACTGCTAGATTCTTTTGTCAAATCCACTAAATCCAGTTTGCCAAATCCACTTGGTCAAATCCACCCCGCCAAATCCACGCTTCCAGACGGCCTCGAAACCCGGAAATGTCTCCACATTGGCTAGGTTTTCGTGCCGAGCTGGATTGGGGCTTGGACCCTCGAGCGGCTGACCTGACGTGCTTGCAAATTCTTGCGGCATGGGGTCGAGCTGCCCAAAAAAATCGCCGCCAGCCTGATCAGGTTCGGCTGTTCAAATCTGCAGTGACCGCCGTGCTTGCGGTATGCGGACAAGTCGGACCTATGCGTTCATGCATTTGCATTTCTTGAGCTAGGCATTGTGATCTATAGTTTGGTCCGCCAGACCGAAATAGAAGGGGATGGCCTATCTGGGTTTTCAATTTGGTGCGAAGGCCGTTCCGTGCTAGTCTCGCAAGCGAAATGACCGGGAGGCAGCCAAGGAATTCGACTGTTCCGCAGACACTGAGTTCGTGAAATTCTGGAACTCCGTTCTTGAGCCAAAGTTTACAAAATACCGTCATATCCTTCAAGGCGGCCTGTCTCGGCACTCCGCTGCAGTGTTGCCGAACTTGCCAATCAAAACGGGGATGTCAGTGCTGGATGTCGGCTGTGGCTGGGGAGACATGACGCTCCAGGTGGCAGAGGTTGTCGGACCCGATGGGCGCGTCGTCGGCATTGACTGCGTCGAAGCATTCCTGCAGGAGGCCAGGAAGGACGCTGCCGCAAATGGACTTTCAAACGTCAAGTTCTCGCGGGGTGATGCCGAAGTCGCTCTGCCCGAGAATGAGTTCGACTATGTGGTTGCGCGTTTTGGCACGATGTTCTTCACAAACCCTGTGGCTGCCCTGCGACGGATGCGTAAGGCGCTCAACCCGGGAGGGAAGATTACCCATATCGTCTGGCGTCGGCGCGAAGACAATCCGGTATGGCAGAAAGCAAAGGACATTACCCTTCGGCATCTTCCGCCGCCGGGCGCAGACGCCGACACCTGTGGGCCCGGCCCGTTCTCGATGGGCAATCAACAGACGGCGGGCCTGATGATGAAGAGCGCTGGTTACGAGGATGTCACTTTCACCCGTGTGGACGAAAAGATCATGGTCGGCACAACCCCGGAAGAATGCATCGCATTCGCGTTGGCCATCGGTCCGGGGGGCGAGGTCTTCCGCGAAGCCGGTAGCGAGTTAGCCGAGGCCAAGCGTTCAGAGATCGAGAGCGAGATGCGGACCTTCTTCGAGAGCCAGGAACGGGACGGGCATGGCATTTGGGCACCCACCTCGTCGTGGGTGATATCCGCACGCAACCCAAGTTGATCGCAATTTCGTACCGGCACCGCACTGGTAGCCCTGTCAGAGGTCCAAGAAGGACAAAATGAAGTCCGCTTTGGGCTCAGAGCGGTCATTGGGCAATTCTAGCCGGGTTCGCTGATCCGATACACCCTCCCCCGGCTTCTTGCCCAGCGCCCCCGACATGGTCCCGCGCAAGGTATGAGGCTTCCAGTTAGTGGCTGTAATCATCGCGTCCATTGTGGCACCTTCGGGCGCCTGAAGCAAAGAGATCAGCAATGCCTGCTTCGTCCCAGCACGCGGCGTTGGCGGTTTGTGCGCAGCAGGCTTGGCTGCATGTTTGTGGATATCGGACATGGTCTTGACGAAAACCGGCTTGATCCCGATCACCAGAAAGCCTGCGTCGGTCACCACCAGCGTGGTGCCATGGCCGTCGCCGGTTTCGCGCCAAAGCGGTTCGCCCCGGCGCAGGTTGGCGTCGACTTCCTGCAGCCAGCCGCGTTCGATCATCTTGGTGACGGCCATTTTGGCCGCCGCACCGGCCAGACCCTTGGGCAGCGGCAGGGCGATATTTTCAGGCCGCTTGGCCCCAACGGTCAGGATATTAGTCTGGGTTTCAGTGAGTTTGATCATGCAGGGTTCCTTTCACTGGTAATGTTCGGCATGGTTCTGTACTCTTGGGTTTTCGCGGTGCGGACTGCGTCGCATCTGTATGCAAGTTCGCTCTAACGCCGACCTTGATCAACGAAAAAACAATCAATATCATTAGTTTACTTGAGCAAAGGGGCAGCTATAAACGGCATGAGCGAGCGCGAATATTCCACCCATTCCGGCCTGTCACGGGGCGCTGTGCAGAACGCCAAACGCGGCGGTAAGCTGGTGTTTTATGCCGACGGATCAATCAACGCAGCGGCATCAGACGTGCGCCGGGTGGAAATGACCGATCCCGATCAGCAGCGCCGCTCGCTTGGCGGAGACGCTGCCTTGCCGACCAGCGGCAGCGGCGGGACGAACAGCGACCTGAAAGCCCGCACCGCGCTGACGGTCTATCAAGCGCAGGAACGCCAACTGGCGATCCAGAAGAAGAAGGGCATGTTGGTCGACCGGGCGCGGGCCGAGGCATTGGTGTTCCGCCTGGCGCGGCAGGAACGCGATGTCTGGGTCACCTGGCCTGCCCGGGAGGCGGCGCTGATGGCCGCGCAATTGGCAGCGGAGGTGGAAAAGACATCAGGCAAACCGGTGATGATCGAAGCCGCCATCTTGCAACGCGTGCTGGATGCCCATGTTCGCGCACAGTTGGAAGCACTGGCCGACCTCCGTGTCTCGCTGGGATAAAAAAGATAAAAATTACT
>JANNAT010000058.1:0-1865 GCA_031384605.1 Cypionkella sp.
TCGATATCCTCGAAATCGGGAAGCCGCTTCAGAAAATCGCGCAGATATTCAGACAAAAGTGTGCTCTCAAAACATCTCCAGCGAAAGGTCTGCGCCTCGTCCTTGCGATCAAGTGCGTCCAGCACGTCAAGGCGGGTGTCAAGCCACTCCCGGGGCAGCCAACTGTCTTTGGTATCAGCGCGTTCGATGAAGCCGAGTGCATCCACTGCCCGGCCAGCGGCTAGGAGACGCACGGCAATTTTGGCAGCGATCCCCGGAACTTTGCGCGTCTTGGGATCGTACTGGGCGATGAAGGCATCAACGTCACCCATTGCATCGGCAATGTCCCTCAGCGCCATCGCCACCATGCTCTGCCGAGCACGCTCTTCCATCTGATGGGCAAAGGTAGCACCGCCACTGCCATACCCCACGGCCTCCCATTCTCCTTTCGGCGGGATGGGAACCGGTGTCGCGGCAAGCCCTTCTATCCGCTGCTTGAGATGCGACAGCCCCTCTTTTCCAAGCGCGGGCGTCAGGATGGCGATCAAGCCGTCATACTGGCCGTAGCCATTATCACGCAGGGCCTCAACTGCAGCCTCAGCCAGCCTTTCAGGCGGCGTTCTGGCAGTGAGTGCAATCTCGCCCAGCAATGCGCAGGCGTCGTGAAACACGCCGATAACGATGCCACTGCTGTCATCGCAGCGCTCGAACAGCGGTGTGGCGACCTGCATGAAGCGCCACGCAAGCGCCAGCGCCTCGGTCGGATCGAATGGTGCGATCTGCTCCTTTATCGCCCGAAGCTGGCTTTCCAGATCCGTGACCAGCGGCTTGCGGTTCTGCCAATTCACGAATGTGCGCGCCCGCGCGATGCTGGTCAGCCGTTTGGCCACCTCGCGCCCGGCCTCTTTCGGGCTTTGCGCCCCCGCCAGTTCCAGCCGCAGACGCCGCTTGGCCACCGCCGATCCGGTGCTGATTTCGATCAGCAGTTCGGCCAGGCGCTCCGCACCCAGCGTCTCGAGGTTCTTTGCATTCAGGGTCGACTTCGATGCCATTGGAAATCCGTGTCAATTTTGAGCCACCCTAGCAGCGGTCAGAGGCGAGCGAAACGCCGACACTGATTCGACATCAAGACTGGTATTGCGTCAGTCCCGACGAGTTTAGTCGCCCCAATGCCTACGCAGATTTTCCTTTTATCACGCAATTTCAATGTGTTCGTTGACTGTGGCCAGATGATCCCCACTGTAGGGGTCAGCCATGACAATCGCGCAGGATCGCCCATGCCCAAACTGACCAAACGCACCATCGACGCTATCGAGCCCCAGGTGACGGAATTCTTCCTCTGGGACGAAGGCATCCCTGGCTTCGGGCTGCGCGTGATGCCCAGCGGGCGCAAAAGCTTCGTGGTGCAGTTTCGCGCCGGGCGGCGTGCACGGCGGATGAGTCTCGGCCCCAGCACGGTGCTGACGTGCGATCAGGCGCGCACCCGAGCGATCACCATCATCGCCGCCGTCAAGAACGGCGAAGACCCTGCCGCTGATCGTGCGGCAAAACGCAACGCTGCCACGGTCAACGATCTGGCTGACCGCTTCGACAAGGAACATATCTCCGTGCGTCTGAAGGCGAGCACGGCGAAGGAATATCGCGGGAACCTCAGACGATTCATCCTGCCCGCACTGGGGCGTCTGGCTGTGCCGGAAATCACCCGCGCTGACGTCGCGAAGTTCCACCATGATCTGCGGCACATCCCCTATCAGGCAAACCGCTGCATTGAGGTGGTTTCCAAGATGTTCGTGCTGGCCGAGATGTGGGGGCTACGGCCGGACGGGTCGAACCCGCGCAAACACATTCGGAAATACCCCGAGGAAAAGCGCGAACGGTTCCTCAGC
>JANNAT010000067.1:0-65250 GCA_031384605.1 Cypionkella sp.
GCGTGGCGCAGATGTCGGGCCGTGGTCTGGAACAGCGCATGACGCCCTGCCTTGTGCCCGCCGACAGCCCGCTGGGCCAATTGCAGGGCGGCACAAATATGGTGGTGCTGGAGGGTGACAGCGTGGGCCAGATCGTGCTGCGCGGCCCCGGTGCCGGTATGGGGCCTACGGCATCGGCGGTAATGGCCGACGTCATCGACATTGCCCGTGGCCTGCGGATGCCAACCTTTGGCCAACCTGCGACGACATTGGCCACACCGCTGCCCGCCCGTGCGTCAACGCCAGCCAGCTATTACCTGCGGATGACCTTGCTGGACAAACCCGGAGCCTTGGCCAAAATCGCCACCTGTCTGGGCGAGGCGGGCGTATCCATCGACCAGATGCGCCAATACGGCCACCAAGGTGTCAACGCGCCTGTGCTGATCGTCACGCACAAGGCGACGCGCGACGATATAGACCACGCCTGCACCCGGTTCGGCCCCACCGGCGTTTTGGTAGGCGCGCCCGTGGTGTTGCGCATCGAAGAGGTTTGACGCAGCCTACCATCCCCCGCTATGCACTAACAACTTAAGTCAAAGGATGCCCCATGGCCACCGTCACCGAATTTCAAGACCGCCTGTTGTCCTTGGGCCTTGCCCGCGTGTCAGAGGCCGCCGCATTGGCATCGGCCAAACTGATCGGGCGCGGTGACGAAAAAGCGGCCGATCAGGCGGCGGTCAACGCGATGCGCGACCAGTTGAACCTGCTGGATATCGCGGGCGTCGTGGTGATTGGCGAAGGCGAACGGGACGAGGCCCCGATGCTGTATATCGGCGAAAAGGTGGGCACCGGGCGCGGCCCGGCGGTGGATATCGCCCTTGATCCGTTGGAAGGCACCACGCTGACCGCCAAGGATATGCCCAACGCGCTGACCGTCATCGCCATGGCCCCGCGCGGCACCTTGTTGCATGCGCCCGATGTCTACATGGAGAAACTGGCAATTGGTCCGGGCTATGCCGTTGATACCGTTACCCTTAAAATGTCACCCTCGGAACGCGTGCGCGCGCTTGCCCGCGCCAAGGGCGTGAAGCCCGATCAGATCGCCGTCTGCATCCTTGAACGCCCCCGCCACGAGGCGCTGATCGAAGAAGTGCGTTCAACCGGGGCGTCGATCCGGCTGATCACCGATGGCGATGTGGCGGGCATCATCCATTGCGCCGAAGCCGCGATCACCGGGATTGACATGTATATGGGGTCAGGCGGCGCGCCCGAAGGGGTGCTGGCGGCCTCGGCACTGAAATGCATGGGCGGCCAGATTTACGGCCAGTTGTTGTTTCGCAACGATGATGAACGCGGCCGCGCGATCAAGGCAGGCATCACCGATTTCAACCGCATTTACACCCGCGATGATATGGTCACCGCCGATGTGATCTTTGCGGCCACCGGTGTGACCAGCGGATCAATCCTTGCGGGCATAAAGCAAGAGCCGGGCTATATCAGCACCGAAACCATTCTGATGCGGTCGAAAACCGGGTCGGTGCGCCGGATGCTATACCGTTTGCCGATCAGATAAGGCCAGCCACCAAACTGGCCTTGCGCCAGTGCTGTGGTGCCATCGCGTGCCGCGGTTTGAACGCCCGCCCAAAGGCAGCCTCTGACGTATTGCCCACTTGCGCAAACAGCCGGCCCGCAGCCCGGCTTTGCCCGCGCAATACATCGGCGGCAAGAGCAATCCGCCAATGGTTCAGATAGACCACCGGCGTTTGCCCGATCGCCTGCGCGAACCGGCTGGCAAAGACAATGCGCGACATCCCCGCGACCGACGCAAGGGCCTGCACCGTCCACGGCCGGGCCGGATCAGCTTGGATTGCCGCAAGAACCCGGCCCATACGCGGATCTGACGCAGACGAAACCCAACCCTGACCCAAAGCCGACGCGCTTGCCAAACGGCGTAAGGTGCGGATGAACAGCAAATCCAGCCGCCGCCCCCGTGCTTTTGCCATGGCGGGGCTGGACCAAACTGCACAGCATGTCATTCAAAAGTTTCAGCCAGACCTGTGCCACCGGGCTTACCCCCCGTCAAAGTTGCGCACAGCCTATGATGCACACATCGTTCCGGCACCGGGGCGGAATTATTTACAGGCCGCCCTTGGCCTTGGCAACGCGCTGAACTTTGCCAACCCCAACCGCGCGCCATTGTTGTTGATTGCGGGTGGGCCGAACGGCACCAGCACGACATCTATGGTGGCCGCGCTGTTGCGCCAGCATCAGAAATCGCCGCGCCCGGCTGGGAAAAAGTGGCGGCGGGAATTTTGAGCGGGCCGGATGCGCAGTGATGCCCGCCCGGGGCGTGGCGCGGACAGGCCGGGTTCTTAAAATTTGGTAAATTTTGAAAGTTAAAGCATTGATATACATAAATTTATAGTTTTGTCCCCGCGTGGACACTTTGGCCCCTCCACGGCCCGCTTGCGCCTGTACCGCCCTTCAGGCATTGCTACTTTATGACTGACCGCGCTTTTCTTGACGTCGATGCCTCGCTGACCGGCCGCCGCTGGACCGGCCCCACCGCCCACGCCGAACGTCTGGCCGAAGCAATGGCGCAGTCCACCCGCCTGCCGTTGCCGCTGTGCCAGACCTTGGTTGCGCGCGGGATTCTGCCCGCAGATGCCGCCGCCTACCTGGCCCCGCAACTGCGCGATCTGCTGCCCGATCCGCGCCGCCTGAAAGATATGGAACGCGCGGCAGGCCGCTTTCTTCACGCCCTGAAATCGCGCCAGCGCATCGCAATCTTTGCCGATTATGATGTCGATGGCGGATCATCTGCCGCGCTGCTGATCATCTGGCTGCGCGCCATGGGCCACCAAGCCACGCTCTACATTCCCGACCGGATCGACGAAGGCTACGGCCCCAATGTGCCCGCAATGGCCGCCCTTGGGGTCGCGCATGATCTGATCCTGTGCGTCGATTGTGGCACCCTGTCGCACGACCCGATCGCTGCGGCGGGCTGTGATGTGGTGGTGCTGGATCACCATTTGGGCGGCGAAACCTTGCCCGCCGCGTTTGCGGTAGTGAACCCGAACCGGCAAGACGAAGACGGCGAACTTGGCCATCTATGTGCGGCATCCGTGGTGTTCCTGATGCTGGTCGAGGCCAATCGCCAACTGCGGCTGGAGGGCATGCCGGGCCCTGATCTGATGGCAATGCTGGATCTGGTGGCGCTGGCAACCGTCGCCGACGTGGCCCCCCTGATCGGGGTGAACCGGGCCTTTGTGCGGCAGGGGTTGAAGGTGATGGCGCGCAGGGATCGGGTTGGCTTACGCGCGCTGGCCGATATCGCGCGGATGGATCAGGCCCCAACCCCGTATGCCTTGGGGTTTTTGTTGGGCCCAAGGGTGAACGCGGGCGGGCGGATCGGGCAGGCCGATCTGGGCGCGCGGCTGCTGGCCACCGATGACGCGCACGAGGCCGCAGCCTTGGCCGAACGACTGGATATGCTGAACACCGAACGCCGCGATATTGAGGCCGGCGTGCGTGAAGCCGCATTGGCGCAGGCGATGGCCCGCGGCACCGATGGCCCGCTGGTTTGGGCGGCAGGGCTGGGTTGGCATCCCGGCGTTGTGGGCATTGTGGCGGCGCGGCTGAAAGAAGCCACGCACCGCCCCGCCGTGGTGATTGGCATCGAAGATGGCATCGGCAAAGGCTCGGCCCGGTCAGTTTCTGGCGTTGATCTGGGGGCGGCGGTGCAGCGGTTGGCGGCCGAAGGGCTGTTGATCAAAGGTGGCGGGCATAAAATGGCGGCTGGTTTGACAGTGGCCGAGGCGATGATCGAACCCGCAATGGCGCGGCTGTCGGAATTGCTGGCGCGTCAGGGCGCAGGGGCGGGCGGGTCTGAAACCCTTGGTATCGACAGCCTGCTGGCCCCCTCAGCCGCCACGCAAACCCTGGTGGAATTGATCGAACAAGCGGGGCCGTTTGGCGCATCCGCTGCTGCACCGCGCGTGGCCTTTGCCGATATGGCTGTTTCATCGCGCCGCATGGGTGATGCGCATTTGCGTCTGTCCTTTGGCGATGGTTTGGGCACAAAGCTTGAGGCTGTGGTCTTTGGGGCCTTCCAAACGCCGATGGGGGCCGCCTTGGAAAACGCCGGGCACCAGCGATTTCATCTGGCCGGGCGACTTGAGATAAACACCTGGGGCGGGCGCAGCAAAGTTCAACTTCGTCTTGAAGACGCGGCGCGGGCCTAAGCGTTCAGACTTGCTGTAAAGTTTCGAAAGCACGGCCCATTTTTCCTCTTGCGAACCAGATCAGCGCCGATTAGAACGCGCTCACCACCGCAGTGGCCCGTTCGTCTATCGGTTAGGACATCAGGTTTTCAACCTGGTAAGAGGGGTTCGACTCCCCTACGGGCTGCCAATCTTTCCCAAAATCAAGAAATGCGACGATCGCCTTTATTGGGGTCGAAGAACTTGGCCTGACCGCGGCCGGCGTGCTTTGACGCGTAAAGCGCGTGATCGGCGTCGCTTAGCATGCGATCGGCATCGGGGCGGTCATAACGGGTGGAAACCGTCAATCCGATTGAGGCTGATATCCGGCACGGTCTTCCTTCGAAATCAATTGGTTGCGTCAGAATTTTAATGACACGCCGCGCAATTTGAGCCAATTGCGCAACATCGTGCAGACCTGGCAATGCGACAACAAATTCATCCCCGCCCACCCGCGCGACGATGTCATCGGCGCGGGTTTCCGCCAGCAATACCTTGGCCACTTCGCGCAAGACCTGATCCCCGGCGGCGTGGCCGCGGGTGTCGTTGACCTGCTTGAAGTAATCCAGATCAATGTGCATCAACCCAAAGCTGGTGCCGCGCGCGATCAGTGCGCCCAAGGTGGCATCAAGTGCGCGCCGGTTGCGCAACCCGGTTAAAGTGTCACTTAGAGCCTGTTCTTCGGCGGCCTTTTTCGCGCTTTGCAGTCGCAAGTTAAGGTTACGCAATTCAGCCATGACGGCAGATTTTGCTTCAACCAGATACAACATTTCGACCGCCAGATCCGTTGGCGCGAAATCGGCATCGTTCAGCCCATGTTGGCGCACAGCATCAATCACGCCGATGCCAAAAGACAGGTTGATCAACAGTCCACCGCCCTGCATTGGCACCGCGAGCCCCCGCAACGACACGTCAGTTGCACCAAGCAGGGTCATGTGCAGCCGATCCCCTGCGTGTGCCGCCAGATCAGGGACGCTTTCAATCCCGGCGGGGCGAAGCACTTGCAAGACATCGTGAAAAAGCCGGCCAATTGGGGCCGGGCCGGGGATCAGCCGGGCAAGCGTTGGCCCAATGGCGATAATTACGCCGGTTTCGTCAAGGGCAAGAAACATCGGCATCAGGCAGGCCAGAACGGCGGGTCGGAACGCGATATTCTGCATGTCAGTTCCCCGGCAACGCAAGATCGAAATGACGTCCTGCAGCGTAACTTTGATCCAGCAGCTGAATGCTGATGATTTCGTCGGCATGCCCGGGCGCGGCATCATCAGCGGGGCCGCTGCCCGCATGATCCAGCAAAACCAGCGCGCCGTAATCATCCGCCATGGTGCGCAACAGGCCAACGATCACATGACCAACCCCCGAAATCATCATCGACGCATGCAAGGAAAATACCCCATCATCCAAAGTAGCCAGCCGCAGCTTTGGCAAATCAAGATCAGGCAGCGCCAGATGGCCCCGGTCTGGCAGATCATCCAGCGAATGCAGAAAATCAACAAAATTCCCGCCGCCAAAGCGCAACAACCGGCGCAGGGATTCGGTGTTTGGATGCGACACCAGATAAGTGCCCAAATCTTCCAGAATGGTTTCGCGCGGGCGGCGCAATACCTGCACTGCCGCCACAATGACCGCTTCTGTCAACGCCGCATCATAGATCAACAGCGCCTCAAAGCTGTCAAAACCTAGGCCAGCCTTGCGCACCACTTCGGCCCAAACCGCAGATCCATAGGTATCGCGCAAAAAACACTGGATAGAGCGATTGATAAGGCCGTGCATGACTGGTCCGCTGGTTGATTCCCCCCACACTTTACGCCCGCGCGGTTAAGAATTGCTCAAGACAGCTATTGGGCGATCATCAATTCGGTATCCCCCAGTTTCAGCATCATAAGCGGGCTGGGAACGACGGCCGGGGCGGCACTTTGCAGTGCCTGCAAGATCGCGACGGCTTGGTCAAATTGCGGGTATTGGCCGTTGCTGGCGACAAGCTGGCGCGCTTGGGCATACCCATCGGTAACGGTGATCTCGGACACCGCGAAAAACTGGCCATGGCTGCGGTGGGCGATGACCACTTCATCGCCGGGCCGGCCGGTGTGCAGATCGGCCACAACCATAGCGCAGCCGGGTTGCCCGCCCGGCAAAGTGGCGTCGCAATCGTCTTGCCATTCTTTCAGTTGATCGGCCTCGGCGGCGGCAAAAACCCGATCGCGCGCAGCGATTGCGGCGGGGGTGTTGGGCTGCAGCGGCATGATTTTTGCAAGACTGATCCGCAACGCGGCGGCATCGAGCGCGCCGGACATCGCGCTGCTTTGCGCCAAGGCCGTTGCAAGCTTGGTTTGGCCCGGCTCTTTTGCCAAAGCCGCCTGATTTGCCAGCGCGGTTTTCCCGGCCTCGCCCCAGCGGTTCAGGGCAAAAAGATCCAAGGTATCGGGTTGAAAGCCACTTGCGGTAAAGCGCGCAATATGGCTTTGCGCGGAAATACCTTGTGGGTTCAGCAGCGGCGTCAACCAAAGTGCAGCAGAGGCAATCAGCCCCAAGGCCAAATAGATATTTGCCTGCCGCACCCGCGCGCGCCACGCCCCGCGTAGCACGGCCACTGCATATGCTGTTGTATAACAAAGGATAAACGCCGCAGCCCACGCCGCGAACAACCGCTCTGGTGTCCAGCCGTATTGGACAACCCGCGTCCAGATGGCCCAAGCGCCAAGGGCTGCCGGCACAACCGAGATCAGCGCAAGCCCCTGACTGGCCCACATCATAAAGCCGGGCAGCGGCGCGGTATCATCGGCCTCGTCCGCCGCAGCACTGATCAGCGCAACGGCCCCCGCCGCCATCGTCAGCAAAATCCCTGCCGCAGACAGATCCCCAAACAACCCATTCAGCCCGCGAAACGGCAGGGCAAGCAGAAACACCACCAACACTACCAGCACAAACGGCACCAACAGCCGCATGACCTGCAAAATCAAATAGGGCGACATGTAATCCGACAGCTCATCCACAATCGCCACTGCAAGGCCAAACACCAGGCCCGTGACGATCCATGGGGTGACTTCCACATCCAGCAACTGATCAATGATCGGCAGGCCCACCAGATCAAACAGCGCGTCCGACAGATAGATCAGCGCCCAAACCAAACCCACGAACAGCCACGCAAATGCCAGCCGCAAAAACAAGGCCCAGGCGTGCAGGAAAACAGTGGAATAATTGCGCCAATGCGATGTTTGTGCGGCCATCAAAAACGGCAGTGGCAAAAACCCCAACACCAGAACCGCCATGATGGTCACCGGATCCCAGTCAAACTGATCCAGCGGAACAAACCGCAAGCCTGCCCAACTGGCCAATGCTGCAATGGTGGCCCCAAGCACCGCCGACATCAGTGCCGCGCGCCGCAAGGGCACCGCACTTGCCATGCTGATCGCGCCGCCAAACAGCATCAAGATAAACAGCCCTAATGCCAGCGTCAGCCGGTCGGAAAACAGATCGTGCGACAACGCCTGTTCAATCGCATAAAAGCACACCCCGGCAATCGCCCCAAATCCAGACAGCACAAGGCGGTTGCGTAGGGCGTTGGTCATCGGCTGCGGCTCCGCTGCGACGGGTTGAATCAGGTGTCCTTGGTCATTTGTGGGGATTTTATCTGGGTTGCGCCAGTCGAAATCCGCCGCCCCCGGGGGCGGCGGTGGATTTAAGAGCATGCGCAGCTTTTTCGGGCCGCGCAACGCGGACATGGTCAACGGCTGTGCGTCAATGCGCGGGCTTGATGAAGGTGCCGTTGCGCAATTCGGCCATGGCTTGCTGCAGTTCGGCTTGGGTGTTCATCACGATCGGGCCATGCCAGGCAACCGGTTCTTGGATCGGCGCGCCTGAAATCAGCAAGAACCTTATGCCATCGGGGCCGGCCTGCACGGTAACTTCGTCACCTTTTCCAAATTCGATCAAGGTGCGGTTGCCCGACATATCGCGGATGTTCACCTCTTGGCCGCGCACTTCTTTTTCCAGCAAAACACCACGGGGGCGGGCGGCATCGCGGAAGTTTCCAGCGCCTTCGAAGACATAGGCAAAGGCGTGCCGCCATGTATCAACCTTGAACGTTTTGCGGCGTTCGGGTGGCACATAGATATCCAGAAATTGCGGATCAGCGGCGATGCCATCCACAGGGCCGGTTTTGCCCCAGAAAGAGCCTACCACCACTTTTACGATGGTGCCGTCATCGTCCATGATTTCAGGCACTTCGGTGCCGCGCACGTCTTGATAGCGCGGGGCCGTCATTTTCAGATCGCGTGGCAGGTTGGCCCACAGTTGAAACCCGTGCATCTGGCCGCGCGCGTTGCCTTTGGGCATTTCCTGGTGCAAAATACCCGACCCCGCCGTCATCCACTGCACATCGCCGCCCCGCAATGTGCCGCGATTGCCAAGGCTGTCGCCGTGATCAACTGATCCTGCCAGCACATAGGTAATCGTTTCGATGCCGCGGTGCGGGTGCCATGGAAAACCAGCGGAATAATCGCGGGGCGCGTCGCCGCGAAAATCGTCGAACAACAAAAACGGGTCCATGCGGGTGGGATCGCCAAAGCCAAAGGCGCGGTGCAAATGCACGCCGGCCCCCTCCATCGTGGGTTGGGCAAGCGACTGAGTGGCGATGGGGCGGATCGACATTTTTGGCACCTTTCTGGTTCAATAGCCAAAATAGGGCGGCAAAAGTCTTTGGGCAAGCCTGCGATGCCACAGGGCTTTTGTGCAATGACGCACAATTGCCCTGTTTGCGCGGCAGGTGGCTGTGTCATTGCATGGGGCAGGGGGCCCCGGTAAGACAGATCCTTGGCAAGGTGCGTGGGCGGGTAACGATGAACTGCCGCAGAGTCGATTCTTGCAGCCCCACATTGAACAATGGTTCATAGGACACTTCGGTTTCCACCAAAACGACCGTGTCGCTGTCCGCCATTTTTGGAATACGCGATTTGACATCCTGCAGCGTCGTCGTCGTCAATTGCGGCATCGCATTATCGGGGGAACGCGACCACGCAACCGCGAACCGATTGTCGGCGACTGACCAAAAAATGCTTGTGACGCGAATTTTCACGTCCCGGTCACTGTCGATCAGATATCGCATTACGTTGCGCATGCCCGTTGGAAAGTTGGCAGGCAGAACTTTCTTTTCGCGCGAAAGCATATCCGAAATCATATAGGCCGCTTTTTGCGAGGTGTTCACGGCACGGTAAGCATCCCAATAAACGAACAGGGCAAGATAGGCCCACAGCAGCAGTGGCAGAACAATGACCGTTTCGGCCATTATAGTGCCTTTTTCGTCGCGCCCAAAGTCGCGCAGCATCTGCAATGGGGAACGCATTGCCATCTCCTTAGTCCGGTTCAACCACAAAGGCCGAAATCGCAATCAAGCCAAAGCCGCCTTCGTTGACGGGGGCCAATTTCAAGCCAAGACCAGATGTTGGAAACAACAGATCCTGCCGCACGCAGACCCGCATCAACATCATTTCATGTTCAGTCTGGTCCATCAGTGTCTCGGGCACCTGAAACGGTTTGCTGCGGTCTACGCAGCTGGTTGAAGTGGTTGGCAGGTCCCAGGTTTTTTTGCTGATCTGCGTCAATTCGATCCTGATACTGGTTGCGCAGTCTTTGAAAATTGCAGTGCGTTTGCAAATCTCTTCCTTCAGCAGATCGGCATCCGGGTCTACATAATGGCCCAGACGCAATTCGCGCATGGTAATATCGACCGCCTGTTCAAGCATAACCGACCGCGTCATCAACAGCCCGCTTTCGAACGAGGCCATGAATATCGTCATCAAGACGGGCACCGCCATCACAAACTCTATGGAAGCGGTGCCGTCTTCGCGGCGAAATCCGCGGGCAAGGCGTTTCAGGAACCGCATCATTGGGTCAATCTCAACTGGCTGATATTGCTGGCAATCGAGCGGAACGCGGTCTGAATTTGCAGACCCGAGGCATTGTAGTAATGCGCGTCTGACGTCGCGCAGGCGCGGATCTGGGTTTGCCCGTTGATTGGCGCTTCAAATGCTATTCCATAGACAATGACTGATTTGTCCTTTGCCAGACTGCAAATGGTTTGCAACTGGGTGTCCATATCGGCGATTGACGTCCGGCTGCGGAATGCGATCATTGCAGAGTCATAGTTGTTGTTCATCGCCGTCCAATCATTATCGCCGGCCGGTCGGCCATAGTTGCCAAGCGCGCGGGCATAAAATTGCCACGCGACAAAGCTAAGGCGCATGTTCGCCCACACTTGTGGCCATGTTTGCACCGCCGACGTTCCGGTATTGGTGGCATTCGTCCACGGCAGGGCCTGCCAGGTGTTCAGGTGTGGAACATAGTATTTGTTGGCCCCGGCAACGCCCACATGCTGCACAGAATAGTAGCCATCATTGTCACTGCGTGAAATGGGCGAGGGGCCACTTTTGTAGCCCGGGTTAACCCGTTCTTCTCTAAAATGTTCACCATCCGTCATCAGCACGATAACCTTAACAGACTCGCGGTCTGTAAACTCAAACGGGCGGCCAGCCAATTTTACTGGCATTTGGTTTGCGGCCTGGAATTCGTTGTAAATGCTGCGCGCGGATGGATCAAGCAATGCCAGACCCCATTTGATGCCGGCGTTGATTGACGTCGCGCCGATGGCTGTCAAGGCGGTGATTTTGGTTTGCAGGGCTGACACGCTTTGCAGCGGCATCGACACGGTGTTGTCGGCACGCGGCGGACACCAGACGTTCGATGGAGCAGGGGCAGCGTTGTTCGTGTCGGTTATGGCGATCCAGTTTGTGGCATTTGAAGTGCCGGAATAAGTATCCCCTGCGATTGTCATCGACAACGGCTCGGTGCGCGAGATTTCAGACCTTGTGTAAACTGACGGTGACAGATCGAAACAATTCACGTTCGATGCACCGTTTGGATCGGTAAAGTTGAATTTGGTGCGCAAATTAAGGGGTAAGTTGACCTGCCCGTTGAACGGCACAATGCCGATTGAAACCCGCTGTTCGGAGTCGTTTGTCAGAACGGTTGATACGAATTCGTTGGCAGCGATCTTTAGGTTGGGCAGACGGTTGTTGCTGTTCATCGACCCCGATACGTCAAGCACAAGCATGATTTCTACGTTTGAAATGCGCTGCTCGGCCATGGATTTGCCTTTGGCTTCCATTTCGTCCACGCCGACAAGGTGGGCAAAATACGGATTGGTTTCGGCGCTGGCGGATGCCTTTACGTTGCGGAAATTGATGCCTTTGGTGACCGTCACTGATCTCAGATACTGGGTAAGGTTTGCTTTGGCGAAGTAGTCCTTGACGACCACCTTGCCATCAACGCTTTGGTTCAAAGAGGCCGCAGCAAGGGTGGCGCGGTCCAGCGTGTTTTGCAGCGCTGTGCGCGTCGCTTCATAGCGCATCAGGTCAACCGCAAGGCCGCCCATCATCGCCATCAGCATGAACAGTGTCAAAGCAAACACTGTCGTTGATCCATGCTGATCAGCGGCAAACTTGCGCACGGCACGACACAACAGGCGATCAGCGATTGCCTTGGTCTGTCCATGAATACACATCATCTTCGATCCCTAATTCCCTATCGGGTAATCCTGCAATTGTTGCAAAGACCCAACGCCAAGAAAGATACTTCCGGTGACGATATGCAGTTACGCCTTGGGCAAATCTGTGGCGTCCAAGGCAGTCATTAAGGACAGATCGTGGCGGAGCAGATGGTTTTGGAAACAATGACAGTGCAATTGCAAAACCGGGCCGGGTTTGGAAACAATCAAACGGCTATTCCGATTTGATTGCCCGCAGCGCTGGGGCGGCTCTGCGGGCAAATATTCAAAGCGACGAATCACGTCTTGGTCTTTTTCGGACTGTTTCGGGTCCAGGCACACCCAGACACGAAAGGCCTGAAGATGCTGATTTACTGGGTAAGTTTCAGCTGGGTGATATTGCTGGCAATCGCTTCAAAGGCAACGCGCATCTCTTCTTCACTACCGGCATCAAAGTAGTGTTCCTGCGAGGTGGCGCATTGCGATATCTGGGCTTGTCCCGACAAAGGTGCTTCGAACGCAATACCATAGATAAGCACGTCCTTGTCTTTGGCTTTCGTGCAAATCTGTTGCAGCTGTGCGTTCATATCGACGACCGGGGTCTTGCTGCGCATCGCGCTGACGGCCGCTGAATAGGCGGTCTCCATCGCTGTCGCATTCGGGCCTGCAGCGCGGCCATACATTTGCCAAGCCACCCAAGCCAGCCGCTGATTGGCCCAGACAGTTTGCCAGTTTTGCTGCACAGCGCCGCCGCCATTGTTCCAGGCCGCGGCCTGCCAAGTGGCGGAATGGGGGACCCAGAACTTGTCCGTGCCGGGCCGATCGGCATGAAAGATCGAATAATTCTGATCATTCACACTACGCCAGATTGGTGAAGGCCCGGTGCGATACCCGGCATTCAGCCGGTCTTCTTCGAAATGCGATCCGTCCGTCATCAGCACAACGATCTTCATTGTGTTCTTGTCGCTATAGTTCACGGGTCGGCCCTGAAAATTCACATCGACCAAGCCGTCTGCCACCAAAGAACTGATCATCGGGCGCGTGTCGGGGTCCAGCAAGGTCAGCCCCCATTTCAGCCCCGCATTGATCGAGGTTGCGCCGATTGCTTGCAATCCACCGATCTGTGCCTGCAATGCGGTCACGTTATTGCTTGGCGGACGCACAATATTTGTCGTCGACGGCGGGCACCAGCGGTTCAACGGATAAGGAACCGCCCAACCATCCGTGGCCGCCAGATATCCAAGAGTTTTCCAAGTGCCTGAATAGCTGTCGACGTGGCCCGTCATCGGCATTGGCAGCGTGGTTGACATTGCTGTGCTGTCATAAACCGAACTGGGCAAGTCGATGCAGTTCACATTGGCAACACCGTGATTGTCGGTTGTGGTGTATTTGGCCCGAAGGGCCGGCCCAAGATTGACCTGACCGTTATAAGGCACCAAAGAAACCGACACCCGTTTCATCGGATCAGCCGCCAGAACCGTGCCGACAAACGCCGCAGCGGTTGTGCGCAGGCTGGCGATCTTGGCCCCGCTCATGGATCCGGAAACATCCAGCACCAACGACAATTCAATACTGTTCACGCCTTGAATGGCCACCGATTTTGCCTTGGCGTCAAGGTCGTCAATCCCCACCAGATGCAGGAAAATCGGATTGGTCGGTGTTTTGCCAAGTGCCGTTACATTCCGGCTTTCAGCGCTTTGCACAACCGTAACGCCCGCCAGCTGCGAGGTCAGCCCGTCTTTTCCGACGCAATCGCGCACAACGGATTCGGCGTTCAGAGTTTGGTTAAGGCTGGCCGCCATCAGGGTGCAGCGATCCAGTGTATTTTGCAGGCGAACGCGGATTTCTTCATAGCGCATGAAGTCAATCGCCACGCCGCCCATCATCACCATCAACAGGAAAAAGAACAGAGCCAGGATCGACATTGATCCTGTCTGATCTTTACGAAAATTATTGGCGAACAAAGCCGTCTGGCGGGAAAATGAAGGGCGCATTGCGGGTCAATCCTTAAGTCAATCATCCAAGTGCTGCCCCCGCAAACACACTTTGTTGCCTTGTCGTTGCCCAGAAGTTGTGGCGAAATTGTGGCGAAGGTGTTCAAGACCCGTCGAAATTGCTGCTCGTGGAAACACTTTGGGCTAAGGGAAAAGATTGTCTTTTCCGCCGCTACAATTGGTGCGACCAATCTAAGGCAGGCGTGCCTTAATTCGCCGCAAACCTGTAAAATTCGAATCACATGCGCATCAAACAGGGCAATAATTAAAGTTTATTTAATGCTGCTTTTTTAGGCGAATGCCGCTAGTCAGGGGAAAGGGCGCAACCAGCGCCTTGTCGCAAGACACGGCATAATGGGAGAAAAGATATGAGCGTCGCAGGCGAGCCAAGTTTCCGCGAATCCGTCGATCTGATGTTCAAGCGCGCCACTGCGTTGATGGATCTTGGCCCAGGGTTAGAAGAGAAAATTCGCGTTTGCAATTCCACCTATACCGTGCGCTTTGGCGTGCGTCTGCGCGGCAAGATCGAAACCTTTACCGGTTACCGGTCGGTGCATTCCGAACATATGGAACCGGTCAAAGGCGGCATCCGCTATTCGCTGGGGGTCAATCAGGATGAGGTCGAGGCGCTGGCGGCGCTGATGACCTATAAATGCGCTTTGGTCGAAACCCCCTTCGGCGGATCGAAAGGCGGTCTTTGCATCGACCCGCGCGCATGGGATGTGCATGAGTTGGAACAGATCACCCGGCGGTTCGCGTATGAGCTGATAAAGCGCGATTTGATCCACCCGGCGCAAAACGTCCCCGCCCCGGATATGGGCACGGGAGAGCGGGAAATGGCCTGGATCGCCGATCAATACGCCCGGATGAACACCACCGATATCAACGCCAAGGCCTGTGTCACCGGCAAGCCCCCCCATGCAGGCGGTATCCAAGGCCGGGTCGAGGCGACGGGGCGCGGTGTGCAATACGCGCTGCGCGAGTTTTTCCGCCATAAGGAAGACAAGGCGATGGCGCGGCAGTCCGGCGATCTGGACGGCAAACGCATTGTTGTGCAGGGGCTTGGCAACGTCGGCTATCACGCGGCCAAATTCCTGTCCGAAGAAGATGGATCCAAGGTAATCGCGATCATCGAACGCGACGGGGCTATTATAAATGACGCGGGTCTTGATGTTGAAGACGTGCGCCAATGGATGAACACGCATGACGGGCTGTTGGCCGGCTATCCGCGCGGCCAGCATATGGTCGATGGGGCGGCGGCGCTGGAGATAGACTGCGATATCCTGATCCCAGCAGCGCTGGAAGGTGTGATCCATCTTGGCAACGCCGCGCGGATCAAGGCGCCCCTGATCATCGAAGCCGCGAATGGCCCGATTACTTTCGGTGCCGATGAAATCCTGCGCAAAAAGGGCTGTGTTATCGTGCCCGATATGTATGCCAACGCGGGTGGCGTGACGGTTTCCTACTTTGAATGGGTGAAAAACCTAAGCCATATCCGCTTTGGCCGCATGCAGCGTCGCCAAGAGGAGTCGCGCCACCAATTGCTGATCAACGAATTAGAACGCCTGTCATCGGACAAACAGCTTGGTTGGACGCTGTCGCCCGGTTTCAAGGAAAGCTATCTGCGCGGCGCGGGCGAATTGGAGCTGGTGCGCTCAGGCCTTGATGACACCATGCGCGGGGCTTATCAGGCCATGCGCGAGATTTGGCACGGCCGGGCAGAGGTGCAGGATCTGCGCGTTGCCGCCTATATCGTGTCCATCAGCCGGATCGCATCTGCGTATAAATCCAAAGGACTTTAATAAAATTTGCGGCTTCATTTTGGTCCAAATACTCCCGCCGGAGGCTCCGGTGGTTGGCAGAGGCGCTCCGCGGGGAGTATTTGGACCAAAATGAAGCCGCGGGCCTTGTCTCGCGCGAATGGCTTGCGACACCAATTGTCGTGGATGGCACAGTTATTGGTGATCATCTGTTGAATATGCCCCCTAAATCTCGTTCAGTCGCCTTGTGTCAGTAAAGGGCCAAGCCATGCGTTATTCCGGGTTAAAGGTGATCACCGAGGGTCTGTTCGGCAACAAAGGCTGGACCCCCGCTTGGCGCGATCCAGCCCCCAAGGCGGACTATGATGCCATTATAATTGGCGGTGGCGGCCACGGGTTGGCGACGGCGTTTTATCTGGCGAAAAACCATGGGCTTACCAACATCGCAGTGCTGGAAAAGGGCCATATCGGATCGGGCAATATTGGCCGCAACACCACCATCGTGCGAGCCAACTACTTTATGCCGGGCAATTCCGAGTTTTACAGCCATTCGCTGAAACTGTGGGAGGGGATGGAGGCAGAGCTGAACTATAACGTCATGCATTCCCAACGCGGCCAGTTGGTGCTGTTCCATTCCGACGGCCAACGCGACACTGCCGCCCGGCGCGGCAATGCGATGTTGAACCAAGGCGACGATGCGGAACTGTGGACGCGCGACCAAGTGCGCGAGGCGATCCCGTATATTGATTTTGAGCAAACCCGGTTTCCGATTTATGGCGGCTTGATGCATAAACGCGGCGGCACCGCGCGGCATGATGCAGTGGCCTGGGGCTATGCGCGCGGGGCGGATGCGCGCGGCGTCGATCTGATCCAGAACTGCGAAGTCACCGGCATTGATGTGGTAAACGGCGTGGTGCAAGGTGTGCAAACCACGCGCGGGGCGATCCGCGCCAAGAAAGTGGCAATCATCGTGGCGGGGCGGTCCAGCCAGGTGGCGGCAATGGCAGGCATGCGGTTGCCGATTGAAAGCCATGTGTTGCAGGCCTTTGTCACCGAAGGGCTGAAGCCAGTGATTGATCACGTGATTTCGTTCGGCATGGGGCATTTTTATATCAGCCAGTCCGACAAGGGCGGTTTGGTGTTTGGCGGCGATATTGATTTTTATTCCAGCTATGCGTCGCGCGGCAACCTGCCGATGGTGGAACATGTGATGGAGGCGGGGATGACCCTGATGCCGATGATTGGCCGCGCGAAGGTGCTGCGGTCCTGGGGCGGCATTATGGATATGACGCCGGATGGCAGCCCGATCATCGACAAAACGCCGATAGAAGGGTTGTTCCTTGATGCGGGCTGGAACTATGGCGGGTTCAAAGCGGTGCCTGCCTCGGGCTGGTGCATGGCGCATCTGATGGCCACCGGGCAAAGCCATGAGGTCGCCAAACGCTTCCGCCTTGACCGGTTCCGCACGGGCCACGTGATGGACGAAGAAGGCACCGGCAGCCAACATAATTTGCACTAGGGGAACAGATAGATGCGCATCCCATGCCCGCTTTGCGGCCCCCGCGATCGCCGCGAGTTTTACTATCTTGGCACCGAAGATTACCTCAATCGCCCCACCGATCAGGGCAGCATTGATGATCTCGATAACCATCTGTTCCTGCGCGACAATCCGGCGGGGATCACGCGGGATGTCTGGTATCATGAGTTGGGCTGCACGTCCTGGATGATCGTCACGCGCAATACCGTGACGCATCAGGTGGTGGGGGCAGAGCTGTTATCGGGCCGCACAAAAGGGGCTGTGGCATGAGACTCTCTGGCAAAGGACTGGTTGACCGCAAACGCCCCGTCAGCTTTCGTTTTGATGGCAAGGTCTATGCGGGCTTTGCGGGCGATACGCTTGCCTCGGCTTTGCTGGCCAATGGCGTCAAACTGGTTGGGCGCAGTTTCAAGTATCACCGCCCGCGCGGGGTGTTGACTGCGGGTTCCGAGGAGCCGAATGCGATGGTTGAGGTGCTGGAACAGGGGCAGCAAACCCCGAATGTTCGTGCCACGATGGTGGAGATTTTCGATGGCTTGAATGCGCGCAGCCAGAATCGCTGGCCCAGCTTGCGCTTTGATGCGCTGGCGGTGAATGATTTGGCGGCACCGTTCCTAAGTGCCGGTTTTTATTATAAAACCTTCATGTGGCCACGCAAGTTTTGGGAGGCCCTCTATGAGCCCCTGATCCGCCGCGCGGCGGGATTGGGCAGTTTGTCGGGTGCGCATGACACGGCACATTATGAAAAGGCCTATGCATTCTGCGATCTGCTGGTGGTGGGGTCGGGGCCAACCGGCCTGATGGCGGCATTGGTGGCGGGGCGTGCTGGCGCGGATGTGATTTTGGCCGAAGAAGACCGGGAATGCGGCGGGCGGCTGTTGTCGGACCCCGCGCTGATCACCGATACAGGCTGGCTGGCCGCAACTATGGCTGAACTTCGGGCAATGCCAAATGTTCGGATCATGACGCGCACCACTGTTACCGGGGTGTATGACGGTGGGGTCTATTCCGCGTTGGAACGGGTGGGGCTGCATCTGAAAACGCCCGCAAATCTGCCGCGCGAGTGTTTCTGGCGCATCACCGCCGCGCGTACCATTCTGGCAGCCGGGGCGATGGAGCGCGCGATTGCCTTTCCGATGAACGACCGCCCCGGCATCATGATGGCATCGGCGGTGCAGACTTACCTTAACCGTTACGGAGTGGTTCCGGGCAAGCGCGTGACGCTGTTTACCAACAATGACGGCGCGCGGGCAGTGGCACGGCAGTTGATGGCGGCGGGCGTTCCGGTGGCGGCGATTTTGGACAGCCGTGAAGGGGCCAGTTCGGTCGAAGATTGCCCGGTTTACGTCGGTGCGCAGGTCACCGATACCAAAGGGCGGCTGGGGTTGACCCGGGTTTCCGGCACGCATGCAGGTGGGGTGTTTCAGATTGAAACCGATCTGCTGGCAATGTCTGGCGGCTGGAACCCAACGCTGCATCTGACGTGCCATATGAACGGGCGACCGGTTTGGCGGACCGATATTGCGGCGTTTGTGCCATCGGAAGGCGCTGTTCCCGGCTTGCGTGCGGCGGGTGCGGCGGATGGCGTTTTCGCGACGACCGATTGTCTGGCGGATGGCTTGGCTGCGGCCCAACACGCGCTGGGCTTGTTGGGGTTAACGACTGCCAAGACCGACTTGCCTGCGGCGGAAGGGGCTGCGTTTGCGATAACGCCGCTGTGGCAGGTCGAAGGGAAAGGTCGCGCCTGGCTCGATGTCGCCAATGATGTGACGACCAAAGATGTGAAACAAGCGGCGCAGGAAGGCTTCCGATCCGTTGAACATATGAAGCGCTATACCACCCAAGGCATGGCACCGGATCAGGGCAAGAATTCCAATGTGAACGCGCTTGCGGTATTGGCCGATGCAACGGGGCGGGGCATTCCTGAAACTGGAACAACCACCTTCCGCCCGCCGTTTGTGCCAACATCCATCGCCGCGATGGGGGCGGGGGGCCGTGCGGAAGGCTTTGCGCCGCAACGGTTCATGACATCAGATCAGGCCAGCCGGGATCGCGGTGCCCCGATGATCGAGGCGGGGCTGTGGTATCGCCCCAGCTATTTCCCCAAACCGGGGGAAACCACGTGGCGGCAGTCTTGTGACCGCGAAATCGGCTATGTGCGGGGGGCGGCGGGCGTTTGCGATGTGTCCACGCTTGGCAAAATCGACATTCAAGGCCGCGATGCCGCGCGGTTTTTGGATTTCGTTTATATCAACACCTTCAGCACCTTACCCGTTGGCCGCGTGCGATACGGCTTGATGCTGCGCGAAGATGGGTTCGTGCTGGACGATGGCACCACGGCGCGGTTGGGAGAAAATCAGTATCTGATGACCACCACAACGGCGGCGGCGGGATTGGTGATGCGGCACTTGGATTTCGTGCATCAAACCCATTGCGCGGGGTGGGATGTGCGGTTCATTTCGGTCACTGAATCCTGGGCGCAGTTTGCCGTTGCGGGGCCGCAAGCGCGGGCTTTGCTGAATTCGCTGCTGGACAATCCGGTAAGTGAATTTCCGTTCATGTCGGTGGGGCCAGTGACGGTTGGCGGTGTGGCGGCGCGGCTTTTCCGCATCAGTTTCTCGGGTGAGGAAGGCTATGAAATCGCTTTGCCAACCCGATATGGCGAGGCGCTGTTCCGTGATCTGGTGGCACGGGCGGAAACCATCGGCGGCGGGCCTTATGGGATGGAAGCGCTGAACGTTTTACGCATCGAGAAAGGTTTTATCACCCATGCCGAGATTCACGGGCGGGTGACGGCCTTTGATATTGGCATGGAAAAGATGATTTCCGCCAAGAAAGACTGCATCGGTAAACTGGCCGCCACCCGTCCGGGCATGTTGGGGAACCTTTGTGAACAAATGGTCGGTATCCGGCCTTTGGCGGGCGATACCATCACATCCGGGGCGCATTTGTTTGTGCCGGGGAAGGATTTGATACGGGCGAATGGGCAGGGCTATCTGACATCAGTTGGGTTCTCGCCAATGTTTGGCAAGTATCTGGCGCTGGGGTTTTTGGTGAATGGGCGCGCGCGGATAGGAGAACGTATCCGCGTGGTGGACCGTTTGCGCGATATCGACGTGCTGGCCGAAGTTTGCGATCCGGTGTTCCATGACAAGGCTGGGGAGAAGCTTCGTGCGTGAAATGTTTGCCAAAACCGCGTTGCAGGGGCAGGGGGCAGTGACCCATGCCGAAACCACTTTGGCCGAGGTAGATCTGGGCGTGGTGACATCTATCGCTTTGTTTCCGGGGCAGGAAAAAGCGCTGGCCAAGGCGTTGAAGCCGCTGGGATTTGCCATGCCAAAAGTCGGGGAAAGCCAGACCAAAGGGGGGGCGACCCTGGCATGGACGGGCCGTGATCAGGCATTTCTGATCGGGGCCGCTTGCCCCGATTTGGGCACGGCGGCGGCGGTGACCGACCAATCTGGCGGTTGGGCCGCGTTAACCTTGTCGGGCCCTGCGGCCGCAGCCGCGTTGATGCGTTATGTTCCGATGGATTTGCGGGCATCCGCGTTCAAGCCAGGATCGGTGCTACGGACACCTTTGTATCACATGTCGATGATCCTGCTACGTAACGATGAACAATCGTTCACGATCATGGTGTTCCGGTCGATGGCGCTTACAGCGTGGCATGAAATTGAGGTTGCGCTGAAATCCTTGGCGGCGCGGGCGGCTTTATGACCCTGTCCAACGCCGATCTGGTGGAATTGACGGCTTGGCGGCGGATGATGCATCAGTTTCCCGAAGTGTCGGGGGCCGAGCGTGCAACCGCCCTGCGGGTCGTTGCCGGCCTGCGCGCTTTGCAGCCTGAACAGATTATTACAGGCCTTGGCGGGCACGGCGTGGCTGCAGTGTTTGACGGGGTGGCCCCCGGCCCCACAGTGATGTTTCGTGCCGAGCTGGACGCGCTGCCGATCACCGAGATTTCAACGGCGGATCACCAATCCACCATCCCCGGCAAGGGCCATTTGTGCGGCCACGAAGGCCACATGACGCTGTTGATGGGGCTGGGGCGGCTGATCGCCCGTCAGCGGCCCGCGCGCGGCCGGGTGGTGTTGATGTTTCAACCCGCCGAAGAAGACGGATCAGGTGCTGCTGCCGTGGTGGCGGACCCGGCTTATGACGCGATCAAACCCGATTGGGCGTTTGGGTTGCACAACATGCCGGGCGTGGCGTTCGGGCAGGCATGGCTGACGGCAGGCACGATTTGTTGTGCGTCGGTGGGAATGAAAATCCGGCTGACCGGGAAAACCGCCCATGCGGCGTGGCCGCAAACCGGGCTGTCCCCGGCGGCGGCAATGGCGGCCTTGATCCCCGCGTTGACGGCACTGGGCGCGGTTGCACCGATTGGGCCGGATTACCGGCTGGTCACGGTGACCCATGCCGTATTGGGCGTGCCAGCCTTTGGCATTGCGCCCGCAGATGCAGAGGTTTGGGCCACCTTGCGGACCCGCGACAATGCGCCAATGTTGGAGTTGCGCAAGCTTGCCGAAACACTGGCGCTGGTCGAGGCCGAAACAGCGGGCTTGGGCGTGCAAATCAGCTATCACGATGAATTTGCCGCCACCATAAACGACGCGCAAGCCACCGCGCATTTTACGCAAGCCTTGGACATCTTGCATATCCCGCATTCTGCCGGCGATTTGCCCACCAGATCATCCGAAGACTTTGGTCGATTTGGCGCGGGGAACACCAAACTGGCCATGGTGATGCTGGGCGCAGGCGTTGATCACCCCGCGCTGCACAACCCCGACTACGATTTCCCCGATGATTTGATCCCCATCGGCGTGCAAGTTTTCCACAGAGTTATGACCGACCTTCTTGGCTAGCAGCGTGCGCTGCCCCTAGACTCCGCGTGCGCGCAGACCGATATGATGGCGCATGAGTTTACCACCCGGTTTCCTTGACGACCTGCGCACCCGCGTTTCCCTTTCGTCCGTTGTCGGGCGCAAAGTGACTTGGGATATGCGCAAATCGAACCTTGGCAAGGGCGATATGTGGGCACCTTGCCCGTTCCATCAAGAAAAATCCGCCAGCTTTCACGTCGATGATCGCAAGGGGTTTTACTATTGCTTTGGCTGCCATGCCAAAGGCGATGCGGTGACGTTTATCAAGGAAACCGAAAATCTGGGATTCATCGAGGCGGTTGCCGTGCTGGCTGCCGAGGCGGGCATGCCGATGCCAGCCAGCGATCCCCGCGCGGCGCAAGTGGCGGATCGGCGATCACAACTGTCGGCGGTCGTTGAAGAAGCTTTCAAGTGGTTCCGTTTGCAACTGCGCACTTCCGCCGCCTCCGATGCGCGCGCATATATGGCCAAGCGCGGGCTTTCGGAAGCTGCCCAAGAGCGGTGGGAAATCGGCTTTGCCCCCGATACGCGGCAGTCCTTGTTCGCGGCACTGACGCAAAAGGGCATCGCGCCCGATTTGATCGTTGAGTCCGGTGTTTGCGCCCGCCCCGATGATGGCGGCCCGCCATACGATCGTTTTCGGGGTCGGATCATTTTCCCAATCCGGGATGGCCGGGGTCGCGCGATATCGCTGGGGGGCCGCGCGATGGCTTCGGATGCGCGGGCGAAATACCTGAACGGGCCGGAAACAGAACTGTTCGACAAGGGCCGCAACCTTTATAATCAGGCATCGGCACGAGAGGCATCGGGCAAGGGGCAGCCTTTGGTTGTGGCCGAAGGCTATATGGACGTCATCGCGCTGTCCGAGGCGGGTTTTCGCGCCGTGGTGGCCCCGTTGGGAACGGCCGTTACCGAAGATCAGCTGCGCCTGATGTGGCGGATATCGGATGAGCCGATTATTGCGTTGGATGGCGATACGGCGGGGGTTCGCGCGGCGCTGCGGGTGATTGATCTGGCATTGCCGCTGCTGGAGGCAGGCAAGGGCCTGCGTTTTGCGGTGATGCCGGGCGGAATGGACCCCGATGATCTGATCCGCGGCCAAGGCGCGGGGGCGATGAAGGCGGTGCTGGATGGCGCCCAGCCGATGGTTAATCTTTTGTGGCAACGCGAGGTTGAAGGCCGCAGCTTTGACAGCCCGGAACGCAAAGCGGCCTTGGATAAATCGCTACGCGCCGCGATCAAACGCATCACTGACCCGTCGATCCGCAGCCACTACGGCGAAGAAATCAAACGTCTGCGCTGGGATTTGTTCGGCCAACGCCCCCGCAGTGATATACGCGCTGATCTGCCGACTTTTGGCACCCAGCGCAAAGGAAAGTTTCAGCCGCCTGTTCTGAATGCGCTGGCATCTACCAAAGGTTCACTTTTGGCCAGCGCTAACCCACAGGTCGAAGAACAACTGCGCGAAGCGGTGATCCTGGCCACGCTGATCACCCATCCCGGCCTGATCGCGCGGTTCGAATCCGCGCTGGAACGCGTGGCCCTGACAACCGACGATCACATCACCTTGCGGCGGTTGATTTTGGCCAATGCAGGCGCGGACGCGGGCCGCTTGCACGATCAAATTCGCGCGCAGGCCCCCACCGCCCTTGATGCCCTGATGGCGCGTCCCCATGTGTTGATCGCACCGCCCGTGCGCAACCGCGCCGATGCTGAATTAGCAACGCTGTGTTTGGCCGAAGAGTTGGCCAAGCTGGAAGCCCGTCGCGGTGCACGACGTGAGATTGAAGAGGCGGTCGAAGATATGTCTGGTTTGGCCGACGAAGGCCTGACCTGGCGGTTAACCAAAGCAACCGAGGCCCGTCACAAGGCCGATCATCCGGCCCGGGCCGACGCCGCTGATCTGGGCGAAGACCGGGGGGCGCTGTCAAACCATCTGCAAAGCCTGATAGATGGCCGCGTTTGGGAAAAGAAAAATCGCTGATTCGGCTTCCCCCTGCCGTGATTCGCGCTATTGATTCGTTTACGGAAAATTGATTCGTTTCGCGCAGAGTGATTCGCATCATCGCCAACTGATTCGCCTGCCTCAAGGAGCAACCCATGGCCCCCAAAGACAACGACGACAGCAAACCAGAAGGCGATGAGGCCGACAGCTCACTTGATATGAGTCAGGCCGCCGTCAAAAAGATGATCGCCGACGCGCGTGAGCGGGGCTATATCACCTATGATCAGCTGAACCATGTAATGCCGCCCGAACAGGTGTCGTCTGAACAGATCGAAGACGTGATGTCGATGCTGTCGGAAATGGGCATCAACGTGATTGAGGACGAAGAGGTTGAAGAGGGCGAGCAGCCCTTGGGCGAGTTGGTCGAAACCAATTCTACCTCGCGCGATGTGGCGGTTGTTACGACGACAACCGAGGCGCTTGACCGCACTGATGACCCCGTTCGCATGTATCTGCGCGAAATGGGCTCGGTCGAACTGTTGTCGCGCGAAGGCGAAATTGCGATTGCCAAACGCATAGAGGCCGGTCGCAACACGATGATTGCGGGCCTGTGCGAAAGCCCGCTGACGTTTCAGGCGATCATCATCTGGCGCGACGAACTTTTGTCCGAAGACATTTTGTTGCGTGATGTGATTGATCTTGAGGCCACTTTCGGGCGGTCTTTGGACGGCGAAGAAGGCCTTGTCGGGGCCGATCTGGAAGGCGTTGATCTGGATGCCGCCCCGCGCCGCGCCGCGTCGGATGAGCCGGAACTGGATGCCGACGGCAACCCGTTGATGCGCAGCGACGATGATGATGATGAAGACGATGGCGCGTCGATGTCGCTGGCGGCGATGGAAGCGGCGCTAAAGCCCAAGGTTCTCGAAACGCTTGACTTGATCGCGCGCGATTACACCAAACTGGCCGAAATGCAGGATTTGCGGATGTCGGCTACCCTGTCGTCAAAGGCGCGGTTTTCGGCGCATGACGAAGCGGCCTATCAGAAATTGCGCAGCGAAATCGTGATGTTGGTGAACGAACTTCATCTTCACAACAACCGGATTGAGGCGCTGATAGATCAGCTATACGGCATCAACCGCAAGATCATGATGATCAACTCTGGCATGGTCAAACTGGCAGATGGCGCGCGGATCAACCGCCGTGAATTCATCGACGAATATCAGGGATACGAGCTGGACCCGACATGGCTGGACCGGATGGCCACCAAGGCTGGTCGCGGTTGGCAGGCGCTGTTGGAGCGTTCGCGCGAAAAGGTCGAAGATTTGCGCGCGGAAATGGCGCAGGTCGGCACTTATATCGGCGTGGATATTTCCGAATTCCGCCGGATCGTGAATCAGGTGCAAAAGGGCGAAAAAGAAGCGCGTCAGGCCAAGAAAGAAATGGTCGAGGCGAACTTGCGTCTGGTGATTTCAATCGCCAAGAAATACACCAACCGCGGGTTGCAATTTCTTGATCTTATTCAGGAAGGCAATATTGGCCTGATGAAGGCGGTGGATAAATTCGAATACCGTCGGGGTTATAAATTCAGCACCTACGCCACATGGTGGATCCGTCAGGCGATCACCCGGTCGATTGCCGATCAGGCCCGTACCATCCGTATTCCGGTGCATATGATTGAGACGATCAACAAATTGGTCCGCACCGGCCGCCAGATGCTGCACGAAATCGGGCGGGAGCCGACGCCGGAAGAATTGGCCGAAAAGCTGCAAATGCCACTGGAAAAGGTCCGCAAGGTGATGAAAATCGCCAAGGAACCGATTTCACTGGAAACCCCGATTGGCGATGAGGAAGACAGCCAGCTTGGCGACTTCATCGAAGACAAGAACGCGATCCTGCCTTTGGATTCAGCGATTCAGGAGAACTTGAAGGAAACGACAACGCGGGTTCTGGCGTCCCTCACGCCTCGCGAAGAACGGGTTCTGCGGATGCGGTTTGGCATTGGGATGAACACTGATCACACCTTGGAAGAGGTGGGGCAGCAGTTCTCGGTCACGCGCGAACGGATCCGGCAGATTGAGGCCAAGGCGCTGCGGAAGTTGAAGCATCCGTCACGAAGCAGGAAGTTGCGCAGTTTTCTGGATCAGTGAAATGCCCAAAAGAACATTGCCAAAAGGATTTTAGGAATGTCCGACGTAGATGCCAAGTTTCACTGGCAGGAGGGCATGAAGTATGTTGCGGAGGCCTTAAAGGGCTCGCTACTGCTCAATGGGGCCGCTGCAATTTCAACATTGACCTTCCTCGGCAATTCTAAATCTGGTGATGATCGACTTGTATATGCGATGGTCTTCTTCGCAATTGGTGCTGTGTTGAGCCCGATTTCGTTCGCTTTTGCATATCTTACACAACTGCATTACGGAAACTATAACCACTCTGCGGCGGTTAGATTTCATTGGGCAACATATATTGCGTTCTTGTTTGCGTTAATTTCCTTCGGAAGTGGCGTGTGCTTTGCTGCTCGCGCATTTTTGGAAGTCTAACGATCCAGCGTAGGCCGGGGTTCACCCTGGCATTTGCTCGCGCCTGAATGCCGGAGTGAACCCCGGCTTACATCTTGCCCCTTAACCAATCCGCCAGATCGCCGTCCTCCATCAGGCCTTGCGCGCAGCGGATGATGATCTGGCCGACCTCTTGCGCGTCCCATGTGATTTCCACCCCGTTCAGGTCAAGGCAGGTATCCATCGTCTGGTGCGCGGTGCGCTTGTTCCCATCGTTGAAGCAGTGCCCGCGTGCCACGGCCATCGCATATGCTGCGGCCAGATCAAACACATCAGCCACCATGCCATAGGCAAGGCGGTTATCGACGCGGGCAAGGGCGGCCTCTAGGGATTTGTCACGTGCGCGGCCCGGCAATTCACCGGGGTTCAGCACAGCATCATGTAACGCTTCGACCAGTTCGGGTGAAAGAAGGCGATAGGTCATTTATCACGCAAGTAATCAAGCACTGGCTGATTGATGGTGCGGCGGCGGTTAAAACTTTCCATCACTTCATCCAGCGTGGCCACGCGCGACTCAATCTGGTTCACCGCTTCATTCGGCACCAGATAGCCCACCACGGCCGAGTTTTTCAAAATCGCCACCGGTTTGCCGCCAGAGCGTTCGAAGACTTTGTGCGGTTCACGCAATTCGGTCATGGTGGCGATGTGGGGGGTCAACAGACGTGTCATGGCATATGTCCTGTAATGTATGTTGGAGTATACATCATTTTGCCGAAAATGCAACTGCGGTAATGGGCGTAAGGATGGGCAAGGGCGCAATTTGAAATATGCCCGTGGACAAGAAAGGTGCGCCCCAAGGCGCACCTTTTATCGCGAAATTGGTGCGCCTGAAGGCACGCCCTACGCCAAATTCGCCTTGAAAAACGCCACGGTCCGCTCCCACGCCAGATCGGCGTTGGCTTTGTCATACCTTGGCGTGCTGTCGTTGTGGAAACCGTGGTTGGCGCCCGCATAGATGAACGCCTCATACCGCGTGCCAGCAGCCTTCAAAGCCGCCTCGAACTCCGGCCAGCCTGCGTTTACCCGATCATCCAATTCGCCGTAATGGATCAACAACGGCGCCTTGATCTTTGGCACATCCGCAGCATCAGCCTGGCGGCCATAAAACGGCACCGCACCGCCCAGTTCACGGTAGGCCACGGCAGCGGCATTGGCCACGCCGCCACCATAGCAAAACCCGGTGATGCCAACGCGGCCCGAATCGGGCCTTGTCATCAACCAGTCAATGGCGGCAAAGAAATCATTGATCAGTTTGGTCGGGTCCACCGTCGCTTGCAACTCCTTGCCGGCCTCGTCGTTACCCGGATAGCCGCCAACGCTGGTTAACCCATCGGGTGCCAATGCGATAAACCCGGCCTTTGCCACCCGGCGCGCAACGTCTTCGATATAGGGGTTCAGGCCGCGGTTTTCGTGCACAACCACTACCGCGCCGACCTTACCCGTCAGATTGGCGGGTTTCACCAGATAGCCGCGCACATCGACATGACCATTCGGCGACGGATAGGTTACATATTCGGCAATGATATCGGGGTCGGTGAATGACACCTGCTGGGCCAGCGCATAGTTCGGGCTCATGATGTTCAACAAGGCCAAGGCCGTCAGCCCGCCGATGGTGAACTTGGCAGAACGGTCAAGAAATTCGCGTTTGGTAATCTTGCCATGGGCGTAGAAATCATAAAGTTCCAACAGTTCAGGGGCGAAATCCTTGGCAGTCATGCGGGTCATGGTTGCATCTCCTGTGCGGTTGCACCCGCAAAGATAGCACAACTGCGCCGAAATCCAGACAGCGGTGCGCAGGATGTTGGATCACAGTTGCGTCAACCAGCCGTGGGCCAACAGATCGGACGCGTGCTATGGCCAATCATCGCGCGCAGGTGCCCCGGATCGGCGGGCTGGTGCGCGATAAGGGTCCGGGCACGGATTGAACCGGATCACAAAACAACAGGCCAGTGACGGTAAGGCATGTCAGCCTGACATGCTGTTGCCCAAGTACCGGATTGCCCTGTCAGATCCTTGTGAAACCTTCGACTTCGCCGCTAAAAATTCCGGAAATCACCTTGCATTCTGGTCTTATCTGACTGTTCCTTCTGGCCATAAGGATATATCCTGCGATCTTGGATTATAGAGAGTATTCCACATGGGCGCACAGAGCCCTGCAACCAAGAGGTTCAGCTATGGACGGCTATGCATCCGCCAATGACATCAGCGAAGTGATCGCCGCCGACAAGCGCCACGTCTGGCACCACCTGATCCAGCACAAACAGTTCGAGGTAAACGATCCGCGCATTGTGGTCGAAGGTCGCGGCATGCGGGTCTGGGATGCGCGCGGCAAGGAATATCTTGACGGCGTGTCGGGGGCTGTGTGGACAGTGAACGTCGGCTACGGGCGTGAAAGCATTGCCAACGCTGTGCGTGATCAGTTGTTGAAGATGAACTATTTCGCGGGCGTCGGCGGGTCTATCCCCGGTGCGATCTTTGCCGATCGGCTGATTTCGAAAATGCCGGGGATGAGCCGGGTTTACTATTCAAACTCTGGCTCTGAGGCGAACGAAAAGGTTTATAAGATGGTGCGCCAGATTGCGCACAAACATCATGGCGGCAAAAAGTGGAAGATCCTGTACCGCGAGCGTGATTATCACGGCACCACCATCGGCACGCTTGCCACCAGCGGTCAGTTGGAACGCGCGGCACAATATGGGCCCTATCCTGATGGCTTTGTCATGGTGCCACATTGCCTGGAATACCGCGCGCAGTGGGATGTCGAAAATTACGGGGTGCGCGCTGCGGATGCCATTGAAGAGGTGATCTTGCGCGAAGGGGCCGATACAATCGGCGCGTTGGTGCTGGAACCTGTAACGGCAGGCGGCGGCGTGATCACCCCGCCTGCAGGATACTGGGACCGGGTGCAAGAGATTTGCGCCAAATACAAAATCTTGCTGCATATCGACGAAGTCGTTTGCGGCGTAGGGCGCACCGGCACGTGGTTTGGCTATCAGCATTACGGCATCAAGCCCGATTTCGTCACGATGGCCAAAGGCGTGGCCTCGGGCTATGCGGCGATTTCGTGCACTGTCACAACTGAGGCGATCTTTGATCTGTTCAAATCGGATGCCGCCGATCACCTTTCGTATTTCCGCGACATCTCTACCTTTGGCGGCTGCACGGCGGGCCCTGCGGCGGCGCTGGAAAACATGCGGATCATCGAGGATGAGAATCTGTTGGACAACACCCTGCGGATGGGTGCCCGCGTGATCGACAATCTGAATGCTTTGATGGACAAGCATAAAGTCATCGGCGATGTGCGCGGCAAGGGGCTGTTCTGCGGGGCGGAACTGGTGGCAGACAGGGGCACCAAAGAGCCCGCCAATGAAAAGATGGTGGCGGCAGTGGTCGCCGATTGCAATGCCCAAGGGGTGATCATCGGCATGACCAACCGATCGGTGCCCGGCCTGAACAACACGCTGTGTCTGTCACCTGCGCTGATCGCCACGCCTGATGATATTGACCAGATCACCGACGCGATTGACCGGGCGCTGACCAAGGTTTTTGGGTAAAACTTATCGCTTTCGCAGCCCTCGCCGCGCAGTCGTCGGGGGTGCGATCACTCTGAACGTTTCATCTGTTCCTAAATATCCCCGCCGGAGGCTCCTGTCTGCCTATCCGAACCCAAGGCCCAAATGACCATCCCGCCCGAAGCTTTTGTTCTGCCCGCAGCCGCCCGCGGCACATTGCAGCAACGCATCCGGCAAATGGTCACCGAAGGTGTGCTGTCGGGGCGGTTTCGTCTGGGCCAAAAGATGCCGTCGTCGCGCGGGTTGGCGCTGCATCTTGGGATCAGTCGGATCACGGTGACGCTGTCTTATGCCGAACTGGTTTCGGCGGATTATCTGACGTCCAAGGGCCGCTCTGGCTATTACATTTCCGAAACCGCTCCGCGTGCGCCCGAATTGCCCGCTCTTGCCGCGCGCAGTGAAAGCCCGGATTTCGCGCGCCTGACCGGGCTTCGATTTTCATCCGTCGCCGCTGTTCAACGACCAACAGATTGGGAAACATACCCCTATCCCTTCATTTACGGCCAATCCGATGCCAGCCTTTTCGATCACCAGAACTGGCGGCTTTGTGCGCTGCGGGCCTTGGGGCGGCGCGATTTTGTGGCACTGACACAAGACTATTACGACCGCGATGATCCTTTGTTGATCGAGCATATCGTGCAATCAATACTGCCGCGCCGCGGGATTGCCGCACGCGAAGACGAAGTTTTGCTGACCATGGGGTCACAAAACGGGCTTTGGCTGGCGGCGGCCACTTTGCTGGGGCCCGGGCGGCGCGCGGTGATTGAAAATCCCGGTTATCCGGGGCTGCGCGGCATCTTGGATACCTCGGGCGCAGAGGTGATTTCGGTTAGTGTCGATGCCGATGGCTTGCCGCCGGACGCCATTCCCAAGGGCGTAGATGTGGTTTTCACCACTGCCAGCCATCAGTGCCCCACCAATGCCACCATGCCATTGGCCCGCCGCGTCGCCCTATTGGCAGCAGGCGCCCGCGATGGCTTTGTCATCGTGGAAGATGATTATGAGTTTGAGATGTCGTTTCTGAAACCCGTCTCGCCCGCGCTGAAATCGCTCGATGCGGATGGCCGGGTGGTTTATGCGGGATCGTTTTCCAAATCCGTCTTTCCCGGCTTGCGGCTGGGCTATCTGGTTGGCCCCGCCAGTTTTATCCGTGAGGCGCGTGCGCTGCGGCTGATGATGTTGCGCCATCCGCCGGGGCATATTCAGCGCACCGTCGCCTATTTTCTGTCGCTGGGCCATTACGACGCGCTGATCAACCGGATGCGCAGCGCCTATCGCCGCCGCCGGCAAGTGATGGATGAGGCGATCCGCGAGCATGGCTTAACCGTTGCAGGGCAGGGTGGCTTTGGCGGATCAAGCCTGTGGATGCGCGCGCCGGACGGGGTGAACACCGCGACGCTGGCCGAGACTTTGCGCGCGGATGGTGTGCTGATCGAACCCGGAGCGGCGTTTTTTGACCCTGAACAGACCTCGCCAAATCATTATCGGCTGGGCTATTCCTCAATCAGCCCGGCGCGCATTCCCGAAGGGATTGCCCGCATTGCGCGCGCTTTGTAAACTGGCATTAATACGCCATCGCAACTGGCCCTAAGGCCAATGCGGGCGCGCCGCTAAAAGAAAGCCAACCCCGTTTTACGCCACAGGAGATCCCCATGCGCATGACCACCGAAGAGGCTTTCGTTAAAGTCCTGCAGATGCATGGGATCGAGCATGCCTTTGGCATCATTGGCTCTGCGTTCATGCCGATATCCGACCTGTTCCCGCGCGCAGGGATTACCTTCTGGGACTGCGCGCATGAAGGATCCGGCGGGATGATGGCCGACGGCTATACCCGCGCCACAGGCCGGGTTTCGATGATGATCGCGCAAAACGGCCCCGGCATTACCAACTTTGTAACGGCGGTCAAAACGGCCTATTGGAACCACACGCCGTTGTTGCTGGTCACGCCGCAGGCGGCGAATAAAACCATCGGCATGGGTGGCTTTCAAGAGGTTGAACAGATGGCGCTGTTCAAGGATATGGTCGCTTACCAGGAAGAGGTGCGCGACCCTTCCCGCGTGGCCGAAGTGCTGAACCGCGTCATCTTGAACGCGCGTCGGATGTCGGCCCCAGCCCAGATCAACATGCCGCGCGACTACTGGACCCAAGTGATTGACATTGACCTGCCCGCCATGGTGGAATTTGAACGCCCCGCCGGAGGCGAAGATGCCATTGCGGCGGCGGCGGCGTTGCTGTCATCGGCCAAGTTCCCGGTTATTCTGAACGGTGCGGGTGTGGTTCTGGCGGGGGCCATCCCTGCATCCATGGCGTTGGCCGAACGGCTGGATGCAGCCGTGTGTGTTGGCTATCAACACAACGATGCCTTCCCCGGGTCGCACCGGCTGTTTGCAGGCCCGTTAGGCTATAATGGGTCCAAAGCCGCAATGGAGTTGATTTCTGCCGCGGATGTGGTATTGTGTCTCGGTACCCGATTGAATCCGTTTTCAACGCTTCCGGGATACGCGCTGGACTATTGGCCACGTGAGGCCAAGATTATCCAAGTCGACATCAACCCGGATCGGATCGGGCTGACCAAGAAGGTTACTGTTGGCATTGTCGGCGACGCTAAAAAGGTCGCCGAAGCGGTATTGGCGCGTCTGGCCCCTGCCGCAGGTAACCATGGGCGTATGGAACGCAAAGCCAAAATCGCGCAGACCAAATCGGCATGGGCCCAAGCCCTGTCGTCGATGGATCACGAAGACGATGACGCGGGCACCACTTGGAATGCCCGCGCGCGTGCGGATAAACCCGATTGGATGTCGCCCCGCATGGCGTGGCGCGCGATCCAATCGGCACTGCCGAAAGATGCGATTATCTCGTCCGATATCGGCAACAACTGCGCCATCGGCAACGCGTATCCAACCTTTGAAGAAGGCCGCAAATATCTGGCCCCCGGTCTGTTTGGCCCCTGCGGATACGGATTGCCCGTCGTGGTGGGGGCAAAAATCGGCTGCCCGGATGTGCCGGTTGTGGGGTTTTCGGGCGACGGCGCGTTTGGAATTGCGGTGACCGAACTTACTGCGATTGGCCGCCCGGAATGGCCCGCCGTCACCATGGTGGTTTTCCGCAATTACCAATGGGGTGCGGAAAAGCGCAATTCCACCTTGTGGTACGCCGATAACTTTATCGGCACCGAACTGGATACCGGCGTGTCTTATGCAGGCATTGCAAAGGCTTGCGGGTTGCAAGGTGTGGTTGCCCGCACGATGGACGAGTTGCGCGATGCTTTGGCAAAGGCCGTGGTCGATCAGATGCAGCATGGCAAAACCACGCTGATCGAGGCGATGATCAATCAGGAACTGGGAGAGCCGTTTCGCCGCGATGCGATGAAAAAACCTGTCGCAGTGGCTGGGATATCGGCGGCGGATATGCGCAGGCAGACAGTTTGATGCCAGGGATGCCTGAAATTTTTCGCCGAAAAATTTTAGGCGGCAAACGTTATGCCCTTTGATCTTGGCCCCGTTGAATTGGCATGGATGGCGGTGGCCATTCTGATCGCGGCCTTTGTGCGTGGCTATTCCGGGTTTGGGTATTCGGCGATGGTGATTGCGGCGTCCAGCCTTGTGACCAATCCGTTGTACTTTGTCGCCGTTGTGGTGATTTTGGAAACCGCTATGTCGCTGCAAGCCGCGCGCGGTGCCGGCCCGGATGTGGATTGGCGCCGGGTTTGGTGGCTATTGCTGGGCGCTGCGCTGGGTTTGCCGCTGGGATTGTGGATATTGACAGGGGTCAGTGAAGATACCGCACGGGCAGTGATTTCCGCCTATGTGCTGGTGATGTGCGGCGTGCTTTTGGCAGGCTGGCGGATGCGCACCGAGGTGCGCGGGCGCGTTAATGTGGCAGCGGGCCTGTTGTCGGGCCTTGCCAACGCGCCGGGTATGGGGGGGTTGCCGATTGCCGCGTTTTTTGCCGCCCAACCGATACGCCCGGCAGTGTTTCGCGCCACTCTGATTGCCTATTTCCCGCTGCTCGATCTTTATTCCGCGCCGCTTTACTGGTATGCGGGGCTGGTCAGTTGGGATACGCTTTGGGCATCGCTGATTGCCCTGCCGTTGACAATTTTGGGCAATTGGCTGGGCGGGCGGCATTTTCTGAACACCGATCCGCAGGATTTCCGTCGCTTTGCGATTGTGCTTTTGGCGGGGCTGGCGGCACTGGGCCTGCTGAAGGCGGTGATCTAGATGCTGCTTGTGGTCAATGCCGGATCATCTTCGATCAAACTGGCGGTGTTTGATCCGCAGTTGCGGCAGGTTTTGGCGGGGGCAGTCACAGAAATCGGCGCGCAGGCGCGGATAAAGATCGGAAACGTCGATCAAACAGCACCAATTGCCGATCACCCCGCCGCCTTGCAGCTTGCCCTGACCATAGCGGCGCAATCGGGGTATCCCACCCACACCTTCACCGCCGCCGCCCACCGTGTCGTGCACGGCGGCATAAACCTGCGGGCCGCTTGCAAAATCTCGCCCGCAATCATCGCGCAGATCGAAGCCTGCGTGCCTTTGGCCCCGTTGCACAACCCGGCCAACCTGATGGCGATCCGGGCCCTGCAACGCCTTGCCCCTGATCTGCCGCAATACGCCAGTTTTGACACCGCTTTTCACGCTACAAACCCTGCGGTTGCCACAACCTATGCCCTCCCCGCCGATATCCGCGACCAAGGCATCCGGCGCTATGGCTTTCACGGGATCAGCTATGCAGGCTTGGTGAAAACCCTGCGCGATCAATTGGATGGCTGCTTGCCCCAACGGCTGCTGGCGCTGCATCTGGGCAACGGCGCGTCGTTGTGCGCGATCCTGAATGGCAAATCGGTGGCCACCACGATGGGCTATTCGCCGCTGGACGGGTTGACGATGGGCACGCGGGCGGGGGGCATTGACGGCAACGCTGTGCTGCGGCTGGCGGAATTGCATGGCATCGCCGCCGCCGCCGATATACTGAACCGTCGCTCTGGTTTGTTGGCGCTGGGTGGCAGCAATGACATGCGGACTTTGCATGGTGCCGACACTGCAGACGCCCGCTTTGCGGTGGATCATTTCTGCTATTGGGCGGCGCGGCACGCGGGGTCGATGATTGCGGCGATGGGGGGCTTGGACGCCATCGCATTCACCGGCGGGATTGGCGAAAATGATGCCGTCGTGCGGGGCGATATTCTGGCGCGGTTGGGTTGGGCCGGGTCGGATATTCCCAGCTATATCATCGCCGCCAATGAAGAACGCTTTATCGCCGCCGAAGCGGCACAACTTCATCGTGCGGGCGCGTGATGTTCCGCCACTCTTGTCATTTCCCGGATAAAATTCCGCATTCCAGCCATGAATTGCAACGCTGTGTCGCAATCAGGGTTGTTCGTTGAAAATCTTCCGTCCAAACTGGTGCAAAGACCCCGCAATCGGGGCGGGTAGGGGGCCGCATTGACCGTTCAGCCAAAAATTAACCTCTCACCCCCTATTTCGGACGAGGTTCGCAAAACCACTTGCTATATGTGCGCGTGCCGCTGTGGCATTGATGTGCACCTGAAATCGGGCCGCGTCAGCTATATCGAAGGCAACCGGGATCATCCGATCAACAAGGGTGTTTTGTGCGCCAAGGGTGCATCGGGGATCATGCAGGTCACAGCGCCGTCGCGGTTGCGCAGCCCCTTGCGCCGGGTCGGGCCGCGCGGGTCCGGCGCGTTTGAGGAAATTTCCTGGGATGAGGCGCTGCAGCTGGCCGTCGACTGGATGAAACCTTTGCGCGAAACTGCCCCTGAGAAATTGGCGTTTTTTACCGGCCGTGATCAGTCACAATCTTTCACCGGCTGGTGGGCGCAGGCCTTTGGCACGCCCAATTACGCCGCCCATGGCGGATTTTGCAGCGTTAACATGGCCGCAGGCGGCATTTATACCATCGGCGGCGCGTTCTGGGAGTTTGGCCAACCCGATTGGGAGCGCACAAAGCTGTTCGTGCTGTTTGGCGTTGCCGAAGATCACGATTCGAATCCCATCAAAATCGGTTTGGGCAAGTTGAAAGAACGTGGCGCGCGGGTGATTGGTGTGAACCCCATTCGCACAGGGTATAACGCGGTTGCAGATGACTGGATCGGCATAACGCCCGGCACCGATGGGCTGCTGATCCTGTCGTTGATCCATTGCTTGCTGGTGGCGGGCAAGATTGATCTGGAATACCTGGCGCGCTATACCAATGCGCCGTTGTTGGTGGTGTCAGAGGGCCCCGAAAAGGGTATGATCGCCAAGAACGCCGAAAGCCAACCCTTTGTAATTGATCGCAGAACCGGCAGTCCTGCGCCGTGGGATGGCAAAGGCGTGCAGCCCGATCTGGGTGCTGTTTACGGCAGCAACCGCACGGTGTTTCAGCACATGGCGGAACGGTATTTGTCGCCCGACTATGCACCAGAGGCGGTGGCAGATCGTTGCGGCATCGCAGCCCCCCGCATTCACGCTCTTGCGGCTGAACTGGCGCATGTAGCCTTCGATCAGGCCATTACCCTTGACCAACCCTGGACCGATTTTCGCGGTGACACGCATGAAAACATGCCCGGCCGCCCAGTGTCGTTCCATGCCATGCGGGGCATTTCCGCTCATTCCAACGGCTTCCAAACCGCCCGCGCGTTGCATCTGCTGCAAATCGTTCTGGGCACGGTTGAAGTGCCCGGCGGCTATCGCCTGAAGCCGCCCTATCCAAAACCGATGGAGGCGCATCCCACCCCGCATTTCGTCACCGCCCCCGGAAAACCCCTATCCGGCCCGCATCTGGGCTATGTGCGGGGGCCGGAAAATCTGGCGCTGAATGAGGATGGCTCGCCTGCCCGCATTGATAAGGCATTCACATGGGAGAACCCGTTTTCCGCCCATGGCATGATGCATATGGTGATCCCGAATGCCCATGCCGGTGATCCTTACAAAATCGACACGCTGTTTTTATACATGGCCAACATGGCGTGGAATTCGTCGATGAATTCCGCCGCCGTGATGGGCATGCTGACGGATAAAAGCCCGGATGGCGAATATGTCATCCCCCGGATCATCTATTCAGATGCTTATGCCTCTGAAATGGTGGCCTATGCCGACCTGATCCTGCCCGACACCACGTATCTTGAGCGTCACGATTGCATCAGTCTGCTGGATCGGCCCATCTCTGAACCTGGGGCCGCAGGCGATTCAATCCGCTGGCCGGTGGTGGAACCTGACCGGGATGTGCGCCCGTTTCAGTCGGTGCTGCTGGATCTTGGCGCGCGGCTGGGGCTGGCCCCGATGGTGAACGCCGATGGCAGCCCGAAGTTCAAAGACTATGCAGACTACATCCAAAACCACATTCGCCGCCCCGGTGTGGGGCCGCTGATGGGGTTTCGCGGGCCGTATGGCACGCAGGAAGGGCGCGGCGATGCCAACCCCAACCAAATCGCCGCCTACATCGAAAATGGCGGGTTTTATCAGGCACATGTGCCAGAGGGGGCCGCGTTTTACAAACCCTGGAACGCCGCCTATCAGGATTGGGCGGTGAAAACATCGTTCTACGAAACACCCCAGCCCTATCTGTTTTCCATCTGGTCTGAGCCGATGCGTAAATTCCAAGCCGCCGCGGAAGGCGTCGGTTTTGTGCAACCGCCAGACCATCTGCGTGACCAGCTGAAAGTGGCGATGGACCCGCTGCCGATCTGGTATCCGCCGTTTGGTGATGCTGCGGGCGCGGAATACCCTTTGCACGCCATCACCCAACGCCCGATGGATATGTATCATTCTTGGGGCACACAGAATGCATGGCTGCGCCAGATCAGGAGCAAGAATTACCTCTATGTGCCGACCAAAGTCTGGGCCGCGCAAGGATTTGAACCGGGCGACTATGCCCGCGTCACCTCGCCCAGCGGTCAGATTGTGGTGCCCGTCGCCCATATGGCCGCATTGAACGAAAACACCGTCTGGACGTGGAACGCCATTGGCAAACGCAAAGGCGCATGGGCGCTGGACGAAGGGGCATCCGAGGCAACCGAGGGGTTTTTGCTGAACCATCTGATATCTGAGCTGTTGCCGATGCGCGGCGACGGGCGGCGGTATAGCAATTCCGATCCGGTGACAGGGCAGGCCGCGTGGTTCGATTTGCGGGTGAAAATTGAACGGGTAGGCCCGCGCGACCATTCCGAACCAGTGTTCGCAGCGGTATCAAGGGTTGTGCCAAAGGGAGAGAAACGATGACGGCACTGCCCGCGACCACGGCGAAAAAACTGGGGCTGGTGGTGGATCTGGACACCTGCGTTGGCTGTCAGGCCTGTGTTACGGCCTGCAAGGGTTGGAACGACCAGGGTTACGGCGCGCCTTTGTCGGATCAAGACCCGTATGGCGCAAATCCATCGGGTACATTCTTAAACCGTGTTCACAGCTATGCTGTGCAACCCCTTGACGGGCCTGCGCAAATCATAAACTTCCCGCGCAGCTGTTTGCACTGCGAAGACGCCCCTTGCGTCACGGTTTGCCCCACAGGTGCCAGTTATAAACGTGCCGAGGATGGGATTGTTCTGGTTAATGAAGATGCCTGCATGGGCTGCGGTTTGTGTGCCTGGGCCTGCCCTTATGGTGCGCGCGAAATGGATGCAGATGCAGGGGTAATGAAGAAATGCACCCTGTGTGTTGACCGGATTTATAACGAGAATCTTCCCGAGGAAGACCGCGAACCCGCCTGCGTGCGCGGCTGTCCCACGGGCGCACGTCATTTTGGCGATTTTGCTGATCCTGACTCGGCGGTCAGTAAACTTAGTGCAACGCGCGGCGGATATGCCCTGATGCCCGATCTGGGCACCAAACCCACAAACCGCTATTTGCCGCCCCGCAAGAAAGACCTGCGGCAAGAAGCCAGCCTTTTGGCCCCGTTGCTGGATATCCAAGCCACGGGTTTCGCCGGATGGCTTGACCGCGTGCTGGGGAAGATCTGATGCACCCCGCGCCGTCGGTTATCGTGTTTTCCGTGCTGTCTGGCATGGGATTTGGCCTGTTGGCCTATCTTGGTGCGGGACTTGTACATCCGTATGGATGGATGGCGTTCTTTTGGTGGGGCCTGGGGTACGGCCTTGCAATCATTGGATTATTGGCTGCGACACTGCATTTGGCAAATCCGAGAAACGCGATCAAAGCCTTCAGCCAATGGCGCACCAGCTGGCTTTCGCGCGAAGCTTGGGCGGCGGTTGCCACTTTGGTGATTTTGGCCCCTGTAGCCCTGTCTGATTGGCTGAACCTGGGCTGGCCGCGCCAGATTGGCGTTCTTGGCGCGGCTTTGGCGCTGTTTACCGTATTTACCACGTCAATGATCTATACCCAGATCAAAGCCGTGCCGCGCTGGAACCATTGGACCAATCCGGTGATGTTTCTGGGGTTCGCGTTAACGGGTGGCGCGCTGCTGACGGGGCTGTGGATTGCGGAATATCTGTTTGCCGGCCTTGGAGTGTTGTTGCTTTGGGTTTGGAGACTGGGCGATCAGCAGTTTAACAAACGCGCTCAAACCCTTGGAACTGCTACGGGATTAGACCGGGTCGGGACGGTAACTGTGTTCGAACAGGCGCATACGGCAGGCAATTATCTGTTGCGCGAGATGATCTTTGTCGTGGCGCGCAAACACGTGACAAAGCTGCGCAACATCGCTTTGGGTCTGGCGGCGATCGCACCTGCGATCATGCTTTTGGTGCTGCCCAATACGCCGTTGGTTTTTGGCATCGCGGCTTTGTGTCATTTGACCGGCGCATTTGCCGCGCGCTGGTTGTTTTTTGCCCAAGCTGAACATGTGGTGGGCCTGTATTACGGCAGAAGGTAAGGCTTTGACGACAGGCATTTTTTCTTCCACCATGCGCGGCAAAAGGGGGGGCGATGAATAAGATTGAAGCGATGATCTGCGCCATGCCGATCTGGCAGGGGCCAGTGCGGATACAACCTTTGGATGGCGGCATCACCAACGTCAATATGCTGGTCCAGGACGATGTGCGCCGGGCCGTGGTGCGGCTGGGCGATGATATTCCGGTGCATCACATCATGCGGTTTAATGAGGCAAACGCCAGCCGGGCGGCCCATGCGGCGGGGGTATCGCCTGCGGTGATCTACCATGCGCCGGGGGCCTTGGTGATTGATTACATCGAAGGGCGCACTTTGGTGGCGGTTGATTTTAAGAACGATTCCGTTCTGGATCAAGCGGTTGCGCTGGTTGCATCAGCGCATCGCGACATTCCCACCCATTTGCGCGGGGCGGTGTTAACTTTTTGGGTGTTCCACGTGATCCGCGATTACGCCGCAACTTTGCGTCAGGCAGACAGCGGGCACCTGCCGGCTTTGCCTGAACTGTTGGCGCAGGCATCAATTTTGGAAACTGCTGTTGGGCCGATAGACCTGATCTTTGGTCATAACGATCTATTGCCGGCCAATTTTCTGTTAGATGCCTCTCGTATGTGGTTGATTGATTGGGACTATGCCGGTTTTAACTCTCCATTATTTGACTTGGGCGGCCTGGCTGCCAACACAGGTTTATCGTCGGCGCAAGAGGCGCGGATGTTGTCGGGCTACTTTGGCGCAGACCCGGATCTACAGCTGTGGCGCAGCTACCACGCGATGAAAGCGGCGGCGGCACTGCGCGAAGCAGTGTGGAGCATGGTATCTGAGGTATTTTCCGAGATCGACTTTGATTATGCGGCCTATACGGCGACGCAATTAACCACGTACCGGGCGGCATTTGACGCATTCCGGCAATCCTGAGGGCAATATGGCAGACTTACCCGGCACAGCGCGTGCGGTTATCATTGGCGGCGGCATCATTGGCTGTTCCACCGCCTATCACATGGGCAAACTGGGCTGGACCGACACGGTTTTGCTGGAACGCAAAAAGCTGACTTCTGGCACGACGTTTCATGCGGCGGGGTTGGTGGGGCAGTTGCGAACATCGGCTAACATTACGCAATTGCTGGGATATTCGGTTGAGTTGTACAAACGTTTGGAGGCCGAGACGGGGCTGCAGACCGGCTGGAAAATGAACGGCGGTTTGCGGTTGGCTTGCAATGCCGAACGCTGGACCGAAGTGAAGCGTCAGGCAACCACAGCGCATAGTTTCGGGTTGGAAATGCACCTGCTGACGCCGCAAGAGGCGCAGGATATGTGGCCGTTGATGACCATTGACGATCTGGTGGGGGCGGCGTTTTTGCCCACCGACGGACAGGCGAACCCGACGGATATCACCATGTCGCTGGCAAAAGGCGCGCGGATGGCGGGGGTGAAGATTTTCGAAGACACTCCGGTTCTGCGGATCATTGTCGAGAACGGCCGCATAAGGGGGGTGCAAACGCCGCAGGGCACCATTGAATGTGAGAAAGTGATTTGCTGTGCAGGGCAGTGGACGCGGGTATTGGCGGGGTCGGTCGGGGTGAATGTGCCCTTGGTTTCGGTCGAACATCAGTACATGATTACTGAAAAGATTGAAGGGGTTACGTCCAACCTACCAACCTTGCGCGACCCTGACAGGCTGACCTACTGGAAAGAGGAAGTCGGTGGTCTGGTCTGGGGCGGGTATGAGCCGAACCCGAAACCCTGGGCCGTTGGGGGCATCCCGGACGGCTTTCATTTTGATTTGCTGACGTCAGATTTTGACCACTACAGCCAGTTCATGCCCGATGCGATTGCGCGGGTGCCGGCGTTGGAAACGGCGGGGATCAAGCAATTGCTAAACGGTCCGGAAAGTTTCACGCCGGATGGGAATTTTATTCTGGGTGAGGCCCCGGAGCTGAAGAATTTCTTTGTCGGCGCGGGGTTTAATGCTTTTGGCATCGCCTCTGGGGGCGGCGCGGGCATGGCGCTGGCGGAATGGGCCACCAAGGGGGCAGCACCCTATGATCTTTGGCCGGTAGACATTCGCCGCTTTGGCCGGGTGCATTTGTCGACCGATTGGGTGCGCGCGCGCACTGTTGAAGCTTATGGTAAACACTACACAATTGCCTGGCCCGGCGAGGAAATGCGCTCGGCACGGCCAACACGCCGGTCGCCTTTATATGCGCATCTGGCCCGCGCAGGGGCGTGTTTTGGGGAAAAACTGGGGTGGGAGCGGCCAAACTGGTTTGCGGATCTGGGCGCAGGTGAGCAGCCTTTAGACCGCTATTCCTATCAACGCCCCGGTTGGTGGGATGCGGTGCGACGTGAACATCTGGCGTGCCGCGCGGCGGCGGTTTTAATTGATCAGACCTCTTTCGCCAAATTCACGCTGAAAGGCCCGGATGCGGCGGCGGCGCTGAACTGGATTGCTGCCGGCAATGTTGACCGGGCAGTTGGTAGTTTGACCTATACCCAAATGTTGAATGATCGCGGTGGGATAGAGGCCGATGTTACAGTGGTGCGTGAAGCGTGGGATCAATTCTATATCGTCACGGGAACGGGCTTTGCCACGCATGATTTCAACTGGATCGCGCGAAATATTCCGGCTCAAATGCGCTGTGAACTGGTGGATGTCACCCCCGCATTATCGGTGCTGTCCCTGATGGGGCCAAACGCGCGGGCGATTTTGGCCTGCATTTGCAAGGATGATCTGACCAACGCCGGGTTCCCTTTTGGCACAGCGCGGCAAATATCGGTGGCCAATTGCCCGGTGCTGGCGTTGCGGGTGACTTATGTCGGGGAACTGGGCTGGGAATTGCACATGCCCTGCGATGTGGCTGTGACGGTGTTTGAGGCATTGCAGGTGGCGGGGGCGGCGTTCGGGCTGGCCAATGCAGGGTACCGCGCCATCGAAACCCTTCGATTGGAGAAAGGCTATCGGGCCTGGGGGGCCGATATTGGGCCGGATCATACGCCAGTGGAGGCAGGGTTGGCTTGGGCGTGCAAAATGAAATCTGGGGTGCCGTTCAAAGGCCGGGATGCGGTTGCAGCGCAACTTTCGGGCGGCGTGAAAAAGCGGCTGGCGGGGTTTAGCGTGGCCGATCCATCGGTGATCTTGCTGGGGCGCGAGACGATTTACCGTGATGGCGTTCGGGTTGGATGGCTGTCATCGGGCGGATTTGGTCATACCGTTGGGCGGCCGATTGGCTATGGCTATGTCCGCCGCAGCGACGGGGTGGACGATGGCTTTATGACCTCGGGCAGTTATGAGCTGGAAGTGGCGTCGGAACGCGTGCCAGCAACGCTGCATCTGGGCGCGCTTTATGATCCCACAAATGCCCGGATAAAGGCCTAACCGCCCGATTTTAAGGCGAAAAGGGCCTTTGGCGGGGATATTTTTGCCAGAATGAAAGGGTCGGGGCCGCGCAAGTGCCTTGTAACGAATCGATATTGGGATTTACCATCTGGTCAAATTAACCAGAAACTTTCACATGGGGGACTTTGCGGATGGCTTATTTCACAGTATCGCGGCGTGGTTTGTTGTTGGGCGGGGCGGCGCTTGCAGCCGTTGGTCCTGCGCGCCTTTGGGCGGCAGAGCCGATCAAGATGGCGGGGATTTACACGGTGCCTGTGGAACAGCAATGGGTCAGCCGTATCCATATCGCCGCCGAAGCGGCCAAAGCCGCCGGAACAGTGGATTATGCCTATACCGAAAACGTCGCCAACACCGATTATCCACGTGTGATGCGGGAATATTGCGAAAGTGGCGTGAAATTCATCGTTGGCGAGATTTTCGGCGCCGAAGCCGAAGCGCGCGAAGTTTGCGCCGAATATCCCGATGTGGCGTTCCTGATGGGATCATCCTTCTTGCCCGATACAGCAGTGCCGAATTTGGCGGTGTTTGACAATTATATCCAGGACGCCGCCTATCTTTCGGGCATCGTTGCGGGGGCAATGACCAAGGGTAACATTGGCATGGTCGGCGGCTTTCCCATTCCCGAGGTGAACCGGTTGATGAATGCCTTTGTGGCGGGCGCGCGCGAAATGAACCCGGCGATCAAGTTTCAGGTCAGCTTTATCGGATCATGGTTTGACCCGCCAAAAGCCAAGGAAACCGCCTTTGCCATGATCGAGGCGGGCGCGGATATGCTATATGCCGAACGCTTTGGCGTGTCGGACGCGGCAAAGGAAAAGGGCGTGCTGGCCATCGGCAATGTGATTGATACCCAAGCTGATTATCCTGATACCGTCGTGGTGTCAGCCTTGTGGAATTTCGGCCCCACAATGACCAAGGCGATCGAGGCGATCACGGCGGGCGCTTTTAAGGCCGATAACTATGGCGTCTATTCGTTTATGAAAGAAGGCGGCAGTTCTTTGTCACCCTACGGCACGTTTGAGGGCAAAGTGCCCGAGGCCGCCGTGGCGATGGTGGCAGCCAAAATGGCGGCGATCATGGATGGGTCGTTTACTGTGGCGATAGACGATACCGAGCCTAAATCGTCGTGACCCTAACCGAATTTGGGGCGCAGGACGTGGTTCTGCGCCTTGACCGGATTACCAAACGGTTCGGCGCACTGGTGGCCAATGACGCCATAAGTCTGGACATATCGCGCGGTGAAGTGGTGGCTTTGCTGGGCGAAAATGGTGCGGGCAAGACCACCTTGATGAACATTTTGTTTGGCCATTATGTGGCTGATGCGGGGTCGGTGCAGGTGTTTGGCCACCCCCTGCCGCCCGGCAATCCGCGCAGTGCTTTGGCGGCGGGGGTAGGCATGGTGCATCAGCATTTCACCCTTTGCGACAATCTGACGGTGCTGGAAAATATCCGGCTGGGCACGGACGGGCTGTTTTCACGGCCCCGGCGCGGTGCGCGGGCGCGGGCGGTGGCGCTAAGTGCCGATTTTGGACTGATTGTTGATCCTGATGCGCGGGTGGGCAGCCTTTCGGTAGGTCAGCGCCAGCGGGTTGAGATTTTGAAGGCGCTTTACCGCGATGCGCGGATATTGATTTTGGATGAGCCGACGGCGGTATTGACGCCGCAAGAGGCGGATGCGCTGTTTGATACTTTGCGCCGGGCAACGGCCAAGGGCCTTTCGGTTGTGTTTATCAGCCACAAACTGCACGAAGTGCTGGCGGTGGCGGATCGCTGCGTGGTGTTGCGCCATGGCCGGGTGGTGGGCACAGTGGCAACCGGTGATACCAGCCGGGCGGCGTTGGCCGCAATGATGGTGGGCGGTGACGTGGCAATGCCAGTGGCCGCCCCCCGCGTGCCCGGTCCGGTGGTGTTGCGGTTGGACAAGGTTAGCGCGCCGGGCCTGAAGGGCGTAACTTTGGCGTTGCGGGCGGGGCAGATCACCGGCTTGGCGGGGGTTTCGGGCAATGGGCAGGCGGCGTTGGCGGATGTGATTTCGGGGTTGATCCAGCCTGTTCAAGGCAGCTTGCAAATGCGCGGGCTGCCTGTCAGCCAATGGTCGGCGCGTGCGGCGATTGCGGCGGGGGTGGGCCGCATTCCTGAGGATCGCCACAAAACCGGTGCCATCGCCGATTTTACCCTGACCGAAAACGCGGTGCTTGAGGCGTATTATCAACCCGGTTTTAGCCGTGCGGGTTGGATGGATTGGCGGGCCGCGACTGCATGGGCGGGCGACATCATCGCAGGCTATGATGTGCGGTGTTCGGGGCCGGGCGCGCGGATGGGGCTGTTGTCGGGCGGCAATATGCAAAAGCTGATTTTGGGGCGGGTGTTGGAACTGCAGCCAGCGATTATTCTGGCCAACCAACCGGTGCGGGGGTTGGATGTGGGGGCGATTGCCTTTGTGCAATCCCGCCTGATCGCGGCGCGGGATGCGGGGGCGGCGGTGCTGTTGATTTCCGAGGATCTGGAAGAAATTCAAAGCATGTCTGACGTGGTGCATGTGATATCGGATGGCCGTCTAAGCCCGGAATTTGCCCGCGGGGCGCTGTCGGTGGCAGATCTGGGGCTGTGGATGGCGGGCCACGGGTTTGGGGCGCGCGATGCGGCTTGAACCGATTGCCAATCCGTCCCTGCTGCGGCAGGTGGGATATCCTTTGGCAGCCCTTCTGGCGGCGGTGGTGGTGGCGTCGGGCTTGGCGGGGTTGGCGGGGGCAGAACCGTTGGGGGTTTTGGGGTTGATCGTGACGGGTGCGGTTGGATCAAAATTCGCACTGCTGGAAACGCTGAACCGCGCAACACCGCTGATTTTTTGCGGGCTGTCGGTGGCGGTGGCGTTTCGGGCCCGGTTGTGGAACATCGGGGCCGAGGCGCAGTTCTATGCGGGCGCAGTGGTGGCGGTTTTGCTGGGCACAGGCGCGATTGGGGCACCGTTTGTGTTGTCCGTATCGGCGGTTATGGCGATGCTGGCGGGGGCGCTAGTGCTGTTGGGACCGGTGTTGTTAAAGACACGCTTAGGCGTCGACGAAGTTGTAACCACGCTTTTGTTAAACTTTATCATGCTGTTGTTCGTCAGCTATTTGCTGGAAGGCCCGATGAAAGACCCTGCGGGCATGGGGTGGCCGAAATCGGCCGCACTGATCGCTGAGGCGCGGTTGCCCCGGTTGGTGACCGGCCTGCGCCTGCATTGGGGCTTTGCGCTGGCGCTGATCGCGGCGGGGGTGGTCTGGGTCGTTCAGACCCGCACCACGCTGGGGTTTGAGATGCGCGCAGTGGGGCAAAACGCCACTGCCGCGCGCTTTGCCGGTATGCCGGTCACGGCGGTGTTGGTGAAAACGGCGTTGCTGTCGGGCGGTCTGGCGGCATTGGGCGGGTGGTCGGAAGTGGCGGGGCTGAAAGGGCATCTAAGTTTGGATCTGTCGCCCGGCTTTGGCTATACCGGGATCATCGTGGCCATGCTGGCCATGTTGCGGCCCTTGGCGGTGGTGCCTGCGGCGATTTTTGTGGCCGGCGTGTTCGTCGGGTCCGACAGTATGAGCCGCGCTGCAGGCGTGCCCACCTATATCGCCGACATGCTGCTGGCGGTGGCGTTGTTGTTCATGGTGCTGGGCGTGGCCATCTCGAAGCTGCGAATGGTGCGGGGATGAATTTCTGGGGCGGTAATTGCGGCGATATGGGGGCCTCCGGCGGGAGTATTTTCGCCAAAATGAATGCGGGGGGCGGTTAAGGTGACAGCACTGTTCGACATTCTGCTAAGCGCAAGTTTCTGGGCCGCCGCCGTGCGCATCGCCTCGCCTTTGATCTTTGCCACGATGGGGGAATTGATCTGCGAACGCGCCGGAGTTTTGAACCTTGGCATCGAAGGCATCATGGTGATCGGCGCGTTCGCCGGGTGGATGGCGGTGTATCAGGGATTGCCGTTGTGGGGTGGGGTGGGGGTGGCAGCAGCGTCTGGTATGGCGTTTGGCGCGCTGCACGGGGTGCTGGTGGTGCCGTTCGGGTTGTCGCAACACGTGGTGGGGTTGGGGATTACCCTGCTGGCCAGTTCAACCGCGTCGTTCACTTACCGATTGATGTTGCCCGAAGTGACCAGCCCACCGAGGATTGAGCCGTTTCAACCGATCGAAATTCCATACTTTTCGGATATTCCCGTTCTGGGGGATGCGCTGTTTTCGCAAACCGCCCTGACCTATCTGGCCTTTGCCATCGCGCTTGCCACAGCGCTGATCCTGTTTCGCACACCGTTGGGTCTGGCAATCCGCGCGGCGGGCGAAAACCCGGCAGCGGTGGAATCGCAAGGACTGTCGGTGACCGCCCTGCGGATGGGGGCGGTGATCGTGGGGTCTGGGTTGATGGCCGTTGGCGGGGCATTTTTGACGCTGTCGGCGTTTTCATCGTTTTTCTTTGAGATGATCAACGGGCGCGGCTGGATTTGCATCGCTTTGGTGGTGTTTGGGGCCTGGCGCCCCGGCAAGGCGGTGTTGGGCGCGCTGCTGTTTGCGGCGTTTGACGCCTTGCAAATCCGGCTGCAACAAACCCCGATGGGTGCTGTTCTGCCCTATCAGGTGTTCTTGATGGCCCCATATGTGTTGTCGATTCTGGCGCTGACCCTGATGTCGCGGCGGGCGGTTGTGCCTGCTGCCCTGATGATCCCTTACCGCAAAGGAGAACGCTGATGTTTGATCTGATCGTGCGGGGCGGCACTTTGCCCGATGGAACGGTTGCCGATATCGGCATTGCGGGGGATCGCATCAAGACCGTGGGGCGGATAGAGGCCGAAGCGGGCCGGGTAATTGACGCCGCGGGCGATCTGGTCAGCCCGCCCTTTGTCGACCCGCATTTTCATATGGACGCGGTGCTAAGTTATGGCACGCCGCGGGTGAATGCGTCGGGCACCTTGTTGGAAGGCATTGGTTTGTGGGGCGAATTGCGCGATATCGCGACGGTGGATGATATGATTTCGCGTGCTGTCAGCTATTGCGATTGGGCGGCGTCAATGGGCCTGCTGGCCATCCGCACCCATGTTGATACCACGCCTGACCATCTGCGCGGCGTGACGGCGATGCTGGAGGTGAAACGGCTGGTCGCGGGCTATATTGACCTGCAATTGGTGGCCTTCCCGCAAGACGGGCTTTATCGCCGCACAAATGGCCGCGCGAACCTGATCCGGGCGCTGGATATGGGCGTTGATGTGGTGGGCGGCATTCCGCATTTCGAACGCACGATGGAGGATGGCACAAGATCGGTGCGCGATATGGCAGGGCTGGCGGCCGACCGGGGGTTGATGCTGGATTTGCACTGCGATGAAACCGATGATCCGCACTCGCGCCATGTCGAAACCTTGGCCGCCGAAGTAACGCGTCTGGGTTTGGGCGCGCGGGCGGCGGGCAGTCATTTGACGTCGATGCATTCGATGGACAATTACTATGTGTCAAAACTTCTGCCGCTGATCGCGGAATCGGGGATGTGCGCCATTCCTAACCCGTTGATAAACATCACCTTGCAAGGGCGGCACGATACCTTTCCCAAACGCCGGGGCCTGACGCGGGTCAAGGAAATGCAGGCGCATGGCATCACCGTGGGTTGGGGGCAGGACTGCGTGCTGGACCCTTGGTATTCGCTGGGCACCGCCGATATGCTGGATGTGGCGTTTATGGGCCTGCACGTCGCGCAAATGACGCATCCGGCAGAAATGGCGCGGTGCTTTGATATGGTCACCACCCAGAACGCGGCGATTATGGGGTTGCAGGGTTACGGTTTACGCGTCGGAGATGTCGCGTCACTGGTGGTGCTGGACGCAGGCAACGCGGTTGAGGCGCTGCGGCTGCGGCCTGACCGGTTGGCGGTGATTTCCAAAGGCCGGGTGATCGTGCAGCGCGCGCGCAATGACGCAAAGCTGGATATTCCGGGCCGGCCAGCCTCGGTGCGGCGCAGGCATTTGCCGGGCTAAGTTTGCGAGTGTGGCAAACGCAGCCCCGGACTTGATCCGGGGCCTTTTGGCGGAAAGGACAGGCACCGGATCAAGTCCGGGGCTGCTTTAATACCTTGCGTCCTCTAAACCACAGAACGGATCATGCGGTGATTTTGTATTCCAAGGCGCGCGGCCCATCAAACATTCCAACACCGCCTTTTGCATGCTTGGCATCGTTGAGAACGCGTTGATGTAGGTTGGCACGCGCGGTGCATCATATAGATAATAGGGATAACCAAACGAGATCATAGCAGTGGGAATGTCGTGCCAGTGCCGATCCATGGCACCAAACATATGGCCCATGATCTTGGCCCAATCCAGAAATATCCGCCCCCGCGTCAGCAAGGTTTCTTCACCCAGCAAAAACAGCATGGCGTCGAAATCTGCCGGACTGATCTGGGTTTCAGGGGTATAGATTGTCACCGCAAAGCCTTCGGCAGCCAACATATCGGGCAAATCAAACGCGGCGGGGGGGTGCATTGGCGAAATCACCCCGCCAGACACCACCAATAGACGTTTGTGCCAGGCAGGCGTTAACGGCAACAGATCTTGCACGTCTTTTACCAATGTCGGTGCGCGTGCGGTGATTGCGGCAGCGCTTGCGCGATCAGCGGTGCGGCCAAGCTGGTTGATTAAAGGCGTGGCCTTGGCAAATGGGGCTGTGTGCAATCCCAGGGCCGCTTTCAACCCCAGCACGCGGATCAGGGCCTGCTCAAGGCGCGCAGGCGATATGCGACCATCGGCGATGGCATCAGATATCAGCGCAAAATCCGCATCAGGATCACCCGAGAACAAGATGATATCACAGCCATTTTCGATCACCTGCGGCAGCATTTCCACGCGCGGCCCCCAGGCCCCAAAGCCGCCCATCGGGGTTGCATCAGACACGATCAGCCCATTGAACCCAAGGCGTTCGCGCAACAGATCGTTGTTCAGAACCTTCGATACCGAGGCGGGCCGGTATGCCTCGATCCCCGCATCCGGATCAAGGCTGCGCACAAAGGCAGGAAACGCGATATGCGCCGACATAACCGACATCACCCCCGCCGCGATGGCGGCGCGGTAAAGCGCGCCGTGCGTCGCCTCCCAGTCTTCGATGGTCAGCGGGTTGATCGTGGTGACCAGATGCTGATCGCGGTCGTCATGGCCTTCACCCGGCCAGTGTTTGACCGTGGCCGCCATGCCGTTGGCCTGAAACACCTCGATCTGCGCCAAGGCGTGGCGGGCGATGATGGCGGGGTCTGATCCAAACCCGCGCGTCGCCACAATCGGGCTGCGAAAGGCGGCGTTGATATCCAGAACGGGCGTGAACGACCAGTTGATCCCCATGATCCGCGCCTCCTCTGCCATGATCCGGGCGATGTCGCGGCTGGCCTGCACATCATCTATGGCGGCCAGCGCCAGCGGATTGGGCACCTGCGCGCCAAAGGCCAGTGACATCCGCGAGCCTTCCAGATCGGCGCTGATCAACAAAGGGATTGGTGACTGGCCCCGCACGCGGTCAATGCAATCAGCCTCATAGCCCACATCATCGGTATAAAACCGCGTGATCCCGGCGGGGTGCAACCGGGCCAGCCGCGCCAATTCAGCGGGGTCTTTGCCCATGGATATATGCACAAACAACTGCCCCACCTTTTGCGCAGGCGTCATCGCGGCCAGAGTGTCGGTCACCCATGCAATGCCTGTGTCATCAAGGTTAAACGGGGCCGCGCGAAGATGGGATGTGGGGGACATAGAATGAGCTTTCGAAGGGGCGTGCAAAAGAAGGCAGGGCGATTGCCGTGCCGGACACTGACTTTGCCTATAGTGATGGCAAAAGGGTGCAAACGCACCCCCACAATGCAAAAAGACCGCACCGAAATGCGGTCTTTTTGTAATCTTGGCTCCGACGGTAGGGATCGAACCTACGACCAATTGATTAACAGTTATATTTTTCGACTTTTCATAACATTGCATAGCTGAACATGATCTGTTATATATCAGATACTTAGAGATAAAATCTAATCACAGTTGAACATGGCGGAACCTCCTTACGCACGTGATTCATGAGACTAAAAAGAGACTAGAATGAAGCTTCACCTTACCGACCTTGCCGTCAAGAAGCTTGAGTTGCCCACGGAAGGGCAAGTTACCTATTGGGATGAGGTCACCCCCGGCTTTGGTCTTCGGTTGTCTGCGCGCGCCAAGTCTTATGTCGTGATGTATGGAGCAAAGCGCCAACTGAAAACGCTTGGCCGATACCCTGAACTGTCACTTCAAGACGCCCGGAAGCAAGCAAGGATATTCTTGGCGACCTACCTAACCATACCTGATGCGCAAGCGCAGATTGAGTATGAGGCAGTCCTGACAGAGTATTTGGCCGATTGCCGCAAGCGGTTGCGGACATCTACCGTAAACGGCTACGGCCTTTATCTGGGGCATATTCGGTTCAAAGGGGCCATCGGGGATATCAAGCCTGCCGGGGTTATGGCTGCGATTGGCCGCTATACTGACAAGCGATCCAGCCAGAACTACGCCTTCACAACCTTCAAGGTGTTTTTCAGCTGGGCGGTGCGGCGGCAGTACCTGCAAAGCAATCCACTTGCCGCCCTCAAGCGTCCCAATGTGACATCCAGTCGGGAACGGGTGCTAACAGAAAGCGAGGCCTGCCAGCTTCTTCGGCATACTTTGTCTAATCGCAATAGGTTCAATGACATCGTGTCGCTTCTTTTGTTGACGGGTCAGCGGAAATCCGAAATTTCCGACCTGCGATGGTCTGAGGTGGACGGCGATATGCTGAACTTCCCGGCCAGCCGCACCAAGAACAAGCGCGCGCATCGGGTTCCGGTTTGTGCCATGGCCCTTGATCTTTTAGGCACAATACCCGGCGGTTTGACCTTTGTTTTTGGCACATCGGATTGTGACGCGCCCTTCAACGGCTGGAACCGTGCCCAACTGCGGCTTCTTGCGGAAACCGGGTTGCAGCATTTCACCTTGCACGATCTGCGGCGAACGTTTGCAACGATGCACGCCAAACTGGGAACGCCGGTTCATGTGACGGAACGGCTTTTGAACCATGCGTCGGGTACGGTCAGCGGTGTTGCGGCAGTTTACAATCGTCACAGCTACACTGAAGAGATGCGCGCGGCGACGGTTCGGTTTGGGCAGGCGGTCGCGGACCTGTTGCTGTAAAGTGGCGCATGACGATACCGAGCCACTTTGGATTGTATCTGTCCTAAAACACAGCCAAAGCGCTGAAAGTTGCCAAATGGCTTTCCGATGTCCAAAATATATTACACCTATCTGTAAATGCTTGTTGACACACCTATAACGCGAAGTTGTAGGGTGGGGCATCGCGGTTGGGGTGACTGCGGCGCTGCTGTGCTTTGGGGGTAAGTTGGGGATGACCGGGTTAGTAGGCGCACAGGTTGCGCGGGGAAGCACGATCAGCCAAAAGCGGGAATATGTGTTTACCGAATGGGACCCGACCGCGCAGACCGATATGCAGGCATTGCGGGCGCGGTTTGACAGCAATGGCGACGGGAAACTGACGGCGGCGGACACGGATTTTGGTAAGGTCAAGGGGGTGGTGACCGGGGCCAATGGCAGCACATCGGTGCAGACTTTGGCGGCGTTGGGCATCGTTGAAATCAAGCTAACGGAAGACGCAACGCGGGTGGTTCTTGCGGAAGGGTCGGTAGGGCAAGAGCAATCGACGTATCTGATGAACGGGGTGACGCGGACGGCGGCCAGCACCCTGCCGATGGCCGAGGCGCCGGGGAATAAGGTGGTTGAATCGAAGCAAGCAAAATTCGAGAAGGCGCCTAGCAAAGTTCAAAACTTTAGATCATGTCGGTTGATATTTTTTATCGCCTTCGATTTAAAAGCAGTGAAACTTAAAAAGTATGATTGTGTAAATTAATTGCTTTCAAATTTACGTTCTTGCTTGGAGTTGGAAATGAGAAAATCGATTGCTTATATAAGAACTGGCCTAAAGATCCAAATAGTTTTTTTAATTTTAGCTTGGGGTTTGGTTATGATCAATACAACTAATTTTGGCCTATCAGATGGTGTTAAAGCGAAAACTGTCAACCTTCTGATCCTAAGTCGCATTCCTGATGAAGCAATTCCGGTCTTTGAAGAAATTATGTTGAAAAATGATTTTAACAATGTCTTATCCTCATTCGAATCTGAAATTGAAAAAGCGAATATTGGTTTAATCATTGTGTTTGATTGGCGTGACTTGCTAGCAATGAAGAATGTCGAAGGTGGAGAGGTTTTATTTGATTTGACAAAAAGTATCGATGAAAAACAAAATGTTATTCGTCCACGTATGCAGCTTTCTGATGATCGAAAATTACCCATCGTTGTTTATAACATTGGTGAAAGTAGTAGAGCAAAATATGAATGTCTTTCAAAAGATTTTTTTCTAAGGTTAAATGGAGATCGTCAGGGCAACCACTTAAATTGGGATACCTGTCAAGCAATTTAATTCTTCAATTACCGTAAAGGAATAATTATGTCTGGCCCAGATGATATCAATACTAAATTTGAGATAGGACCAAATCTTGAAAAGAAGTTTTCTTTTAACGGTGGTGAGGTAGGCTACAGCTGGTCTGATCGAGGGGTTGGGGTAGGCTTAAAAGGTGAGCTTGGTGGAAAATTCTATGGCGTGTTAAAAATCGAAGGCAAGATTGCAGATCACCTTAACGTTGAATTTGGCGGAGGGAAGAAAAGCGGTTATGTTCAAGCAGGCGTGAACTTAAAGGTGAATCTAGGTGAAGATGAAATAAAAGTTAATCTCACTGGAGTTGCAAAAGCAGATGTATTCGCCAGTAAGCATGCCAAGTTAAATGTGGAGGCAAAAGTTGGGTTGAGTTACGAGTCGAGCAAACCGCGGTCGGATGGCAGTTACGAAACAGTTGAAAGAGGGGGTCTTTATGCAACGGGAAAGGTAAAAATTGACAATGTTTTTGATGTTAACGCTGATTTGACAGTTTTGGAAGTACAAAGAACGATTGAACATGATTGGAAAGGTAATGTTTTAACAACTGATATCTCTATCGATTCTTCCATTAAAGACATTTTAATTGCTGCACATGATTACGGCGATTCATATTTCCCGACTATTGCTGAGCGCCATCCCGGGCTTTCTGCAGGTTTTGTTGATCTTGCCGGAAACGGAAGTGACTCGACCGAGGGAAGAATGGTGCAAGCTTTGGAGCGTGGGGATCATGCAGAGGCTGCTCGCGAAGCAGGAAAGCTGGCTGGTGGCTACAATGATAACATTCTTAGGAAAGTCGCTGGCTTAGAAGGCACAAATGGTCGGCTAACAGAGAAGAAAATTGTCGATCATGATAATGGAACCTACACAAAAGTAGTAAATACACCCTCTGGACCAAAGACTGTCGTCAAAGAAGAAGGCCGCCGCCCCATCCTCCTCGACCTCGATGGCGATGGGATTGAGATCACCGAACTCTCCAAATCCACTCAGTTCATCGACGCGGGGGGCGTGGGGTTGAAGCACCGTACGGCATGGGCGGGCGCGGGGGATGGGGTGTTGTTTATCGATGCCGATAGTGACGGTACGATCAGCCAAAAGCGGGAATATGTGTTTACCGAATGGGACCCGACGGCGCAAAGCGATATGCAGGCATTGCGGGCGCGTTTTGACAGCAATGGCGACGGGAAACTGACGGCGGCGGACACGGATTTTGCCAAGTTCAAGGTGATGGTGACCGGTGCGGACGGCAGCAAAACGGTGCAGACTCTGGCCGCACTCGGGATTACCGAAATCAACCTGACCGAAGACGCCACACAGATCACACTGGCCGACGGATCGGCGGTGCAGGGGCAATCAACGTTCGTGATGAATGGGGTGACGCGGACGGTGGCCAGCACGCTTTTGATGGCCGAGGCGTTGGGGCACCGAGTGGTTGAGGCGATATCGACCGCAGGCTCTGACAGGGTGGTGGTGAACACCGGCTACGGCGCGGATGGCAAAGTGGCTTTTGTGGTGAAATCGGTAACCAATGCGACGGGCACGTCGGTGGTCAACAGCTTTGATCTCGATGGTAATGGCGTGGTCGACCGGGTGCAAAGCATCACGACGGTGGCGGGAGCGGGTGGCAGCCGAACCGAGACGGTGGTGAACAAGCTGGGGGCCAGTTTGGCCACAGGTGTGCTGCTGGACCGGGTGGTGACGACGACGAGTGCGGATGGAAAATCGGTGGTGATCGACCGCGACAGCACAGGCGGCGGCTGGTTTGATCAACACGAAGTACGCTCAACGGCGGGGGACGGCAGCCGCACGGTGACAATCTCTGATCTTGCGCAAAGTGGGCTGGTGATCCGGTCGGTGACCGAAACCATGTCGGCCAATGGGCTGGTGCGGTCAACCGGAGTGGATGAAGACGGCAACGGCACGATTGATCTGACGACCACGCATGCGATTACGGTGGCTGGAAATAACTCTCGGGTTGAGGTGACCAGCGAATTTAACGGCGACGGCAGTTTGCGGGCGCGGATGACCGAAACGATCAGTGCAGATGGGCGTGTGAAGTCAGTGGTCAGCGATCTGGATGGTGACGGCGACACGGATTTGATTGAAGAGAAGACGGTTACAGTAAACGCGGCGGGGGCAGTTTCGACGGTCGAGGTTGTGAAGAACGCCGACGGGTTGGTTCGCAACACGGTTTGGGGTGAGACGTCATTTGATGCGCTGACGAAGTTTAAAAGCATCGATATGGACGGTGATGGGGATATTGATCTGCATCATCGGGAATATGCGACAATTGTTGCCAATTCTTATCGTGTTGACCGCGTGCAGTTCATAAATGGTGACAATTCTGTTCGCGACGATCACTATACATCTTTGGTTACTGATAACATTACCGGCCAAACCGTAAACGATCTTAACTTCGATGGCATTTTAGACGGCAACAGCAATGAGCTAATGCAATATACAGGAGTCTCTGGCCCAAATGCTGATGTTATCAAGACACAATGGGTTCGCAATCAAGACGGTTCAATAAAAGCCAAAACTCAAACTGTCAGCACATCTGATGGTACTCAGGTCACAACGACCGAAGATACCGACGGTGACGGCGATACTGACACCGCGATTAGCGATGTTCGAAACATCGCTGCCGGAACGCGAAATGTTTCTTTCACCAATCAAGATGGATCGTTAAGAACTACCGAGTTTACGACCACTTCAGCCGACGGTCTTACCACGACGCGTAATACTGATATTGATGGCAACGGAACCTATGATCTGCGCAGCACGGACGCTAAAGTTGTGGCTGGCAATGGCAGCGTTACCCGAACAGTTACCGATCATGCTGGCAACGGCACCACTGTTACCGGAAAAACAACAACTTACCAAAGCGCAGATAGGCTGACGACAACGGTTACCAGTGACAAAAATGGCGATGGGTTCACTGACGCCCTTTTAACCATAACTCAAGCGGCAAATGGCTCAAAAACCACAGTTGAAACGAGTTACAATGCGAATGGAACCAAAAGCCAACAAGTGACCTTTACTACAAGTGCGAATGGTCTGGTGAACTCGGGCGCGAGCGACAGGGACGGCGACGGTATTTACGATACCTATACTTCTGATATTGTTACTTTAAATGTGGATGGCAGCAGATCGCAAACAGTTGATGTAGATAATTCAGATGGTTCCAATCGGACACTAGATGTCACAAATGTCAGCGATGACAAGTTGTATACGCGCATTTGGTCGGACCGAAACGGCGACGGTCTTTATGACCGCTTTCAATCGTCCCTCAAGGTTCTGAACGCAAACGGTAGCGTCACGATTGCTGATCAAGTATTTACAGGTGGTTACGCGCTGCTAAGCCAAACCCAAACAATGACCAGTGATGACGGATTGGTCGTTACGGTCAATTCTGACGCTGATGGTGACGGCGATTACGACCTTAGCAAGGTGAGCACGACGGTTTTGCTAAACGACGGTGGAACCACCGTTACACAAGACTTGCGCAATATTGCAAACGTCCTTCGGGAGCGCAGTGTTACCACAACATCCGATGATCAGAGGAACATTAGTGTTGCGCGGGATGTCAACGGCGATGGCCAAAATGACATTGTGATGACCCGGATCATTGCAGATAACGGCACCTTTACGGCGACCGAAAGCAACCGCAACGGCACGGGCGCATTGCAGGCTCAGACTGTTAAAACCGTCAGTGGCAATGGGCTTTTGGCATCTAGCAAATCTGATGCCGATGGGAATGGCGTATTTGAACGGGTGATAGAGGACACAAGCGTTTTGAACGCGGATGGGTCTGTCACAAAAACCACTCTTGCAAAGGGTGCGGCAGGCAATGTTTTTGTGCGCTCGGTTGGCACCCAAAGCGATGATGGCCTTGTCACAACGCAATCTGACGATCTTGACGGCAACGGTACCTTTGACCGCACAAGCCTCTCAACTATCGTTTTAGCAGCTGACGGCGTTCAAACCAAAACTGTTCAGATTAAAGCTGCAAATATTGCGGTCATCACAACTTCAACCCAAGTCACAAGCGCAGACAAACGGACAGTTGTTGAAAGTGTTGATACCGATGGAAACGGATTTAGCGATCGGGTTTCGGTCACGTTCTTAGCCAATACTGGAGTTTTAACAACATCGACTGACTTTATGTCTGCCGGTGGTACAAAATTCGCGAATTTAGTGACTTCAGTCAGCGCTGATGGGCTAACGAAAACACGGTCTGTGGACTATGATTTTGATGCCAGCGGCGACGGTCGCGCAGAACTTGTTACGACTGACACAACGATCCTTGGAGCAGACGGCAGCACGACCCGCAACTTAGTCGTTCGCAATGATCAATATGTTACTAAAGCAACAGCGCAGTTTATTGCCAGCGATGATGGATTGGTCAGAACAACGGTGCTTGATCTTGACGGTGACGGCGTTGCTGACTCCCGCACAGAAGACAGCACCGTTTACAAAACGGATGGCAGCATCATGCGGGCCTTGCACACCTTTGATGGCACAGCCACCGAAACGTCCGCGATAGTTACAACGACCAGCGGCAATGGGCTTAACATCAGTATTGCCAAGGACATTTCGGGGAATGGTGTTTTTGATTCAACCAAGACCATTGAAGGATATGCCGACGGCTCTGTTGTTGAAACGACGAAGTTCTATGCCACGGGGCTTCGGCTTGATTATTCAAGAGTTGAAAGCACCAGCGCTGACGGGCGTAGTAAATCGATCATCATAGATGATAACGGCGACGGCTATACTGACAAGAAAGTTGCTGTTCAGATTGACCTAAATCGCACAGTGGTAACAACATTTGAAGACATTGGGCTGAATGGTTTAACAACGGCGAAAGCTGCCACATCGGCTTCTTTGAATGGCATGAACGCTTCTCAGTTTTTCGATATCAATGCCGATGGAATTGTTGACATCACTCATAATACTTCGATTTCTTTCGGGGCTGACGGTAGTAAAGGTACCGTCATGTCTGAGATGTTTGGACCAACCAAAGCCACTTATCAGCAAACCAGCATCACGTCGGCAAATGGTTTGCTGATCACATCTTCGTTTGATATTGACGGGGACGGGATCATTGATGGCACCAGCACGGCTCAGACAATTCTGAACGCAGATGGTAGCCAACGCCTAAGCAATGCCACCTATTACACCAACGGTGATCTGCGGACATTGTCAGAGCAGATGACGAGTGCTGATGGCAAGTTGATCGTTAGCCGCTTCGATTATGATGGAAACGGCGTTTGGGATAAAACTCAGCAAACAAACAATGCAGCCGACGGGTCGCGTTTTGTAACTGAAACCGGATTCAACCGGGGAGGTCTGCCGGGCCAAATCTTTGAAACGCGTTTGTCGTCGGACGGTTTGGAGACAAGCATTATTCGGTCTGGAAACAAGCAGACGATAACAAAGTCTGTACTGGATAATGGATCGTATACTTGGAAGAATGGTGTCGCTGCTGGTGTAGGTTCTACCAGTATTGCAGTAGTACATAGTTTCGATTCTTCTGGAATTGAAACTTGGTCGATGACGAAAAAGTGGGTGGTCATAATCATGGTTCGCCGTGGAGATACTGATTATCCGGAGGAGTCTCCTCAAGAGTCAGTTGTAACCGTTAGATTAGATGCCGAAACCAAAGCCAAGATTATCGCTAGTGCGCAGAATATTTTTGACACTATTCTAGATCGCGACATCGACTTTACTGAAGTCGAACAGTTAGTTGATAAAATCGTAGATTTACGACTCGATAAAGTTGCATTGACCAATGCCCTGCAAGGTGCCGAATTCAGCTCGCGCTACGGCAGCCTCACAAACGCAGAGTTTGTGCAACAAATATATCTAAATGGCTTGGGGCGTGCGCCAAGCTACGAAGAGTTAAGTAAGCATTTGTATGCTATTGGGACTGAAGCACTTCCGACAAACCTTGCAGCTTTTGCCGCCCAAGCTGCAGAACGAACAAAAATTGCAATTGAAGTTGCCGAAAGCGTTGAGCACATGGTGGCTGGCAATGACCATATAGCGACCAATAATTTCGATGTGATCATTAATCCTGCTATCTATGAACGAAGCCTTGATAAAGCACACGTGGCCTCAATCGTCAAAAATCTTGTGGACACGGTTTATGACCGCGATGCAACTGATCAAGAGATCGATGTTCTATCCGAAAAACTACTGCGTGACGTTTCAAACCCGGACGACATAATCGCATTACTGCGGGCAGTCAGTGGTGAGATTCAAGGGGTTGCGTCAAAAAGTACAGCTGTCTTGGCCGGAACCACCTTAGTTCGTACGGTATTTGAAAATGCCTTTGGCCATCGCCCAAGCGCAGAAGATCTTGCGCGGTGGCAAGATCATATTTCATCAGGTCGAATTACCGAAAATCAGTTCATTGCGTCGATAGCAGCAAGTGTTGAAAAGCTAAGTGTTGGCAATACCCATGAACCGTTTGCTCCACCTGTGGTCACGATTTTAAACGGGACAGCTATTGCCGACACGCTTACCGGGGCTGTCGGGCAAGATTATATTAAAGGCGGTGACGGAAATGACAGTCTTGTCGGAGGAGATGGTGCGGATCGCCTAAATGGCGAGGCCGGACTTGATACTTTGGTCGGCGGAAATGGCAATGATCTTTATGAGTGGTCGCGCAATCAAGGCAATGATCTGATTGTCGACCTTGGCGCAGATCGGATTGAGACTGATATATTGTTTTTAACGGATGTGGCATCTACCGAAGTTTTGCTCTCAAGGGTCCTGAACACCAATGATCTTAAAGTTCAAATCGGAACAGCTGGAGCCTTCGTTACTCTAAGCAGGATGCTTGAAAATCTCGCTAAGGGCTATGGAATTGAGGAGCTTCGCTTCAGCAACGGGATAAAGTGGAACCTTGATAAGATTGTGTCAATGGTTAAAACAGTGGCAGGTGGAGTGATTGGGCAAGAAAACTATACCGAAAATCTTTTTGGCGGCAATGGAAATGATACCCTGAAAGGGTCTGCTGGCGATGACAGTCTAACTGGCAATAAAGGCACTGATTTACTGGCCGGTGGTGCTGGCCAAGATACCTATTTTTGGTCACGCGGCCACGGAGCCGACACCATCAGCGATGTAGCGCTTTCAATAATAGATGTTGATCATTTGAAGCTAACGGATGTCGATAAATCGAAAGTCCTGCTTCTTCGAAATCAAGGCAATGATGATCTGATCGTTCGCATTTTGGACGCAATTGGAACCGCGACTGAAGCGGACATTCTTGTTACAAATCGCTTTAAAGGCGTTTCAGTTTCTGGGTGGACCAGTGGACAAGGCGGAAATGCTTCAGCCTTAAACGGCGAAGGAATTGAGCTGATAACTTTTGCCGACGGCACTTCTTGGAACCTGAGTGATATTTTAAAGAACACGAAACTGACAGGAACAATTGTTGCAAATGCCCTTACGGGGACTGAAACAGATGATCACATCGTCGGGCTTGCTGGAAACGATACAATCACCGCCCTTGGTGGCAACGACACGTTAAATGGCGGGCAGGGCAATGACTCGCTTGTTGGCGGCTTGGGCGCTGATACCTATATTTGGCGACTAGACAGCAGCGTTGCGGGCAACGACGGCAACGACACAATCAATGATGCAGGAACGATCATTGCAGAGCCGGACGTTTTGATCCTTGAGAATGTCGCATCAAACCTAGTTAGTTTGTCACGGATCAATGGTACAGACGATCTCAAAATTGCGATCAAGGATTCTCTTGCTGATCTGTCGCCGGAGGTCATCACGGTCTTGAACCGTTTCAATACTACCAACAACGCGCAATACGGAATTGACATCATTCGGTTTGCTGACGGCGTCGAATGGGACCTGAAGGACATTCAAACCAGAACTTGGGTTAACGGGACCGCTATAGCCGACACACTTACTGGCACGACGATGATCGACAATATTGCTGGTGGCGATGGCGCAGACGTTATCTCGACTAGCTTGGGTGATGATCGCCTTGTCGGGGGCAAAGGGGCTGATACGCTTGACGGTGCTGGCGGAAATGATCGCTTTGAATGGAAACAGGGCGATGGCAACGACTTGGTAAAAGACAGCTCCGTTTCGTTAACAGAAGTTGATACGCTGGCACTTTTGGACGTTGCTTCGACAGCTGCGACTTTTAGCCAGTCTGGTACCAACTTGATCATTTCGATTGCGGGAGGAACGACTGAAACCATAACGGTCGAGAATCGGTTTAACGCGGCAGGGGAAGGCTATGGCATTGAATTTATTTCGTTTAATGACGGCATCGTCGTTGAAATACTTGCGCGGGCCGAGGGTATGCTTATCTATTCAGGCCTAGAAACAGCGCAAACCAACTTGGGTTGGGCCTTAAGTGATAGCATCAATGGGTTAGGTGGCAACGACATCATTGATAGCAAAAATGGTGATGACACTCTTAATGGCGGTGACGGTAACGACACCTTAAAAGGCGGCAATGGCTCTGATTCCTATATCTGGGGCTTGGGTGATGACAGTGATCTGATCGATGATTTGGGAACCAGTCGAACTGAAATTGATCGTCTTGACCTGAATGGTGTTAACGCAGCAAATGTGACCTTCAATCGGATCGCCGGAAGTGTTGATCTGCAGATGTTGATAGATGGCGGAATCAACGGCATTTTAACAATTAAGAACCGCTTTGCTGCAGCTTCTGGAACCACATACTTTGGATATGGGATTGAAGAGATCATCTTTGACGATGGAACGCTTTTAACCCTAGATGAGATTTTTGACAGAACACAAGTCAACGGCTTGGCTGGCAATGACTCTCTTTCAGGGACGGACCACCGAGACAAACTTTTCGGCAATGGCGGTGCAGACACGCTAAATGGCCTTAATGGACGTGACACTCTTATTGGCGGTAGCGGCAATGACTCACTGGCGGGCGGTGCCAATGACGACACTTATGTTTGGTCAAAAGGGGATGGTAACGACACCATAAACGATAGCACTGAAGTTTTGGGCACAACCGATCTGCTTAAACTGGTCGATGTGCTGCCGACTGAGGTTTTGCTTTCGCGGGTATTGGGATCGAACAATCTGATCGTTACGATTGTGCGACCAACTGGGAATGAAGTCATCACTGTCATTAACCGCTTCTATGACCCTACCAAAGGGTTAGGCATTGACGCGATTGAGTTCGGAAATGGAGTTGTTTGGACGCTTGCGGATATCTTGAGAAAAACAACAGCTTCCGGCACCGGGAGTATAGTAGGCACAAACTATAGTGATAATTTGGTAGGCTCTGCGATTGCAGATACGCTTGCGGGATTTCAAGGCGATGACGTTCTTTGGGGCAAGGGTGGCATCGATTTGCTGCGCGGTTTCGACACGAATGAGCAAAGTTCCAATGGCAATGATCGTTATATTTGGGTGAAAGGTGACGGAAACGATATCATTGATGAAAAGGCTATTTCTTTTGCCGAAATTGACACCCTACAGCTGACGGATGTTGCGTCGACCGATGTCGTGTTGAGCCGGGTATCTGGCAATACTGATTTGTTGATAAAAGTTAACTCAACACTTGAGAGCATCAAGATTCTCTATCAATTTTGGGACAGCTCAAAGAGTTATGGCATCGAAAGGGTCGAATTCAGTAATGGCGTCGTTTGGACGGTTGAAGACATTTACGCCAACACCAGTGTCCAAGGATCAGCCCTTGCTGAGACGCTGACTGGCACTGGATTTGCGGACCGGATGTTCGGCAACGCAGGCAATGATACGCTAAATGGCGGGGCAGGTGATGACAATTTGGATGGCGGCTTGGGTGCTGACCGTATTGACGGTGGCGTTGGTATCGACAACGTCAGCTATCAAACCTCGACCACGGCTGTGCAGGTTGATCTAAACCTTATAACGGCACAAATCGGCGCAGTTGGCTCAACACAGACTGGCGACATTTTTGTGGCCCTAGAAGGTATTCAAGGCTCGCAATATGGCGATGTAATTACCGGAAACACTTGGTCGAACAAATTGATTGGGCTTGGGGGCAACGACACCATTTTTGGCGGAATAGGCTTTGACCTTTTATACGGTGGCGACGGCAACGATAGTCTCGACGGCGGGACAAGCAGTGACATCTTGGACGGTGGCTTTGGTGCCGACGTATTCCGTTTTAATGACGCCGCGTTCGGTGACGACACGATAAACGGGTTTGTGGATGGTTCGGACAGACTTTCGTTTGCATTGGCTGTCGCAGATGACATCAGTGACTTTGTCATCGCAGGCAATGGTACTGATCGCGTAAGCGTGACCTTAGGGAGCAACACCATCTCAGTGGTTGGGCTGGGTTTAGTTACTCTGAGCGCGGCAGACTTCATTTTTGTATAAGGAAAGGTGTCAAATCGTTGTGAAAGCAATGGTGGTTGATTTGGCATTCGGTCTGCCTTTCAAGACTTTATCGCCAAGATCGCGGCCCTGTGCTATACATACCATCACCTAGGTATGTCGTAACCTTGGGCATCGCGATGCTCTTCAGCAATGGAGACATCGAGATGAGGATACTATCAAAGCGCCAGCTGAAAGAGTTGGTTCTGTATTCGCCGCAGCACGTTGCGAGGCTGGAAAAGGCCGGGGCATTCCCCAAGCGGGTAAACCTTGGTCCCAACCGGGTCGGATGGGTGGAGGCCGAAATACTGAGCTGGCTTCAAGACCGCTTGGATCGCTGCGAAAGCGCCTTACCGACGCTCCTGCAAAGGAGCAAGGGTGGCCCTCGGAAGGGCAAGTTACCTATTGGTATGAGGCCACCCCCTGCTTTGGTCTGCGGTTGTCTGTGCGCGCAAAGTCTTATGCGGTGGTGTATGTCGCAAGGCGCAAACTGAAAACGCTTGGCTGATACCCTGAACTGTCATTTCAAGACGCCGCAAGCAAGGATATTCTTGGTGACCTTCCTAACCCTACCTGATGCGCAAGCGCCGATAGAGTTTGAGGCAGTCTTGACAGAGTATTTGGCCGATTGCCGCAAGCGGTTGCGGGCACCTACCGTAAAGGGCTACGGCCTTTATCTGGGGCATATTCGGTTTAAAGGGGCCATCGGGGATATCAAGCCTGCCGGGGTTATGGCTGCGATTTGCGCCATACGGACAAGCGATCCAGCCAGAACTACGCCTTTACAACCTTTAAGGTGTTTTTCAGCTGGGCGGTGAGGCGGCAGTACTTGAACAGCAATCCACTTGCCGCCTTCAAGCGTCCCAATGTGACGTCCAGTCGGGAACGGGTGCTAACAGAAAGCGAGGCCCGCCTGCTTCTTCGGCACACCTTGTCTAACCGCAATAGGTTTAATGACATCGTGTCACTTCTGCTTTTGACGGGTCAGCGGAAATCCGAAGTCTCAGACCTGCGATGGTCTGAGGTGGACGGCGATATGCTGAACTTCGCGGCCAGCCGCACCAAGAACAAGCGCGCGCATCGGGTTCCGGTTTGTGCCATGGCCCTT
>JANNAT010000081.1:0-1921 GCA_031384605.1 Cypionkella sp.
GGCAGATCGACGATGATCAGCCCATCAATCCCGGCCTCTTTGGCTTGCACGAGGAACCGATCAACCCCGCGCGAATAGATCGGGTTGTAATAGCCCATCAGAACGATGGGGGTGGTCTTGTCTCCGACGCGGAAGTCGCGGGCCATCTGCAATGTGCGGTCCAGGGTCATGCCCGCGTCAAGGGCGCGTTGGCCTGCCAGTTGAATGGTTGGCCCGTCGGCCATCGGATCGGTGAAGGGCAGGCCCAGTTCGATGATGTCGACGCCTGCGCCCGGCAGACCCTTCATCACGGCCAGCGAGATGGCCACATCCGGATCCCCCGCCATGATATAGGCCACGAAGGCTTTCTTCTTGGCGGCGCCCAGGCGCTGAAAGCAATCGTCGATTCTGGTCATCTTCCGGCCCATCCCTGCAAACCCATCGCGGGTTTGCACGGGCGGGCGCGGAAAATCAAGCCATGGTCAGGCCGGGTCGTGGCAGACGGCCTCGATATTGTTGCCATCGGGGTCCAGCACGAAAGCGCCATACTAGTCGGGGTGATACTGCGGCCGCAGGCCGGGCGCGCCGTTGTCGCGCCCACCTGCCGCCAGCGCCGCGGTATAGAAGGCGTCCACTTCGGCCCGGTTGCGGGCTTTGAGGGCGACATGGCGGCCCGGACCCGCCGCACCCTCATGCAGCCAGAATTGTGGCCGTTCGCGGCCATAGCCCTGAACCACCCTGCCGCCAGTATGTTCCGGTGGCACCACCATAATCACGCCGCCGCCCAGAGCCGCGAAGGCGGCATCATAGAACCGTTGCGCGGCCCTGATCTGTTCCGAGGCGATACCGATATGATCAATCATGGGCTATGCCGCGCCGGTGGCGACGGTGATCATCCAGCGCGTGCCGAAGCGGTCATTCAGCATGCCAAAGGCGGGCGACCAGAAGGTCGGGGCCAGCGGCATTTCGACTTCGCCGCCGACGGACAGCGCGTCAAAGATGCGGGCGGCGATGGTGGCATCGGGGGCGGCATGAAACACCGAATGGCTGCCCGGTCCCGGCTCTCCCATGCCGGGGGGGATGTCGCAGCCCATCAGCGGCGCGCCGGGGCCTGCGCTGAACTGGGCGTGCATCACCATGCCGTCGGTGCCCGGTGGGCGCTGATCTGCGGCCATGTCGGCAAAGTTGTTGAATTGCAGGTCACTAGCACCAAACACCGATGCGTAAAAGGTCATGGCGTCGCGGGCATTGCCCGCAAAGCCGATATAGGGGGCAAAGCTCATGTCTGGGGTCCTTCTGTGGGCAGAGCCGAAATGATCCAATGGGTGCCGAACTTGTCTTGCACCATACCGAAACCGGGGGAAAAGAAGGTGGGTTTGAAGCCGTCAATCACCCTGCCGCCTTGGGCCAACTGATCAAAAATGGCGCGGCCACTGGCGGCATCCGCTGCCGTCTGCATCACCGAAAAGCCTTTTTGCCCATCACCCTCCATCCCCGGAGGATAGTCGGACGCCATCAGGGTGCCATCGCCGATGGTGACCTGACCATGCATGATGCGTGGGCTGTCCTGCCATGCGGGTGGCGCCTCGGGTCCGTCGGCATAGCGCATGGTTTGCAGATTGGTTCCGCCAAAGACCGTGGCATAAAAGGCCAATGCCTCGGCGCATTGGCCCTGAAAATGGATATAGGGCAGGGTGGGCATCACAGACTCCTGAACAGAAGCGCTTTACAGGTGCCATGGTAAGCCCTCATACTAAGTTTGCAACAGCTTTGGGTGCCCCGTGGCCAAGGTCCGCTTTACATCGCATCTGGTGCGCCACCGCCCCGCCCCGATGATTGAGGCGGCGGGCGTGACGGTGGCCGAGGTTTTGGCGCAGGGGTTGGCGGGCGATGATTTGCTGAAATCCTATGTGCTGGATGAGCAGGGGCGGCTGCGCAAGCA
>JANNAT010000082.1:0-5477 GCA_031384605.1 Cypionkella sp.
CCGCTGACAGCCCGATCACGCCTGCACCAATCACGATAACCTGCACAGGCATCCCTACCGAACGCCCAACAGGAATTTCTGCGTTTCAGGGTTTTGCGGGTTGCCAAAAATCTGATCAGGGCTGCCAATTTCGGCCACAACACCCTGATGAAAGAATGCCACCCGGTTGGACACATCGCGCGCAAAGGCCATCTCATGCGTCACACAGATCATCGTCATACCTTCGGTCGCCAGCATTTTCAGTGTATCCAGCACCTCACCCACCAGTTGCGGATCAAGCGCTGATGTCACCTCATCAAACAGCATGTATTTGGGTGACATCGCCAGCGCGCGGGCAATGGCCATGCGTTGTTGCTGGCCCCCGGACAGGCGCGATGGATAGACGCCGACTTTATCGCCCAAGCCCACATGGACCAGATGTTTGGTCGCAATCTCCTCGGCCTGTTGCCTTGCCATACCCAGCACTTTGCGCGGGGCCAGCATCACGTTTTCCAGCACCGTCAGATGCGGAAACGCGTTCCACTGCTGAAACACAATCCCCACATGTCGGCGCAATTTATTGATATCGGTGGCTTTGGCGTGAACCTCAACGCCGTCAATTTTGATGCTGCCGCCATCAATCGCCTCTAGCCCGTTGATGCAGGTCAGCAACGTCGATTTGCCAGACCCCGACCCGCCAATAATGGTGACAACTTCGCCGTTTGCAACCGTCAGGTTGATGCCTTTCAAAACTTGCAGCGCGCCGAAGGATTTACGCAGGTTTTCGATCTCAATCATTTGGCGACCACCGTCTTTCAAGATACCCGCCCAGACGGGCAATGGGAAAGCTGATCAGGAAATAAATCGCGCCGCAGATCAACAGGATAAACAGCGGCTCTTGCAGCCGGGTGACAAGAATTTGCGATGATTTCAACAGCTCCGTCAGGCCAAGCCACAGTACCAGTGCCGAATCCTTCATCACACCCAGCGTCAGGCCAATCCACGCGGGCAGCGATACGCGCGTGGCCAGAGGGGCCACGATATAGCGCATATCCTGTGCCCATGTCAGGCCCAATGACCGTGCCGCGCGGCGGGTTGTCACCGGCACCGCATCAATACCGCCGCGCACAATTTCGGTGCAATAAGCCGCCGTATAGAGCGACAACACCACGCAAGATGTGGTGAACGGATCCCAGCCAAATTTGGCAATGGCTTGGAACGCATTGGCCAAAACCAGTTGAATCAACAGCGGCACCGACCGGAAAATATCCAACAGAAACGTCAGGGGCGCAGACCAGTAGGGGCCAAATTGCGCCCGGATTACCCCAAAGATCACCCCCATCACCGTGCCCGCCGCCACCGAAACGCCTGTCACCGCCAGTGTCATTCCGGCCCCTTTGGCCAGAAACCACAGATCGTTCAGGGTCAGGGCGGTTTCAAACATTGCGCACCGCGTTCAATACCGGAACAGCCGCGCGGCCATGGCCCGGGCACCCAGCGTTACCGCTTTGGTCAAAAGGTAAAAGATCACGGCGGCAAAGGCGAAAAATTCAAAGGTGCGAAATGAGCGCGCGTTCAATTCCTGCGTCACACCGGCAAGATCCATGTTCATCCCCACGGTCACGCCCAGTGATGTCATCAAAATTGCCCAGACCATCTGATTGGTCATCGGCAAAAACGCCACCCGCAACATTTGTGGCACCATGATATAGCGGAACGCCTGCAAAGACGTCAGACCCAATGACCGCGCGGCGCGGGGCTGTGTATCTGGAATGGCTTTCAAAGCACCGCGAAAATTCTCGGCCAGATAGCCCGCGTTGTTGAATGTGATGCCTGCCAGCAGGGCGGTGTAGGGGCTAAGATGAATGCCAAAATTGCCCAACCCGAAATGCGCCATGTAAATCTGAAACAGCGCCGGGGTGTTGCGGGCCACTTCGACCCAGACAGTGGCAAAGCCGCCAAGGATCATGTTTCCCGACCGGCGGCACAACACCAAACCGATGGCACAGATCAGCCCGATCATCATAGACAGCACTGCAATTTGCAGCGTCACAAGCGCGCCTTCCAGCATTTGTGGCAGCGCTTTGAGGGCTTGGTTCCAATGGAACGTATAGTTCAACATCGCCGCCCCCCTTCACGCCATAAGGTGTCGGCGGTGCAAGCCAAGGCCTGCGCCGCCGACAGGATGATCAGATCAACGGTAAACGCCGTCGACTGTCAGGTTCGGCAATTCGACGCCACCGATCCACGTGGTATACAATTCGGCATAGCGGCCGGTGCGCACTTGCTGGTTCACGAACAGGTTCAGATAGTTGATGAAACCATATTCTTCGCGCAGCGTAAACAGCGCTACGTAATCGGTATCAAACGGGGCCAGACCCACAACCGTAATGCCGGGAAAATTGCCGGTTTTAATATTGGCTTGGGCCACGGTCGACGTGGATACGGTGGCGTCAATCTGGCCTTGGGTCAGCGCCAGAAACACGTCGGCCTGGGTTTGGTAGGGGCGGAATTCGCCGCTGCCCCATGCCTTGACCTGCGCCTCCAGCGCGATGGCTTCATAGGTGCCGGCGGTGGCCCCAACCACTTTGCCCTTCATCGTGTCAAACGATGTGATGCCCGATTTGTCATTGGCCGTCACAGCCATTTCAAACGCAAAGTAGGGGATCGACATGCCAACGGTTTTCGCCCGTTCCAGCGTATCGGATGTTGACGCCACACCCACATCGACGCGGCCCGACATCAGCGCCGGAATACGTTCCGGGAACGGCGTTTCGACGATTTCGGCCGTCACGCCCAACGCCTTGGCCAGATCATTGCAATAATCGACATCAAATCCGATCGGGTTATTGTCGGCATCGCGCGATCCCATCGGCGGGAAGTCCAGCACAACTGCACAGCGCAGAACGCCGGATGAGATGATATCATCAAGTTTGTCGGCATTGGCCGCCGAGGAAAGGGCGGCTGCGGCTAGCAGGCCAATGGCAAATAGTGTGGTTTTCATGTCTTGCTCCCTGAGTTTGAAATCTTGGGTCACGTAGGGTTAGTATTCTCTTATCGAAGGATCAAATCAACTAAAAATACATAAAGTATACAGCTGGGTCGTATAATTTTGATCCTATCCGACGCGCCGCTGCCAGATCAGGCTTTATATTTTGCAACCGCCCCCGGCAGCAGGCTCCACCCGGCATACCAGGTGGTGAACAGGGCCAGTTGTGCGGCGGCATAGCCGCGCTGACTGGCGGTCAATTCATCGGTCGCGTTGAAGTGCAGCGCGTATTCCGCCTCACCGCGCAGCAGCAGCATGTATTTGAAATACAGCACCAGATCGGCACCTTCATCAAACGATGACAGCACGTTCAGGGCGGCCTCCAATTCTTGGGCGCGCAGCCGCGCCTCCATATCGCCCGCCGCCGCGGCTTGGCTTAGGTTGCACAAGGTGATCACTTCGTGTGGCAGCACGTTGCCAATACCGGTGATCGCACCCGCAGCGCCGCAGTTCACGAAACCATCGAAAACGCCGGTATCCACGCCGATCATCAAGACCACATCTTCATCGCCCGAGGTGATATATTCCGCAGCATAGCGCAGGTCTGCAGGTCCGCCAAATTCCTTGAACCCAATCAGATTTGCATGTTCCGCCCGCAGTTGGAAAAACAGATCGGCCCGGGTGGCAAAGCCGTAATAGGGGCTGTTGTAAATGACGGCGGGCAGATCGGGGGCGGCGGTAAGGATTGCCTTGAAATGGTTGCGCTGTGCGGCCATCGACGGGCCTCGCGACAACACGCGCGGAATGACCATCAGGCCGTGCGCGCCAACCTTTGCGGCATGTTCTGCGTGGGCCACGGCGGTGGCGGTGTTCACGGCCCCCGTTCCAACGATCACTTTGATCCCGGCTTTGACCAACCGCTCAACCCCTTGCATGCGTTGCGCATCGGTCAACAGCGGCCAGTCGCCCATGGATCCGCAATAGACCACCGCCGACATGCCCGCCGCGATCATCTGGTGGCCCTTGCGCACCAGGGCGTCAAAATCGGGCGTGCGGTCAGGCTTGCACGGGGTCATCAGGGCAGGAATGACACCTGAAAAAATCGTCGATTTCATTGTGTTCTCCGGATGAGCGTTAAGAATTTGAAGGATTGAACAGGCACCGATAACGGCCCCCGAATCTTTCATAGGATCTACCATATCTTTTGTATACAATTTGTCGACAAGAATTAAGCGAAACCTATAACGCGATGTCCTGCCTTTGATCCCGCGCGAAAAGCTGCTGAATTTGGCGCACAATCTGATCGGCATGGCTTTTGGCCAGACGGTCGGCTTCGCCCACGTCACGGGCGGCAATGGCGGTGATCATCTCTTCATGCTCATCCGCATAGCGTTGCGGCAGGCGGTCATCGAAGGATTGGTAATACATGCGCAAGATGCGCCGCCCCTCATCCAGCAGCCGGCAAAACAGGGCGGTGAAATACGGGTTGCGCCCCGCCTCGGCAATCGCCGCATGAAAATCGCGGTTGGTGGCGATCATCGCCAGGGCGTCTTGCGCGGCGACGGCCTTGGCAAATTCGGCCTGATGGGCGCGGATGATCGGCAAATCGCCGGGGCTGTGATGTTCAGCCGCCAGCCGGGTTGTCATCCGGTACATCAGGGTGATCGCCTCAAAGAACGTGTGCAGGTTCAGAAAATCAATGTTCGACACCATGGTCGACCGATTTGGCAAGGTATCAATTAATCCCTCACCGGCCAGCCGCACCAGTGCCTCGCGGATCGGCGTGCGCGACATCGAAAACCGCTCGGCCAGTTGCACTTCGTCAATCGGGCTGCCGGGGGGCAGGGTCAGATCAAGGATTTCGTCGCGCAAAAGGTCGTAAACCACCTTCACGCCAGAGCCGCGTCTGCGTTCTGGAATTGGGGTCACGGTGATATCGGCCATGGCAAAATCCTTTTGTCCAAGACCGAACTATCGTGTGTGACCGGGGCAATCAACCGTTTCCAAACGGCGCTTTGGGGTTGGAGTTTCAGCGGCGATAGGTGCACTGCCCGCTCAGCGTCAAATCACCGTCGTAATCAGGGTTCAGCTTTTCGCCAACATTTCCTGAAACTGCGCAAGTTCCGCATCGGCCATTTTGACCAGATGGCTGTCTTGCGGATAAGACCCATCCCCAACATCCGCCACATATTCGCGAAACGCGTCGATGCGTTCGGACTGCAGCCGGTCATATTCGGCGGCAAAATCGCGGTATATTTTGGAATGTCGCGGCATGTGACCACGGTTCTGCCCGAGGATATCTTCGGCGAACAGATATTGCGCATCGCAGCCCGCACCGGCCCCCATCGACCAGAGCAAAATCCCAACCCGTTTGCTGATCTCCGAGGCTACTGCATCTGGCACCACTTCAACCTCCAGCGCAAAGGCCCCTGCGGCCTCATAGGCCTGCACCTCGGCCAGCAGCGCCATCGCACCTTCGGCGGTCTTGGCCACGGCGCGAAAGCCGCCC
>JANNAT010000124.1:0-1619 GCA_031384605.1 Cypionkella sp.
GCCGTAAACCCGCTGCGCCAAGGACCCCTCAAACGCCGTCAGCGGCCGCAGCGGGCCACGCGCCGGCAATTCGACGTCGAACACTGGCTCTTGAACTGGCATCGCTTCACCTTGTATTGTACTAACATGTTAGCCGCGCCCACGCCCCTGTTGTCAAGCGCGCCCCCCTCAGCGAAAGGCCAGCCTGCCATGCCGCCCACCGTGATCCGCCTGCACCCGTCCGACAACGTGATCATTGCACTGGCCGACCTGCCCGCTGGCACCACTCTCCCCGACCTTACCGCCCCCTTGGCCCATGCCGTGCCGCGCGGCCACAAGATCGCCACCGCCGCCATCGCCCCCGGTCAGAACGTCCTGCGCTATGGCCAGATCATCGGCGTCGCCACCGTCGCCATTGCGGCGGGCGACCATATCCACACCCACAACCTTGGCATGGGCAGTCACGAGTTGGACTATGCCTTTGCCTCCGAACACAATCCGCAACCCGTGGTAACCAGGAACCGCAGCTTCATGGGCTATCACCGGCAGGATGGCACCGTCGGCACCCGCAACTACCTTGGAATTCTCACCTCGGTCAACTGCTCCGGTTCCGTCGCCAAGATGATCGCCGAGGCCTGCGAAAAAGATGGCTGGCTTGATGCCTTCCCCAATATCGACGGCGTCGTGCCCATCGTCCACGGCACCGGCTTCGGCATGTCGGGCCGGGATGAGGGGTATGACACCCTGTTCCGCACCCTCAAAGGCTACGCCCGCAACCCCAACTTTGGCGGCATATTGCTGGTCGGTCTGGGCTGCGAAGTGATGCAGATCCCCGACCTGATCGGCGCAGGCCGGATGCGCAAGGATGGCAACTTCCGCTACATGACCATTCAACAAACTGGCGGCACCCGCAAAACCATCGACGCGGGCATCAAGGTGCTGAAAGAAATGGCCGTCACCGCCAATGAATTCGCCCGTGCCCCCGCAGGCATCGAACATCTTGTCATCGGCATGCAATGCGGCGGATCAGACGGCTATTCCGGCATCACCGCCAACCCCGCGCTTGGGGCCGCCTCTGACCTGATCGTCGCCCATGGCGGCACTACCATCCTGTCCGAAACCCCCGAAATCTACGGCGCCGAACACCTGCTGACCCGCCGCGCCGTCTCCCGCGAAGTGGGCGAGAAAATCGTCGAACGCATCAAATGGTGGGAAGACTACACCGCCCGCAATGGCGGCGAGATGGACAACAACCCATCTCCCGGCAACAAAAAGGGCGGCTTGACCACGATCCTTGAAAAATCCCTTGGCGCCGTCGCCAAAGGCGGCACCGCCCCCCTGACGCAAGTCTACAAATTTGCCGAACCGATCACCGAACGCGGCTTTGTCTATATGGACAGCCCCGGCTATGATCCAACCTCCGTCACCGGCCAAATCGCCTCCGGCGCGAACCTGATCGTGTTTACAACGGGCCGAGGCTCCGTCTCCGGCTTCAAACCCGCCCCCGGCATCAAACTTGCGACGAATACCGAAATGTATGACCGCATGTCCGACGACATGGACCTGAACTGCGGCGACATCATCACCGCAGGCGTGCCCCTTCAGGCGAAAGCCGACCAGATATTCGAAATCTTCCTCGC
>JANNAT010000143.1:0-27269 GCA_031384605.1 Cypionkella sp.
GATGATCAAAAGATGTGGGCCGACGAAGTGCAGGATTTGACGGACAAATCCATCGCAGGTGTAGACCGCGCGTTGGAAACCAAACAAGCCGAAATCATGCAGGTATAAATGGTGCGGATGGCGGTGAAAATTTTCGGCGAAAATTTTTCTGGCACCGGTGGTTGCGACAAAGCGGGTATGAGGTAAGGCGTGGGCTTTAGGGATACAGCCAATCCGGCCGGTGACCGCATTGCGGAACACGTGGCCATTATCATGGATGGCAATGGCCGCTGGGCCACCAATCGCGGTTGGCCGCGTCTTGTCGGGCACCGCAAAGGCGCCGAACGGGTCAAGGAAATCGTGCGCTGCGCCCCTGATCTGGGCATCCGCTGGCTGACGATCTATGCGTTTTCCACGGAAAACTGGAAACGCTCTACCGAAGAAGTCTTGGGCCTGATGTCAATCTTTGCCCGCTATATTCAGCGCGAAGCAGATCGGTTGGCATCCGAAGGTGTGCGGATGCGGTTTATTGGCGACCGTTCCCGCCTTGACCCAAAGCTGCAACGCCTGATGGCAGGGATTGAAGACCGCACAGCCCCTTTAAGCCGCCTGAACCTGACTGTGGCGATCAATTACGGCGGCCGGGATGAGATTTTGCGCACTATCCGTACCATTTCGGCAGATGTGGCGGCGGGGCGGCTTGATCCGGCGGTGATCACCGATGCGCTGGTGTCGCAGCGCCTTGATACCGCTGATTTGCCCGATCCCGATCTGGTGATCCGCACCAGCGGTGAGACGCGGACGTCAAACTTTCTGCCCTGGCAGGCGGCCTATGCCGAATATGAATTCACCCAAACCCTGTGGCCCGATTTCACGCCGGCCGAACTTGCCAGCATCGTGGCGCGCTTTGGCAACAAGGAACGCCGCTTTGGCGGGGTGATCAGCGCATGAATGGCAAAGCCGGTCGGTGGGTCGACTTGAAGCCGCGCCTGATCTCGGCGGCGGTGATGTTGGCCGTGGGCGCGGTTGAAATATGGCTGGGCGGGCTGTCGTTTCTGGTGCTGATCACAGCCCTGACGGCAATCATGATCTGGGAACTGGCCCGCATCACCGCCCCCGCCGATCCGCGCATGGCACTGGCCTTGGCGGCAATGGCTGCCGTGTCATTGATCATGGATGAAGGCTGGCCGTCGGTTCCGGCCTATTGGCTGTTTCCGTTTGTGGGGCTTGCTTTTTTGGTGACTGAGCGCGCGCAGCGGGGAACAGCGGCCCTGTTGGCACTGGCGATCATGGTGGCGGGGCATGGGCTGTTCGTGCTGCGCGACGAATCCGGCACGGCGGCAATCTTGTGGCTGTTGGGTGTGGTGATCGTGTCGGATGTGATGGGATATTTTGCCGGGCGCATCATCGGCGGGCCCAAATTCTGGCCTGCTGTCAGCCCGAAGAAAACCTGGTCGGGCACGATTGCAGGCTGGATCGGGGCAGCGGCGGTTGGGACGGGTTTCGTGCTGGCGGGGCATGGCGACTGGACCCTGATCGTGATTTCGCCGTTTTTGGCCTTTGCCGGCCAATTAGGCGATATTGCCGAAAGCTGGATCAAGCGGCGCACTGGGGTGAAAGATTCCTCGAACCTGATCCCTGGGCATGGCGGCTTGATGGACCGCTTTGATGCGCTGGTGGGGGCCATGGTGTTCGTGATGGTGCTGACACGGGCCATCCCGTTGCCGATAGGGCCGTAACGGATGCGCAAGATTTCGGTTTTTGGGGCGACCGGGTCGGTTGGGGAATCCACCTTTGATCTGCTGATGCACGCAGGCGGGACTGATGCCTTTCACACGGTCGCCCTGACGGGGGGGCGCAATGTGGTGCGGCTGGCGGAAATGGCGCGGGCGTTGCGGGCGGAAATTGCCGTGACGGCGCATGATGCGTGCCTGCCTGCCCTGCGCGATGCGTTGGCAGGCAGCGGAATCGCCGTGGCATCGGGCACAGCGGCCATTGCCGAGGCCGCCGACCGCCCTGCCGATTGGGTGATGAGCGCGATTGTAGGGGCCGCAGGTCTGGTGCCGGGGTTGCGCGCTTTGCGTCACGGCGGCCATTTGGCACTGGCCAATAAGGAAAGTCTGGTAACAGCGGGGCAATTGTTGCTGGCCACAGCCGCCAGGCATAATGCAACCATCCTGCCGGTGGATTCCGAACATTCGGCAATCTTTCAGGCATTGGTGGGTGAAGACATCGCATCGGTTGAACGCATTATCTTGACGGCATCCGGTGGCGCGCTGCGCGATTGGCCGATCGACCGGCTGGCTTCGGCCACAATGACGGACGCTTTGGCGCATCCGAACTGGTCGATGGGCGCGCGGATCACGCTTGATTCGGCATCTATGTTTAACAAGGCGCTGGAAGTCATTGAAACACGCGAGTTTTTCGGCATAGATCCCGATCAGATCGAAGTGATCATCCACCCCGAGTCCATCGTTCATTCCATGGTTGGGTTCCGCGATGGCGCGGTTATGGCGCATCTGGGCATGCCCGATATGCGCCATCCTATCGGGTATGCGCTGAACTGGCCGCAGCGCAGCCCGTTGCCCGTGGCGCGGCTGGATCTGGCGAAACTGGGCGCGCTGACCTTCCGCGATCCAGACCTGCAGCGCTATCCGGCCTTGCGTCTGGCCCGCGAGGTGATGCAGATACGCGGGCTTGCCGGGGCGGCATTCAACGCCGCAAAAGAGGTGGCCTTGGATCACTTTATCGCCGCCGAGATCGGATTTATGGATATGGCGGGGGTGGTCGAAGACACATTGACCCTGCTTTCGGCGCAGTCCGGCCTTGGAATCGCCGCACAGACCCTTGAGGATGTGCAGGCGATTGACCATCTAGCAAGAATACGCGGCCAAGAGGCGGCAATGAAACGGGCAAAAGGCAGGTAAGCGTGGATTTTAGCAGTGTTGTAATTGGTGCCGGCTCTGTTGCCTGGACGATTGCGTTTTTCATCATCGCGCTTTCGATCATCGTCGCCGTGCATGAATACGGCCATTACATCGTCGCCCGTTTGTCTGGCATTCATGCCGAAGTGTTCAGTCTAGGCTTTGGTCCGGTGCTGTTCAGCCGGGTTGACAGCCGGGGCACCCGTTGGCAAGTGGCGGCGCTGCCGTTGGGCGGATATGTGAAATTTCTGGGCGATAAAGATGCGACATCCGTGCAGGAAGGCGCTGTTATCGCACGCCTGTCCAAGCAAGAGCAACGTCACACGATGCATGGTGCCCCTTTGTGGGCGCGGGCCGCAACAGCCGCGGCGGGGCCGTTTTTCAACCTGATACTGGCGCTGGCGGTCTATGTCGGCATGATCACTTACAGTGGCGTTGCAACCGAATTACCAGTGGTTGGCAAACTGCAGTCCGTGCCGTTCGAAGGACCAAGCCTGCAAGTGCAGGATCAGATTTTGGCGATCAACGGCTTGCAAACGCCCGACCTTGCCGCCTATGTGACCGTGGCGCGCGATTTGCCCCCGGCGGCCGTCGTTACCTATCAGGTGTTGCGCGCGGGCCAGCCGGTGGATGTTCAGGCACCACACCCGTTTTTGCCGATCGTCGATTACGTTCACCCCAAGAATGCCGCGATGGATGCGGGCATTCAGGCGGGGGATGTGATTTTGCGCGCGGGCGGCAAAGACGTGACCGCGTTTCAAGAACTGCCACCGATCATCGAGGCGTCGGTGGGTAAACCTGTGGCTTTGACGGTTTGGCGCAATGGCGAGGTGAAAGAGCTGTCCCTGACAGCCAATCGCCGCGACATTCCATTGGCCGAAGGTGGTTTTGAAACCCGCTGGCTGATCGGTCTGTCGGGCGGGTTGTTGTTTGATCCCGAAATGCGGCGGGCCGGTGTGTGGGAAACGATTCAATTATCGACGGGGCAGGCTTGGTTTGTGGCGAAATCGTCGCTGTCGGGTCTGTGGCATGTGATCACGGGGTCGATCAGTTCGTGCAATCTTGCCGGACCAATTGGCATGGCCGAAGTGATGGGCGATGCGGCAAGGTCAGGTCCAGAGGTGTTTTTTACCATGCTGGCAGCGCTGTCTTTGGGCATTGGCATGCTGAACCTGTTTCCGATCCCGGTGCTGGATGGCGGGCATCTGGTGTTTTACGCCTATGAAGCGGTGTTTCGCCGCCCCCCATCGCCGCGGGCGCTGAATATCCTGATGACGTCCGGCTTATTTTTGATCTTGTCGTTCATGGCCTTCGCGTTAAGCAACGATCTGTTCTGCGCTTGATCCGCGAAAGGCCCAAAGTCACAGTGCTGCCACAATCCTGACGTAGCCTGTTTGGGTGGAAAAGACGCAAAGGGGCTGTCATGCAAACGGTTATGAACGGATACAAAGGTCTGTCGCTTTTGCTGTGGCTGAACTGGGACCGGGTTTTTAGCGCTGGCACTGTGATTGTCGGGCTTTTGGCGGGTGCCTTTTTGGGATCAACTTTGGTTCAGCCTTAAGGCGGATTTCATCCACAGATAGATTTGCCGATCTGCGCAGATATTATAAATCCTGCGCCACAGCCTTTTGACAAGGCCTGCCAATCGGGCTAGTCAGGGACACGAGTTAGTGTGATCTGGGGGCGACTTATGCAGAAAATGGCAAGCGCAAAAGGCGGGCACTTGATAAGCGCCCGGAAGTTTTTGCGGCCCGCCTTTGTGGCAATTCTGCTTTCCAGCACAATGGTTTCTACCCCTTTCTTCACCCCCGCGAATGCGCAAAGCTATAGCTTTTCGAATGTGGTGATCGAAGGCAACACCCGGATCGAAGCCGCCACTATTCTTAATTATGCGGGAATCGCCCGCGGCGAGGCAGTATCGGCCGGAGGTTTGAACGACGCATATCAGCGCATTGTGCAGTCTGGTTTGTTTGAAACCGTGGAATTGGTGCCAAACGGCGGCACGCTTGTGATCCGGGTCAAAGAATTCCCGATGGTCAATGTGGTTGATTTTCAGGGCAACAAGCGTCTGAAAGACGAAGTGCTGACCACGATCATCAAATCGAAATCGCGGCTGGTGTATTCGCCGGCCCAAGCCGAAGCTGACGCCGCCGCCTTGGCCGAAGCTTACCGCGTGCAGGGGCGGTTGGCCGCAACCGTTGATCCGCGCCTGATCCGGCGGTCAGACAACCGCGTCGATCTGGTGTTTGAGATTTCCGAAGGCAAAACGGTTGAGATTGAACGTTTGTCCTTTGTCGGCAACCGGGCGTTTTCGGATCGCCGCTTGCGGCAGGTGCTGGATACCAAACAGGCAGGGTTTCTGCGCGAAGTGATCAAAGGCGATACCTTTGTGCCCGAACGGCTTGAACTGGACAAACAGCTGCTGCGCGATTTCTACCTGTCGCGCGGCTATGTCGATGTGCAAGTTCTTGATGCGTCAGGCGAACTTAGCCGCGAACGCGATGCGAATTTTGTAACTTTCACTGTGCGTGAAGGCCAAAGCTTTAAGATCGGCAAGATTTCGACAGTGTCGGAAATTGACACGGTTAACGCGGCCGAATTTATTGCCGTTCAGAAAATGCGCTCTGGCGTCACATACTCGCCTGCGGTGATAGAAAATAACATCGCGCGGATGGAAAATCTGGCCCTGAAAAAGGGTTTGAATTTCTTGCGGATCGAACCCCGCGTAGTGCGCAACGAACGCGAAGGCACGCTGGATATCGAGTTTGTGCTAAAGCGCGGCGAGAAGGTCTTTGTGGAACGGATTGATATTGAAGGCAATACCACGACACTTGATCAGGTGGTGCGCCGTCAGTTCCGCACGGTGGAAGGAGACCCCTTTAATCCGCGCGAAATTCGCCAAGCTGCAGAGCGTATTCGCGCTTTGGGATATTTCACCGATGCCAATGTCGATAGCAAACCGGGATCGGCACCCGATCAGGTTGTGGTGAACGTGGATGTCGAAGAGGCCCCCACAGGATCGCTAAGCTTTGGGGCGACCTATGGTGTGAATGCTGGTGTCGGGTTGAACATCGGCTTTTCGGAAACCAACTTTTTGGGTCGCGGGCAGGCTTTAAGCGTGAACATCAGTTCGGGCAGTGACACCGTTGATTCCAGCGTTTCCTTTGTTGAACCCGCGTTTTTGGGCCGCGATCTGAAACTGAAGTTCTCGGCCGCCTACCGTCAAACCAAACAAGCCACCGCCAGCTATGACACGCGCAACATCTCGATCAGTCCCGCGTTGGAATTCCCTATTGGTGAGTTGTCACGCCTTGAAGTGCGCTTCAAGATTTTCGAAAACTCGGTCACCAATGTCGCCGTCGGGGCGTCGCCGTTGTTGACGGCCGAAGCGGCCCTTGGTGGGCAATTGGGATCAGCACTTGGCTATACCTATTCGTTCGACAACCGCATCAATGGTGTGAACACCAACGGCGGTTATCTGTTCCGTTTTAGTCAGGACTTTGCCGGTCTTGGCGGCGATGTGAAATACATCCAGACAACGGCACTGGCCTTGGCAGAAACCAAAGTGTTCAACGAAGAGGTTACCATTCGTGCCATTGTTGAAGGCGGGGTCGTCAACAGTTTTGGCGGGTATAGCACGCGGGTGACTGATCGTTTCTTTGGCAATGGCAAAATTCGCGGCTTTGAATTCAATGGCATAGGCCCGCGAGACGAAGGGGCTGTGAACAAAGACGCCCTTGGTGGCAACGTGTTTGCCGTTGCCCGGCTTGAGGCAGACTTTCCGTTGGGTCTGCCCGAAGAATACGGCATCAAGGGCGGTGTCTTCGTCGATGTCGGGTCAGTCTGGGATCTGGATGCCACGGGGCCCGGCGTTGTCGGTGCCGATTTTGCCACCCGCTCGGTCGTTGGTGTGTCGTTGTTCTGGGATACGCCCATTGGCCCGTTGCGGTTCAATTTTACCGACGCGATCAAGAAAGAAACCTATGATCGTGAACAAAAGTTCGACCTGACGATTTCGACGCAGTTCTGATGGCAAAGCCGGCATCCGTTTTGCAGCGGATGGGCTGGGGTTTGGCCGTGGTGCTGGGGCTTTTGGCGGCCCCTGCGGTGGCACAAGACCCAAGTCAGCCAAGATCGGCCATTCTTACGATTGATCAGGACGCGCTCTTTCAACGCACTTTGTTTGGCAAAGCGATGCTTGCCGCTGATGAACAAGAGGCGGCAGCCCTGAAGGCCGAAAACCGCCGCATTGACGCCGCCCTTGAGGCCGAAGAGCGCAGCCTGACAGATCGCCGCGAGGGCATGCCATTGGTTGAATTTCGCGCCCTTGCGGATGCGTTTGATAACAAAGTCGAGGCGTTGCGCACCGCGCAAGATGCCAAGTCAGCCGCGTTTATTGCGCGTCGTGACGGTGCACGGCAGCAGTTTTTTCAAAAGGTTGCGCCGATGATCGGGGATTACATGGTAGAACAAGGCGCGTCCGCAATCGTCAATCAAGCGGCGATTGTTGTGTCGTTGGGGGCGATCGACATCACCGATGAAGTGATCGCGCGCATTGATGAATTGCTTGGCGATGGCGTAACGAAACCAATGGTCCTAAAAGTGGCCCCGCCGGGTGCAGTTGCACCTGTTGCACCATAGCGCCCCTGCGCTTGTTTTGGGCAGCGGTATTTGTTAGCCACACGTCTATGCCCCAACAAGAGGGCCAGACCATAGGGGACGACCAATGAATGATGCCGCGCCACCCATGTTGACTGCCGACCTTGCTTTGATCAAACGGATCATTCCGCACCGCTATCCGTTTTTGCTGGTAGACAAAGTGCGCGACATTATTGTGAACAAATCCTGCATTGGCATCAAAAACGTCACGTCTAACGAGCCGCAGTTTCAGGGCCATTTCCCCAATATGCCAATCTTTCCCGGCGTGATGATTGTCGAGGCGATGGCGCAGACCAGCGGTATTCTGGTGGGGCTGTCGATGGATCTGGTCGACAAGAACGCCAATGTGTTTTTCATGGGCGTTGATGCGGTGAAATTCCGCCGCAAAGTCGTGCCTGGCGACGTGATGGAGCTGCATGTCGTTGCGTTGCGCGGTGGCGGCCGGGTATGGAAGTTTGAAGGTCGCGCGATGGTTGATGGCGAATTGGCCTGCGAAGCCCAGTTTACCGCGATGTTTGACGTGCCAAAGGCGTGACACCATGAGCATTTCTGCCACAGCCATCCTTCATCCGACGGCCCATATTGAACCGGGGGCAGTGATCGGCGATGGCACGCGCATTGGGGCATTTTCGCTGATCGGGGCCGAAGTAACGCTTGGCGCAGGCGTTGAGGTGAAATCGCACGCGGTGATTACGGGGTGGACGGATATTGGTGCGGGGTCGGTGATTTTCCCCTTCGCAACGGTAGGCGAGATTCCGCAGGATTTGAAATTCGCCGGCGAACGCACCCGGCTGATCGTGGGCGCGCGCTGTCGTATCCGCGAAGGGGCCACGTTGAACACCGGCACGGCGGGCGGTGGCGGTGTGACGCGGGTCGGCGATGATTGTCTGCTGATGACGGGGGCGCATGTCGGCCATGATGCGGTTTTGGGCGACCGGGTTATTTTGGCCAATCAGGTTGCCGTCGCCGGGCATTGCGTGATTGGCGACGATGTCATCATTGGCGGGCTGTCGGGCATTCACCAGTTTGTCCGTATCGGGCGCGGCGCCATCATCGGGGCCGTGACTATGGTGACGAATGATGTTTTGCCGTTTGGTCTTGTTCAGGGCCCGCGTGGCATTCTGGATGGATTGAACCTTGTTGGCCTTAAACGGCGCGGGGTGGAACGGGCCGATATCACTGCAATGCGCGCGGCCTATCAGATGCTGGCGCAGGGCGAGGGCAGCTTTCTGGACCGCACCCGCCGCTTGGCTGAAGAAACCGAAAGCGTCTATGTGCGTGAGATGACGGATTTTATTCTGTCCGCCTCTGATCGTTCGTTTTTAACCCCGAAATGAGCCGCCTTGCCATCATCGCAGGCAGTGGCGATTTGCCCGCCGCTTTGGTGGCGGCCTTGCCCGATGCCCCGTTGATCTGTGCGCTGGACGGCTTTGTGCCCAGCGGTGTTGTGGTCGATCAGGTGTTCCGCATCGAACGGCTGGCGCTGTTCTTGCGGTATCTGGAAGACAATCGCATCACTCGCGTGGTGTTTGCGGGGGCTGTCTCGCGCCCCCGGCTGGACCCAAGCCTGTTTGATCCGCAGACCGCGCAAATGGTTCCGCGCTTGTTGGCCGCGATGCAGGCGGGGGATGATGCCACCTTGCGCGAAGTGCTGGCGATTTTTCAAGAGGCCGGGTTTGCCGTGGTGGGCGTGCCCGACATTGCCCCCGGTCTGGTGCCGGGGGCGGGGGTTTTGGCGGGTGCTGTGTCGGCGGCTAACGAAACTGATGCGGCGCGGGCGGTCATGATTGTCGCGGCCTTGGGGGCGGTGGATGTGGGACAGGGCTGCGTGGTGGCCGCCGGGCTTTGTTTGGGGGTTGAGGCGTTGCCGGGCACCGATGCAATGCTGGCAACGATTGCAGCGATCCCTGCCAATCTGCGCCCGCAGTCTACAGGCGGGGTGCTTTATAAGGCTGCGAAACCGGGGCAGGACCGCCGCATGGATTTGCCAACGATTGGCATCAAGACTGTTCAAGCCGCCTCTGCCGCGGGGTTAGACGGCATTGCATGGGCGGCGGGCGAGGTGATTTGCCTTGATCTACCCGCCATGCAGGCGGAGGCCATCAGATTGGGCCTGTTCCTTTGGGCGCGCTGACGTTTTATCTGATCGCCGGAGAGCCTTCTGGTGATCGGCTTGGTGCTGCTTTGATGGCAGGTTTAAGAACCCTTCAACCGGATGTGCAATTTCAGGGCATCGGTGGGCCGATGATGCAAGCCGAAGGTCTGGTCAGTCTGTTCGCGATGGAAGAATTGTCGATCATGGGGCTGATCGAGGTTTTGCCCAAGTATTTCGCGCTGAAACGCCGGATCAAACAAGCGGCGGCGGCTGCCATGGCCGCAAACCCGGCGGCCCTGATCACCATCGACAGCCCGGATTTTTGCCTGCGCGTGGCGGCAATTGTAAAATCGGCAACACCAGATTTGCGCACCATCCACTACGTTGCCCCGTCGGTTTGGGCTTGGCGCCCCGCGCGCGCGGCCAAGATGGCACGGGTGATCGACCATGTGCTGGCCCTGCTGCCGTTTGAGCCGCCCCTTATGGCTGCCGCCGGAATGAGTTGCGATTTCGTCGGTCATCCGGTGGTGGCAGAGCCTTTGGCAAGCCCCGAAGAACGCGCGCTGATGCAAGGTGACGGCCCGTTGATTCTGGCACTGCCCGGTTCGCGCAACGGTGAGGTGACGCGGCTGGCCCCGGTGATCCGCGATGTGTTGGCGCGGGTTAAAGAGGTTCACCCGAATGTCAGAGTGGCCTTGCCAACGGTGCGCGGCGTGGCTGATCTGGTGCAAGATTTAAGTGCCGATTGGCCTGTCAAACCGCACATTATCCAAGACGCCGCCATCAAACGCGCGGCATTTGCCTGCGCCGATGTGGCGATTGCTGCCTCTGGCACAGTATCGCTTGAATTGGCGGCGAACGGCTGCCCGATGGTTATCGCCTATGACATGCATCCCGCCACGCTGTGGCTGATGCGGCGGGCAGCGTTGATTGATACCGTGACGCTGGTGAATTTGGTCTCTGAAACCCGCGTGGTGCCGGAATTCATCGGCCCTGATTGCCGCGCCGAATTGATCGCGCCAGAGGTGTTGCGGTTGATGGCCGGGCCATCGGGCCAAGATGCAGCGATGGCGCTGACAATGCAGCGATTGGGGCAGGGTGGCGATGCGCCCGGATTGCGCGCGGCAAGATCAGTGTTGGCAGTGCTGTAACCCTTCAAAATTCTTCGAAGAATTTTGCAAATTTTTTCGAAAAAATTTCACGCGACCCTACCGCCCGTTCCAGATCCACCCGCCGCCGAACACCCGGCCACCTTCGCCGGCGTAAAACACACAAGCCTGCCCGGGTGACACGCCATCTTCGGCGTTCAAAAGTTCCACCATCGCCTGAGTTGCCGACAGGGGCCGAATAATCGCCGGGCGGGGCGGGCGGGTCGACCGGACCTTGACCTGCAAATGCCATTCATCCCGGCTGTTAAACGCGTCATCGCCCAACCAATTGATCTCGCGCAGCGGGAACGTCCGCGTCGCCAGCGCCTCTTTTGGCCCCACGATTACCCGCCGCGCCGCCGGATCAAGTTTCACCACATAAATCGGGTCTTCCAAACCGCCGATGCCCAGCCCTTTGCGCTGACCAATGGTGTAATGAATGACGCCCCGGTGCTGCCCCAGCACATTGCCCGCCAGATCAACAATCTCGCCCGGATCGGCAGCCCCGGGACGCAGCTTTTCGATCACCGCCGCATAATTGCCGTTGGGCACAAAACAGATGTCCTGACTGTCGGGTTTATCCGCCACGGGCAGGCCATATTTTGCCGCCAGTGCCCGCGTATCGCGCTTGCTGGCCAGATGGCCCAACGGAAACCGCAGATATTCCAATTGATCCGGCGTCGTGGAAAACAGGAAATACGATTGATCCCGGTTGGCATCCACCGCCATGTGCAGTTCCGGCCCGGCCCCCATTTTGCGCTGAATATAATGCCCGGTAGCCATGCAGTCGGCGTTCAGATCGCGCGCGGTGGCCAGCAAATCCTTGAACTTCACCCGCTCATTACACCGAATGCAGGGCACCGGCGTGGCACCCGCCAGATAGGCGTCGGCGAAATCTTCCATCACCGCCTCGCGGAAGGTGTTTTCGTAATCCAGCACGTAATGCGGGAATCCCATGGTTTCAGCCACCCGGCGCGCATCGTGAATATCGCGCCCCGCACAGCACGCGCCCTTTTTCGCCAGCGCCGCCCCATGATCATAAAGCTGCAGCGTGACGCCCACCACATCATAGCCTTGTTCGGCCAAAACTGCCGCTACAACCGACGAATCAACACCGCCCGACATCGCCACAACCACGCGGGTATCGGCGGGGGCTTTCGCAAAACCAAGTGAGTTTACGGGGTGGTCACGCATATCTTGTCCAATGCGGCGGGAGCGAACGCGGCACTCGAACGCAATATAGGAAAATCCTACCTACTCTCAACCCCCGGCTTCACCGTTGATTAAGGACGTGCGCGCATTGTTTGGGGCGGATGGAAAAGGAACAACCAATGTATCTGAAAAAAGTTGATGGGCCCCGCCAGGTGGCTTTGCCCGATGGCAGCACGCTGTCACGCGCCGATTTGCCGCCCGCGCAAACCCGCCGTTGGGTTGCCAGCCGCAAGGCGGTGGTGGTTAAGGCGGTTGTCCACGGGTTAATCACGCAAGGTGAAGCGGTGGAACGGTATGCGCTGTCGGAAGAAGAGTTCGCCCTTTGGCGCGATGCTGTTGAAACCCATGGTGAAAAAGCCCTACGGGTGACGACCTTGCAAAAATATCGACAACTTTAGATTGTTTTTGAAATTCCTTTAGGCAGAGTAACCTTGAGTTAACCATTGAGCGCCAATGTCATTAACGATGAAGCGCCCCAAAGAACCGGCACAGCCAAGGAATTAACAATGCGAATCTTATTGGTAGAAGATGATCCCAGCACGTCGCGTAGTATAGAGTTGATGTTGACCCATGCAAATCTGAACGTCTATTGCACCGATATGGGCGAAGACGGCATAGATTTGGCCAAACTATATGATTACGATTTGATCCTTCTGGATCTGAACCTGCCTGACATGTCCGGGCATGAAGTGCTGCGTCAGTTACGGCTTGCCCGGATTGAGACACCGATTCTTATCCTGACCGGGTCGGACGATTCCGAAAACAAGATCAAGGGATTCGGCTTTGGTGCGGATGATTATCTGACCAAACCGTTTCACCGCGAAGAATTGGTCGCCCGTATTCACGCGATCATCCGCAGATCGAAAGGCCACAGCCAATCGGTGATCAAAACCGGGATCGTGAATGTTAACCTTGATGCCAAAACCGTCGATGTTGACGGATTGACGGTGCATCTGACGGGCAAGGAATATCAGATGCTGGAACTCTTGTCGTTGCGCAAAGGCACGACGCTGACCAAGGAAATGTTCCTGAACCATCTATATGGTGGCATGGATGAACCCGAATTGAAAATCATCGACGTGTTTATTTGCAAGTTGCGCAAAAAACTGGCCGAGGCGACTGGTGGGGCGAATTACATCGAAACTGTCTGGGGCCGGGGCTATGTTCTGCGCGAACCAATGGTGGCGTCGATGCCGCGATTGGCCGCCAGTGCGTAAGGGCTGACTGCGGGCTGGACCTTACCGGTGCTGCCCCCTAAAACTTGGGGGACAGTCAGGGGCGGAACGGATGGCAGATCAAAAAGACATCGCAAAGTTTTCGCCAACCGAAGCTGCTGCGGAATGGTTGCGGCTGGTCAAAATACTGCGGCAGGCCAATCTGGACTATCACCGCGATGATCAGCCCACGCTGACGGATGCGGATTATGACGCGCTAAAGCGGCGCTTGGTGGCGTTAGAGGCGGCGTTTCCGGGCGTATCAGACGACAAAAGCCCTGCCCAACAAGTTGGCGCGCAGCCCGGCGATGGCTTTGGCAAGATCACCCATTCTGTGCCGATGCTGTCGCTGGAAAACGGATTTGAAGACAGCGACGTAACTGATTTTGATGACCGGATGCGCAAGTTTTTGGGGCATGGGGTGGCGTTGGCCTACACGGCAGAGCCCAAAATCGACGGGCTGTCGCTGTCACTACGCTATGTGAACGGGCAATTGGTGCAGGCGGCGACGCGCGGCGATGGTGAGGTGGGCGAAAACGTCACCGACAACGCCCGCACGATTGCAGATATCCCGCAAACGCTGCGCGGTGCGCCCGATCTGATGGAAGTGCGCGGCGAGGTTTACATGTCGCACGCCGATTTCGCGGCGCTGAATGCGCGGCAGGCGGCCAAGGGTGAGAAAATTTTTGCCAACCCGCGCAATGCCGCCGCCGGGTCATTGCGGCAGTTGGATGCAACGATCACTGCGGCGCGTCCGCTGCGGTTTTATGCCTATGCGTGGGGCGCGTTATCGGCGCCCTTGGCCGAAACGCAGTTCGGGGCCATCACCCGGATGCGGGAATTAGGGTTTCAAACCAATCCCTTAACGCAGCTTTGCGATGGTCCTGATGCAATGCTGGTGCAGTACCGCACGATCGAATCCCAACGCGCCACATTGGGTTATGACATTGACGGTGTGGTTTACAAAGTGAACGATCTTGCCCTGCAATCCCGGCTTGGATTTCGATCAACCACGCCCCGTTGGGCGCTTGCGCATAAATTCCCGGCTGAACTGGCCTGGACGCGGCTATTGGCAATTGATTTGCAGGTCGGGCGCACAGGCGCACTGTCGCCCGTGGCGCGGCTTGCGCCCGTGACGGTGGGCGGGGTGGTTGTGTCCAATGCCACGCTGCACAACGAAGATTACATCGCGGGGCGCGATTCCAAAGGCAATCTTGTGCGCGAAGGACGCGACATTCGCGTTGGCGACTGGGTGCAGGTTTACCGCGCGGGCGATGTTATTCCTAAAATCGCCAATGTTGATCTGGCCCAACGGCCCGTGGATGCCATCCCCTATCTGTTCCCCGAAACCTGCCCCGATTGCGGATCACCCGCGGTGCGTGATGTGGGCGATTCGGTGCGCCGCTGCACTGGCGGGCTGATATGCCCCGCCCAAGCCATTGAACGGTTGAAACATTTCGTCTCACGCGGCGCCTTTGATATCGAAGGTCTGGGGGCCAAACAGATTGAGATGTTTTTCAATGACACCGATTTGCCCGTCAAAACGCCTGCCGATATCTTTACTTTGGCCGCCCGCGATGTGGCCAACGGCTTGCGGCGACTGCACAATCGGGATGGCTTTGGCGAGGTGTCCACCAAAAAGCTGTTCGCGGCGATTGAGGCCAAACGCGCTATCCCACTGGACAGGCTGTTGTTTTCGCTTGGCATCAGGCATGTCGGTGAACAGGCCTCGGCCTTGTTGGCGCGCCACTATTCCAGCTTTGCTGATCTTGAGCGCGGCGTGACAAATGCCGATCCCGGATCAACCGAATGGGCCGAGTTGACGTCGATTGACGGGGTGGGTGCTGTGATGGCGGCCAGTCTGGTGGCCGCGTTTCAGAACCCTGCCGAACGTGGCGCAATTGACGCCTTGGTGGCGCAGTTGACCGTGCAATCCGTCACCGCCCGCGCGCCTGTTGACAGCCCTGTTGCGGGCAAAACACTGGTGTTCACCGGCAGTTTGGAAAAAATGACCCGCGCCGAGGCCAAGGTTCTGGCGGAATCTTTGGGGGCCAAAGTGGCCGGATCGGTCAGTGCGAAAACCGATTTGTTGATCGCCGGCCCGGGGGCGGGATCAAAGGCCAAGGATGCCGCTAAATTTGGGGTCGAAATCATCGACGAAGACACCTGGCTTGCCTTGATCGGCAAGACATGAGCCGCCCCGAGATTCTTTTTCCGCTGTTTGCGGGGCTGGACACATTGGACGGAATCGGCCCGAAAACTGCCAAGGCGTTTGAAGGTCTGGGGATTTTCAAACCCAAAGACCTTTTGTTTTTGCTGCCTCATACCGGTGTGGATCGTCGCCGCAAAGCGTCTGTCCGCGATGTGATCCCACCTTGCACTGTGACCGTTGAGGTTGAGATTGGCAGCCATTTTGCCCCGCGCGGCAAAGGGCCTTACCGCATCATGGTCAGGGATTCTGCGTTGGAATTTCAACTGGTGTTCTTTCACGCGCGTGCCGATTACCTGCAAAAATTGCTGCCAACGGGGCAGAGGCGGCTGATCTCGGGCAAGGTCGAACTCTTTGACGGGATTGCACAAATGGCGCATCCCGATCACGTAATGCGCCTTGAAGAGGCGGGTGAGTTGCCAGAGTTTGAACCGGTTTATCCGCTGGTGGCGGGGATCACCCAGCGGCTGATGGCGCGCGTCGCCCAAGGGGCGTTGGCGCGCACGCCGCCCTTGCCCGAATGGATTGATCCGCATCTTTTGGCGCAGCAAAACTGGCCCGACTGGCGCAACGCCGTCAGCGCAGCGCATGCCCCCATTGATCAGGCAGGGTTGGCCCCCGCCCATCCGGCGCGCGCAAGGCTGGCCTATGATGAGTTGTTTGCGCATCAGTTAACCCTGTCTTTGGCGCGCGCGACATTGCGGCGCGGAAAAGGCATCGCCAGCCTTGGCACCGGCGCATTGCAGGCCCGGGTTTTGGCCGCTTTGCCCTATCAGCCGACCGCCGCCCAAACCCGCGCAATTGCCGAAATCGCGGGCGATATGGCAGCCCCTTTGCGGATGAACCGGTTGCTGCAAGGCGATGTGGGGTCTGGCAAGACGCTGGTGGCGTTCATGGCGTTGTTGGTGGCGGTGGAATCGGGCGGGCAGGGCGTGATGATGGCCCCGACCGAAATTTTGGCCCGCCAACACCGCGACGGTCTGATTGATTTGGCGGCAGCGGCGGGGGTGCGGCTGGAAATTCTGACCGGGCGCGATAAGGGCGCGGAACGCGAGGCGAAACTGGCGGCGCTGCGCGAGGGGCGCATTCAGATTTTGGTCGGCACCCATGCGGTGTTTCAGAAAGACGTGATTTTCGCCGACTTGCGCCTTGCGGTGGTGGATGAGCAGCACCGCTTTGGCGTGTCGCAGCGGATGGAATTGGGGGCCAAGGGCCAGGCCGCGGATGTGCTGGTGATGACGGCTACGCCCATTCCGCGCAGTCTGGCGCTGGCGAGTTATGGTGACATGGATGTGTCGGTGCTGGATGAAAAACCGGCGGGGCGGCTGGCAATTCGCACGGCGTTAATCCCTTCGTCACGGATGGATGAGGTTACGGCGCATCTGGCGCAGGCGGTGGCCGAGGGGCGGCAGGCCTATTGGGTGTGCCCGCTGGTCGAGGATTCCGAAGTGCTGGATTATGCCTCAACCGAAGCGCGGTTTGCAGCGTTGCGTGCGGTGTTGGGCGATGTTGTCGGGTTGGTGCATGGCCAGATGCCGCCTGCCGAGAAAGACGCGGCAATGGCGCGGTTTGTGGCGCGGCAAACGGCCGTGCTGGTGGCCACCACAGTGATCGAAGTGGGGGTGAACGTGCCCAACGCCAGCATCATGGTGATTGAACGGGCCGAGACGTTCGGGCTGGCGCAGTTGCACCAATTGCGGGGGCGGGTCGGGCGCGGGGCAGTGCAGTCAACGTGCCTGCTGCTGTATCAAGCACCTTTGTCGGAAAGTGGTGAACGGCGGCTAAAGGTGATCCGCGATACCGAAGACGGCTTTCGGATATCTGAGGAAGATCTGGTGATGCGCGGCGCCGGCGATCTGATTGGCACTGCGCAATCAGGATTGCCGCGGTTTCGGGTGGCCGATCTGGAACGGCAGGCGGGGTTGATGGCGGTGGCGCAATCGGACGCGCGCACGCTGTTGGCGATGGATCCTGATTTGACATCTGCAAGGGGCCGCGCGGCGCGGCTTTTGTTGTGGCTGTTGGATCAAGACCGCGCGATCCGATTAATTTCGGTGGGGTAGGGCGCGACTTTTGGGGCAACCGAACCGCCGCCCCGGACTTCGTCCGGGGTCGCCGGATTGCGTCCAAAAGGCCCCGGATCACGCCCGGGGCTGCAACATATGGCACAAAAATCCCTTTTTGTTCACAAATGTTCTTAATAAGTTCTTTACAGAACGTTTCTAATATGAGAACAATAATGGAACAAAGCAAACGGAGGACGCCAATGTTCACGGAAATAAGCGAAATTCTTCACCGCTCTCGTGCCACCGTGATGGAAGACGCGATTGGCGTTATCTCTTTGTTTTTGCTGCTTTTTGCTGGCTTGGGTTTGTCCGGCACGCTTTAGATTCTGCCTGCGGTCTTCGTCCCACCGGGTCTGCGCACTGTCCCAACTTATGCGCCGTCACGCTGCCCTGTGTGACTACCCGGTAAAAGACACGCACCTTTGCGCCGCCACCCAAACGGGTGTGCGGCGTTTTTTTTACACCGTTTCCGATTGCTTTGCGGCCTCGCAGGCGGCGTCAATTGCCAGCATGATCGACGCGTGGCGGTTTTTATAGTCCCGCGCGGGCAGTAAAACTTCAAACCCATCGAAAGGGGGCAATGGCACGGGCCCCGCGTCTTTCAGCATGGACAGCAATGCAACGCGGGCGGCCTCCAGCTCTGCAAGGCTGCGCCCAATGACCGCGCCGCCCAACACCGAAGCCGCCGCCTGACCCAATGCGCAGGCTTTGACATCCTGGCCAAATGCCGTAACGCGCCCGGCCTGCATCACCATATCAACCGTCACCGTCGATCCGCAGAGCGGGGATCGTTTGCGCGAGGTGCCAGTGGGGGTGGCCAACCGCCCAAGGTGCGGAATATCCGCCGCCAGCGCCAGAATGCGCCCCGAATACAGCTTGACCAGATCACTATCGCTCATGTCTTTTCCTTTGCGTCCATTCAAGATAGGCCACAAGGGCCGCCGCGCCAAGGAGAACCGCATGTCTTTTGATCCCGCCAGCCTGCGCTATGATGTCAACGGCCTGATCCCCTGTATCGCGCAAGATCATGTAACAGGGGATGTGCTGATGTTTGCCTGGATGAACGCAGCATCGGTGGCGCTGACGCTGGCGTCGGGGCAGGTAACGTATTGGTCGCGGTCAAGGGCGGCGCTGTGGGTCAAGGGTGAAGCCTCGGGGCATGTGCAACGGCTGGTCGAGTTGCGGATTGATTGCGATCGGGACTGTTTATTGGTGTTGGTGGATCAGACGGGGCCTGCCTGTCATACCAATCGGCAGTCGTGTTTTTACACTGCTGTCCAACATGGCGTTGAAGTAGAGATTTTGTTGCCGACGGTTTAGGCCCAAATTTTTTCGAAAAAATTTGCAAAATCCTTCGAAGGATTTTGGCTAAAGCCCCACCATAGCGCGAATGTCCTGCGGACTGGCCCCTTCACTGCGGTATTTTGACAGCGCACGCGCATCGTCGCGTTTGGCCAGCCGTTTGCCCTGATCATCGCGGATCAGGCGGTGATGGTGATAGATTGGCGTTGGAAGGCCCAAAAGCTGCTGCAAGATGATTTGGACTGCGGTAAATTCGAACAGATCCTCGCCGCGGATCACATGGGATACGACGTGATCGGCGTCATCAAGGGCAGCTGCAAGAAAATAGGCCACGATGTTTTCCCCCTTGCGCGACAGCACCACGTCGCCGATCTGCGCGCTTGCGGCCATCGGGTCGATCAGGTGCCGGCCTTGATGGCGCGGTCCGGTTTCAACGAACCGAAGATCAGCCGGACGAAACTTTGCGAAAGCGGCCCCAAGATCCAGCCGCAAAGCATCGCCCGGTTGGCGCGAGTCCATCGCCCTGCCGCGACAGGTGCCGGGGTAAACGTTAAAGGTGACGCCTTCTTGCGGTGCAGAAAGGGCTGCCCGAATGTCTGACCGGGTACAAGAGCAGGGATAAAGCAGCCCGCATTTGGCCAAAGGGTCAATCCGGGCATTATGATAGGCGATTCGGTCGGACTGATAAAGGATAGGACTGTCCCAGGTTATCCCCAGCCATGTCAGGTCGTTAACGATACCCGCTGCGTAGTGTGGGCTGCTGCGTTCAAGGTCGGTGTCTTCCATCCGCAGCAGGAACCGCCCGCCGGCCGCCCGCGCCATATCATGCGCCAGAATGGCTGAGTAGGCATGCCCCAGATGCAGCGGCCCGGTGGGCGAGGGCGCAAAGCGGGTTACGAAAGCCATTCGGTAAACGACGCCTTGGCGCGGTCAGTATAGGCGCGGTAGCGATCTTTGCGCCCCTTTCGCCCGCCTTTCGCGTCTATCGGCGGGAAGAGGCCAAAGTTCACATTCATCGGTTGAAACGTCTTGGCCTCGGCCCCGCCGGTGATGTGGTGGATCAACGCGCCCGTCGCCGTATCGCGCGGCGGCGGGGGCAAATCGCGGCCCAGAATTTCCGCAGCCGCCATCCGGCCCGCCAAAAGCCCCATCGCGGCGGATTCGACATAGCCTTCAACGCCAGTAATCTGCCCGGCAAAGCGGATGTTGGGTCGCGATTTCAGCCGCATCTGGTCATCAAGCAAGGTTGGGGAATTGATAAACGTATTGCGGTGAATGCCGCCCAGCCGGGCAAAGCTGGCATCCTGCAATCCGGGAATCATTTTGAAAACAGCGGTTTGCGCGCCGTATTTCATCTTGGTCTGAAAGCCGACAATGTTGTAAAGCGTGCCTAAAGCATTATCGCGGCGCAGTTGCACCACGGCATAGGGCTTCAATGGGTTATGCGGATTGGTCAGGCCCACCGGCTTCATCGGGCCAAAGCGCGGCGTTTCGCGGCCCCGTTCGGCCATCACCTCAATCGGCAGGCAGCCATCGAAATAGCCTGCGGTTTCACCTTCATGAAATTCGGATTTGTCCGCAGCCAGCAGCGCGTCAATGAACGCTTCATATTCGGCCTTGGTCATCGGGCAGTTCATATAAGCGGTCTGTTCTGCAACCGTTTCGCCCTTGTCATAGCGCGACTGCATCCAGGCCACCGACATATCGACGGTATCTGCGTAAACAATCGGGGCGATGGCATCAAAGAACGCCAACGCCTCGGCTCCGGTGTGGGCACGGATGCTGGTGGCAAGGGCTGTTGAGGTTAACGGCCCGGTGGCAACGATCCAAAATCCAGATGAAGGAAGCGTCGTAACCTCTTCATATGTTGCGGAAATCAGCGGATGCGCTTTGATCCGTGCCGTCACCGCTTCGGCAAAGGGATCACGGTCCACCGCCAACGCGCCGCCCGCAGGCAAACGGTGCGCTTCGGCCATTTCCATGATCAAACCACCCGCCGCGCGCATTTCCCAATGCAAAAGGCCTACGGCGTTGCTGGTATCATCATCGGATCGGAATGAATTCGAACACACCATCTCGGCAAAACTGCCGGTGCGGTGCGCGAAAGTGCCCAACACAGGGCGCATTTCGTGGATCACCACGGCTACGCCCATTTGCGCCGCCTGCCAGGCCGCCTCTGATCCGGCCATGCCGCCGCCGATGATGTGAAGTGTGTTGTCCATGCCAGCCATTTAGGCCCAATTGCATAGGTTGGGAAGGGGGCCGGGGCAGATACCCCCGGCCCGGCCTTAGCTATTTCTTGTCAATCGCCAACGGGCCCGCTCCATGCACAAACACCATCAGTAAGCCACCGGCGATACCTAGGTTTTTCATAAAGCTGATCATCTGCATTGGATCGGCAGGCACGAAATGATACAAAATTCCCGCCAGCACGCAAAACCCCGCCCCCAGCAACGCCATGATCCGCGCCTGATAGCCAAGGATCAACGACGCACCCAAGGCGAGTTCAAAGACAATCGCCGGCCATGCCAGAAATCCGGGCAAGCCGCCCGACGCCATGTAGCCTGCAAAGCCCGCCACATCGCCCAGCTTGCCGATACCACCTATAACGAACAGCACCGCCAGCAAAATCCGTGCGATCAGCGGGGTGTAAATTTGAAGTTTATCCATTGTATTCATCCTGTTACAGTTTGATTTGTCTTAGCCAAATTGCAGCTGACTGCGGCTATGTCTTCCATTAGCACATCGACGGGCTGCACCATAGCGGCAGGCGCGCGCGGATGTTCTGCATTTATGCACAGGTATTATGCTGCGCGAACAACCGTTTGCGTTCCAATACCACAAAACTGACCGGATCATTAAGACCAATGCAGCCCAAAGCGGCGGCTTTGTCGAAAAAGCCGATGGCAGGCACATCCCCGTTCAACCGGCCTACGCACAGGGCCGCGCGCAGTGGCGCACCGGTTTTGGCGTCTTGCTCCATCAACATTTCCAGATCTTGGGTCAACCGCGCAATCATCCCCGGCCCGGCCAGCCCTATATCGCGCGCCAAAGCGCCGTAGGTGATGGTCTGGCCCGACGCGGCCAATTGGGCCAGCCGCGCCTCAAGCCCGGCAATCATTCTTCCTGTTCGGCCACGCGGGCGACCGAAACCACCTCTTCATCGCCGCCAGTGTTGAACACTTTCACCCCCCCCGCCGAGCGTGACCGGAACGAGATTTGGTCAACCGGCACCCGGATAGATTGCCCGGTGCTGGTGGCCAGCATTATCTGATCCGACATATCCACCGGGAAAGACGCCACCAACGGCCCGCCGCGCATCGCGCCGTCCATCGCCTTGACGCCCATGCCGCCACGGCCGCGCACCGGATAATCGTGACTGGACGACAGTTTACCCGACCCCGAGGTGGTAATCGTCAGGATCAGATCCTCGGCAGCCGACATTTCGGCATAGCGTTCGGTTGACAACTGCCCTGCGGCAACCACTTCGCCGTCGTCATCCGCTTCGGCCTCATCTTCCACAGCCCCCGCCATCAGACGGCGCTGTTTCAAGTAGGCTTCGCGTTCTGCCGGATCAGCCTCAAAATGCCGGATGATCGCCATCGACACCACTTTGTCGCCAGCCCCCACGCGAATGCCGCGCACACCGGTTGATCCGCGCGATTTGAACACGCGAATTTCCGTGGTGGGGAACCGGATCGCGCGACCCAAGGCGGTAACCAGCATCACATCATCATTTTCATCGGCAATCGCGGCATTCACCAGCGTGACGCCTTCCGGCAGCTTCATCGCGATTTTGCCGTTGCGCATGACGTTGGTGAAATCCGACAGATCGTTTTGGCGCACATCGCCGTCAGACGTGGCGAACACAATTTGCAGATTTTCCCATTCCGCCTCGGGCGCATCAACCGGCATCAGGGCGGCAATGGTAACCCCTTGATCAATCGGCAGGATATTGACCATCGCCTTACCCTTGGCGGTGCGACCCGCCTGCGGCAACCGCCATGTTTTCAACTTGTAGACCATGCCATCGGTGGTGAAAAACAAGAGATTCGTATGCGTGTTGGCCACGAACAACGTGGTCACAACATCGTCTTCCTTGGTGGCCATCGACGCCAGACCCTTGCCGCCGCGATTTTGTGACCGGAATTCGAACAAAGGCGTGCGTTTGATGTAACCGCCAGAGGTGATTGTGACGACCATATCCTCACGTTCAATCAGGTCTTCGTCTTCCATATCGCCGGCCCAATCGACGATTTCGGTGCGGCGTGGCACGGCAAACAGCGCGCGAACCTCGCGCAATTCATCCGAAATAATCGCCATGATCCGATCTCGACTGCCCAGAATTTCAAGGTAATCCTTGATTTTCCCGGCCAGTTCCAACAGCTCATCGGTGATTTCCGTTACCCCTAACGCCGTCAGGCGTTGCAGGCGCAAATCCAAAATCGCGCGGGCCTGCAGTTCCGACAGATTATAGGTGCCGTCGTCGTTCACCGGGTGGGTCGGATCGTCAATCAGTTTGATAAACGGAATAATCTCGCCCGCAGGCCAGCGCCGCGTCATCAGGCGCACGCGCGCTTCGGCAGGATCGGCTGATGAACGGATGGTTGCCACCACCTCATCGACGTTGGAAACCGCCACCGCAAGACCGCACAGGATATGGCTGCGTTCACGCGCGCGGCGCAACTCGAATGCAGTGCGGCGTGCTACAACTTCTTCGCGGAAAGCGATGAAATGGCTTAGAAAATCGCGCAGGGTCAGGGTTTCGGGCCGCCCGCCGTTCAGCGCCAGCATGTTGCAGGCGAATGATATCTGCATGGGGGAAAACCGATACAACTGGTTCAAAACCACATCCGCCGTCGCATCGCGCTTCAGCTCGATCACCACGCGCACGCCGATCCGGTCGGATTCGTCCTGCACATGGGCGATACCTTCGATCTTTTTCTCACGCACCTGTTCGGCGATGATCTGGATCATCCGGGCCTTGTTGACCTGATACGGCACCTCATCGACGATGATCGCAAAGCGGTCTTTACGAATTTCCTCGATGCGGGTTTTGGCGCGCACAATCACCGACCCGCGCCCTTCCAAGTATGCCTTGCGCGCACCAGACCGGCCCAGAATGGTGGCACCAGTGGGGAAGTCAGGGGCAGGGATGATTTCCATCAGCGCCTCGATGCTGATATCGGGATCGGCGATCATCGCCAGTGTGCCGTCGATCACTTCGCCAAGGTTGTGCGGCGGAATGCGGGTGGCCATGCCCACCGCTATGCCTTCGGCGCCATTGACCAGCATGTTCGGGAAACGTGCGGGCAGAACCGTGGGTTCGCGGTCTTTGCCATCATAATTGTCTTGAAAATCAACGGTGTCTTTGTCGATATCGGCCAGAAGAAAGGCGGCAGGTTTGTCCATCCGCACTTCGGTATAACGCATCGCCGCCGCCGGATCGCCGTCCATCGAGCCGAAATTGCCTTGGCCATCCAGCAGTTTCAAAGACATCGAAAACGGCTGCGCCATCCGCACCAACGCCTCATAAATTGAACTGTCGCCATGCGGGTGATATTTGCCCATCGTATCGCCCACAGGCCGCGCCGATTTGCGGTAGGGCTTGTCGTGCGTGTTGTTCGTCTCGTGCATCGCAAACAAAACCCGGCGGTGAACGGGTTTCAAACCGTCGCGCAAATCAGGAATGGCGCGGCTGACAATCACGCTCATCGCGTAATCGAGGTAGGCGGTTTTCATTTCATCAACGATGTCGATCTGCGGCCCATCATGCACAGCGCGCGGCGGGGTGTCGTCGGTTGATTCAGGGGTGTCCGGAGTATCGGTCAACTGGGCCGCGCCTTCCTGTTGGGGGCTAGATCGTGTTGGTTTCACCCTACACCAATCAGCATTTGGGGTGCAAGGATGGGCTGGCGATGGGTGAGGAAGATCAGCAGGCTGCGTGAAGTCAATCGACTTGTCGACCAACTACTTTCACCCACTTCGCGCGCCATTCGGGCGGATCGTAAGGTTCGGGACAGTACTCAACTTGTTCTGCGATCAATCCATCAACTACGGTGTGAAACGTTATTGCCGTCGCAAGCAACACGCCATCTGTAATGTGCACTTCGGTTACAACGTCGGGGCCGTTTTCAAATATTCTCTTGAGGTTGAACCGCCAGAAGCCACCGGCGGGATAATTTGTATTCAACGCGACAAAGTTGGCCCGGCCTTCGATAACTTCAGATGTCTGCGGCAAAATGCAACGATAGTCTTCAGAAAGCCACTCACTGGCGGCGGTGAAATCGTTTGTTGCCATCGCTGACCAAAAGGCCTTGACGGTATGTTTGCTTGTTCTCATAGCTACCCCGCCCGCAGCACCATCCCAAACAAATCGCGCGGATCATCGGGATCGGCGATCATGTCCAGCTGGGTGCAAAACCCTGTTTCCGCCAGTTTCGATCTTACATACCGCAGCGCCGAGAAATCCTCTACCGCAAAGCCCACGCTATCAAACAGCGTAATCTCATCCGCCGATGTCCGCCCCGGCACCTGGCCCGCGATCACCTGCCACAGCTCTGTCACCGGATGATCGGACGCAAGCTGTTGAATTTCCCCCTCAATCCGGCTTTGTTCTGGGTATTCGACAAAAATGGTGGACCGCAGCAATATATCGCGGTGCAGTTCGGTCTTGCCGGGGCAATCGCCGCCCACGCCGTTGATATGCACGCCTGCGCCCACCATGTTATCGGTCAGGATAGTGGCGTATTGTTTATCCGCCGTCACCGTGGTGATGATCTGCGCGCCCAAAATCGCCTCTTCTGGCGTGCGGCATGGCACCACGTTCAACCCGAACCCTGCCAGATTGCGCGCGCATTTCACCGTAGCGGCCGGGTCAATATCGTAAAGCCGAACCTCGGTGATGCCACAAATCGCCTTGAACCCCAACGCCTGAAACTCCGCCTGCGCACCGTTCCCGATCAGCGCCATCGTGGTGGCCCCCGCAGGGGCCAGCCATTTCGCGGCCATCGCCGATGTGGCGGCGGTGCGCAGGGCGGTCAGGATGGTCATTTCCGACAGCAGCACCGGATAGCCCGTCGCCACATCGGCCAACAGGCCAAAGGCGGTAACGGTTTGCAGGCCTTGTTTCATGTTCGCCGGATGCCCGTTGACGTATTTGAAGCCGTAGGTTTCGCCATCCGACGTGGGCATCAATTCAATCACCCCCACATCGGAATGGCTGGCCACGCGCGGGGTTTTGTCAAACAGCGGCCAGCGCAGAAAATCGGCCTCAATCTCAACCGCCAGATCGCGCAGAACCTGTTCCACCCCGATATGCAGCACCAGTTTCATCATGTTTTCAACCGAAACGAAGGGCACAAGGTTCAGCATGTCAATAACTCCGGGTTGGGCGGTCAAACACTTTGCGGCCCATCAGACTGCCCACAAGGTCAACCATCAAGATCGCTGTGCGACCGCGTTCGTCGAGAAAGGGGTTCAACTCCACCAGATCAAGCGACGTGACCAAGCCGGATTCGTGCAACAGCTCCATCACCAAATGCGCCTCGCGAAACGTGGTGCCGCCCGGAACCGTGGTGCCAACCGCCGGGGCGATTGAGGGATCCAGGAAATCCACGTCCAGACTGACATGCAACATGCCGCCCTGATCGCGCACTTTATCCAGAAATTCGCGCAAGGGGGCCACGATGCCACGCTCATCCAGCACCCGCATGTCATTGATCGCAATGTCATGTTTCAACAAGGCCGCGTGTTCGGCGGGGTCTACGGACCGGATACCATATAGGCAGATGCGATCAGCGGGGATCACGGCGGGGAAGGGCGGAAAATCATCAAACCCGTCACGCCCCGCGATATAGGCCACGGGAGTGCCGTGCAGATTGCCGGATGTGGTGGTCATTGGCGTGTGAAAATCGGAATGCGCGTCAAGCCATAACAAGAACAACGGCCGATCCACCCGTGCCGCAAAGGCTGCGGCCCCGGCGACAGATCCAAGCGCCAGCGAATGATCGCCGCCAAGGATAATCGGCATCCCGCCTTCCGACAGCGCGTCGTCCACGCGGTCCGCCAACACGTCGGTCCAGCCCAACACTTGTGGCAGCGCATGCACCACCGGATTGGCAGATGTCACATCGCGTAAGTCGGGCAAGGCAACATCGCCCCAATCGGTCAGCCCATGCCCCATCTCGCGGATTGCCGCCGCCAACCCTGCCACGCGGTAGGCGGTTGGCCCCATCACACAGCCCGCGCGTTTCTGGCCGTCATCAATGGGCGCACCGATCAGGATTACGTTGGGCATCTGGATACTCCTTGGTCTGGCAACATGGTGTCCACCCACAGCGGTAAAAGCACAAGCAGGCTGCACCGTTTTCGGGCGAAACGACTGGCTTTCCGGGGCGCTTCAAACAATATATCTGAAAATATGTTTCATTTTGGCCCAAATACTTTGGGGGGTGAGCGC
>JANNAT010000146.1:0-11881 GCA_031384605.1 Cypionkella sp.
GTTCATCGACGCCGCCAAGCCATATGCAGGTATGGAAATCAAGGTGGCCTCGGAAACCCTGACCACCCATGTCTACGAATCCAAACAGCTGGCCGATGCGTTCTTTGCCATCACCGGCATCAAGGTAACGCATGATCTGATAGGCGAAGGCGACGTTGTTGAGAAGCTGCAAACCCAAATGCAGACTGGCGAGAATATCTATGACGCCTATGTCAACGACAGCGATCTGATCGGCACCCACTGGCGCTATCAGCAGGCCCGCAATCTGACCGACTGGATGGCAGGCGAAGGCGCTGCCGTCACCAACCCCGGGCTTGATCTGGCCGACTTTATCGGCACCAAGTTCACCACGGCCCCTGATGGCCAACTGTATCAGTTGCCCGACCAGCAGTTCGCCAACCTTTACTGGTTCCGCTACGACTGGTTCAACGATCAGAAAACCAAAGACGATTTCAAAGCCGCCTTTGGCTATGATCTTGGCGTTCCGGTCAACTGGTCTGCCTATGAAGACATCGCGCAGTTCTTCACCGGCCGCGATATGACCTATGCCGGCGGTCCTGCCAAAGTTTATGGCAACATGGACTACGGCAAAAAAGACCCGTCGCTTGGCTGGCGTTACACCGATGCGTGGATGTCGATGGCCGGTATGTCGGATATTGGCACCCCGAACGGTTTGCCAGTGGATGAATGGGGCGTGCGGGTTGACGAAAACTCTCGCCCCGTGGGTTCTTGCACCTCGCGTGGCGGTGCCACCAATGATGCGGCAGCCGTTTACGCTGTGACCAAAGCCATCGACTGGCTGAAAGCCTACTCTCCACCCGAAGCCGCAGGTATGGTCTTTGGCGAAGCAGGCCCGGTTCCGGCCCAGGGTGAAATTGCCCAGCAGATGTTTTGGTATACCGCCTTCACCGCCGATATGGTGAAAGACGGTTTGCCCGTGGTGAACGCGGACGGCACGCCGAAATGGCGTATGGCGCCCTCGCCCCATGGCACCTACTGGCAAGAAGGCATGAAGATCGGCTATCAGGACGTGGGTGCCTGGACCATCCTGAAATCCACCCCAACCGATCGCGCACAGGCGGCTTGGCTTTATGCGCAGTTCGTGGTGTCAAAGACGGTAGACTTGAAAAAGTCTGACGTTGGCCTGACGTTTGCCCGCGAATCCTCGATCAACAGCCAGCACTTCACCGACCGCGCACCCAAACTGGGGGGCCTGATCGAATTCTACCGCTCACCAGCCCGCGTTCAGTGGTCGCCAACCGGCACCAACATCCCGGATTATCCGAAGATGGCCCAACTTTGGTGGCAGAACATCGGCGATGCAATGTCGGGTGATAAAACCCCACAAGAAGCGCTGGATGCACTTTGCGCCGAGCAGGAAAAAGTGCTGGAGCGGATTGAGAAATCCGGCGTTCAGGGCGATATCGGTCCAAAGATGAACGAGGTTGTCGATCCACAAGTGTGGCTTGATGCCCCCGGCTCGCCTGTGGCCAAGCTGGAAAACGAAAAGCCGCAAGGTGTGACGATTTCCTATGACGAACTGGTCAAGTCTTGGGCGCAGTAAGCCTTTGATCTGAAGGGTGGCGGGCGGGGATAACACCCCGCCCGTTTTTCTATATGAAATCACCCACTCCCTAAAGTTTGCCTAAAATTGCCCTTCATTTTGGCCCAAATACTGATCTTTCTTTGCGTCCAGCCTAGTGTAGGGTGGGTGAAACCCATGTCGCCTAACGCCTGCCCAAACCCTAACAAACCGTTAAACACCCCGATCTAACCCCTTGAATTCCCACAAACCGCCCCTTTGCCCACGCGTGGACACACCCTGACCGATAGGCCAAAAATGCCCCATATCCTTGCCATCGACCAAGGCACCACCTCATCGCGCGCAATCATTTTTGATGCCCACCTGAATGTCGTGGCCCAATCCCAGGAAGAATTCCCACAACACTTTCCAGCCTCGGGCTGGGTCGAACACGACCCCACGGACCTCTGGGCCACAACGGCAGGAACCGCCCGCGCCGCAATAGAAAAGGCAGGGATAACAGCCCGCGATATCGCCGCCATCGGCATCACCAACCAACGCGAAACCACCCTGATCTGGGATCGCAAAACCGGCCAACCGATCCACAACGCAATCGTGTGGCAAGACCGCCGCACCGCCGATATCTGCGCCACTTTGCGTGAGGCAGGCCACGGACCGATGATCACCGCCCGCACCGGATTGCTGCTGGACCCCTACTTTTCCGCGACCAAAGTAAAATGGCTGCTCGACACCATCCCCGGCGCGCGGACACGGGCGCAAAACGGCGATCTCGCCTTCGGAACCGTTGACAGCTTTCTGATCTGGAAACTAACGGGAGGCCGCGTCCATGCCACCGACGCCACCAACGCCGCGCGAACCATGCTTTACAATATCAAAACCGGGGAATGGGACGCCGATATCTGCGCGCTGATGGGGGTTTCGATGGATATGCTGCCGCAGGTGCGCGATTCCGCCGCCCCTTTCGGCACAACCCGCGCCGATCTTTTTGGCCGCGAAATCCCAATCCTTGGCGTGGCGGGCGATCAACAGGCCGCCACCGTCGGGCAGGCTTGTTTCAGCCCCGGCATGTTGAAAGCCACCTATGGCACGGGGTGTTTTGCCCTCTTGAACACCGGCGATCAGATGGTGACCAGCCAAAACCGCCTGCTGACCACCATCGCCTATCAGCTGGGCGGCAAGCCCACTTATGCGCTGGAAGGGTCAATTTTCATCGCAGGCGCTGTCGTGCAATGGCTGCGCGACGGGTTGAAAATCATCCGTGAGGCGAAGGAAACCCTGCCCTTGGCGGCAAAAGCCGATCCGGGGCAAGACGTGGTTCTGGTGCCCGCCTTTACCGGCCTTGGCGCGCCCTATTGGCGGCCCGACTGCCGGGGTGCTGTGTATGGCCTGACCCGCAATTCGGGGCCCGCCGAATTGGCCCGCGCGGCGCTGGAAAGCGTGGGTTATCAAACCCGCGATCTGCTAGAGGCGATGACCGCCGATTGGGCAACCGCCTCTGGCACCGCCCCGCGTGACGCCGCAACCCTGCGGGTAGATGGTGGCATGACGGCCAACGATTGGGCGATGCAGTTTCTGTCGGATATCATCGGTGCCCCCGTGGATCGCCCGAAAGTCACCGAAACCACGGCTTTGGGGGCGGCGTGGCTGGCGGGGATGCAGGCCGGTATTTATCCCGGACTAGACGAGTTTTCCAAAGGCTGGGCCTTGGAAAAACGGTTCACACCTGCAATGGACGCGGCCACGCGTGATGCTAAATATGCGCGCTGGGGCCGCGCGGTGGCGGCCACGATGATGGTTTAGGGCGGCGTTCAGGCCGCCGCCCGCCGCGCCAAAACCGCCGCCATCGTGTCGCCCATCGAGGATGGGTTCGGGGCCACAGTGATGCCCGCCGCCGACAGGATTTCCACCTTTTCCTGCGCGGATTCGCCGAAAGCACTGATAATCGCGCCCGCGTGACCCATCTTGCGGCCCTTGGGGGCCGACAGTCCCGCGATATAGGCCACCACGGGTTTTTTCATAAAATCGCGGGCATAGGCCGCCGCTTCGGCCTCTTGCGGGCCACCGATTTCGCCAATCATCATGATGGCGTCGGTTTCGTCATCGGCTTCAAACAACTCCAGAATATCGCGGAAGGAGGACCCGTTGATCGGATCGCCGCCGATGCCCACCGATGTAGAAACCCCAATGCCCAACAGCTTCATCTGCGCTGCCGCCTCATAGCCCAGCGTGCCAGAGCGGCCCACAATTCCGATACGTCCCGGCATATAGATACCGGGTGGCATGATGCCCATAAACCCTTGGCCGGGGCTGATAATGCCTGCGCAGTTCGGACCAACCAGCCGCATTTTCCGCTCTGCCGGATAGCGTTTCAGGAACCGTTTCAACCGCATCATGTCCTGGCTGGGGATGCCATCCGTCACACAAACGGCGGTTTTTATACCGGCATCCGCCGCCTCCATAATCGCGTCGGCGGCAAAGGGCGGGGGCACGAACACCAGGCTGGCCGTCGCACCCGTTGCCTCAACCGCTTCGCGCACCGTGTTGAACAACGGGCGGTCCAGATGGGTTTCCCCGCCCCGCCCCGGTGTCACACCGCCCACAACATTGGTGCCGTATTTGATCATATCAGCGGCATGGAACGCGCCGATCCGGCCAGACATGCCTTGCACGATCACGCGGGTGGCTTTGGTGATTAAGATGGCCATGATGTGATCCTTATGCAGCGGCTTTGGGGCGGGCGGACACGGCGGCGGCGGCGGCTTCGGCCAGTGTGTCGGCAGAAATCAGCGGCAGGCCAGAGTTTTGGATGATCGCTTTGCCTTCGTCCACATTGGTGCCCGCAAGGCGCACGACCACCGGAATGGTCAGACCAACCTCTTGATATGCCTGCACAACGCCTTGGGCCACCCAATCGCAGCGGTTGATGCCTGCGAAAATGTTCACCAAAATCACCGACACATTCGGGTCGGCCAACACGGTGCGAAACGCCCGCACCACGCGTTCGGGGCTGGCCCCGCCGCCGATATCCAGAAAATTCGCAGGTTCCCCCCCCGCCAGTTTGATCATATCCATCGTGGCCATGGCCAGACCAGCCCCGTTGATGATGCAGCCGGTATCGCCGTCAAGGCCGACATAGGCAAGGCCATGATCGCCGGCGGTCGACTCGCGCGGGTCTTCCTGGCTGCGGTCGCGCAGTTCGGCGATGGCAGACTGGCGAAACAGCGCGTTGGTATCAAAAGACATTTTGGCATCCAGCGCCACCAGATCGCCCGTGCCGGTGATCACCAATGGGTTAATCTCAACCATCACGGCATCCAGATCACGGTAGGCGCGATAGCAGGCGCGCAGAATCGTCACCATTTGCGCCACCTGACCGCCCTTTAGCCCCAGTTGAAACGCCAATTCGCGGGCTTGAAATTCCGACAGGCCAACAGCGGGGTCAATCGTCATGCGTCGCAAACTGTCAGGATCGGTTTCCGCCAGTTCCTCAATCTCCATCCCGCCATGGGCCGAGGCCACAATCATAATCCGTTCGGATTTGCGGTCCAGAACCAGCCCCAGATACATCTCGCGCGCGATATCAGATGCACCTTCCACCCAAACCCGGTAGACGCCCTTGCCGTTGGCGTCGGTTTGTTTGGTGACCAACTGGCGGCCAAACAAGGTGGCGGCAAAGGCATGCACCTCATCCGGGGTGCGGCACAGTTTAACGCCGCCCGCCGCCCCGCGCCCGCCGGAATGAATCTGCGCCTTGACGACCCAAGCCGATCCACCCAATTCGCGGGCCCGGTATCCTGCCTGTTCTGGGCTGTAGGCCAGCCCGCCGCGCGGCATCGGCACGCCGAATTTCGCAAGGATTTCCTTGGCTTGGTATTCGTGAATATCCATCGCTATCCCCCTTTTTAACCGCGCGCCGCAATGGCATCGGCCACCACCAGCACGTTGTTTGCCATCTTTTCCGATGCCGCATCAATCATGCGGCCATCCAGTTGGGCGGCCCCTTTGCCCTGCGCCTCAGCGGCGCGCAACGCCGCAATAATCTGGCGGGCTTTGGTTACTTCGGCTTCGGGTGGTGAGAATACCTCATTCGCCAAGACAACCTGCGACGGATGGATCGCCCATTTGCCTTCGCAGCCCAGCGCCGCCGCCCGGCGTGCGCCGTCTTTGTAACCCTCGGGATCACCAAAATCACCGAATGGCCCATCAATCGGGCGCAGGCCATAGGCGCGGCAGGCAATCACCATGCGGGTGATCGACGCATGCCACTGATCGCCCGGATACATCGGGTTCAGCCCGCCGATGTTGGTGGTGCGCGCCCGCATCGACGCAGAATAATCCGCGACGCCGAAATGCAGCGCCTCAAGCCGGCCGCCAAACTGCGCAATCGCTTCAACATTCGCCATGCCAAGCGCGGTTTCAATCAGCGCCTCCAGCCCCACGCGAGTGGTATACCCACAGCCCTGTTCGATCTGGTTAACCATCGCATCAACCATGTAAAGATCGCCCGTCACCCCAACTTTGGGCACCAGCAGGGTGTGCACCTTGCTGCCTGCTTGTTCCATGATATCAACGATATCGCGGTACATGTAATGCGTATCCAACCCGTTTATCCGCACCGAAACGGTTTTGCCCTTGGCCGCCCAATCAATATCGTTCAGGGCCTGAATGGCGTTTTTGCGGGCCTGCACCTTTTCCGAAGGGGCCACGGCATCTTCCAGATCAAGGAACACAAAATCGGCGGGGCTGTCGGCGGCTTTGTCGATCATGCTGGGGTTGCTGGCGGGCACGGCAAGTTCAGAACGTTGCAAACGGGGGTGGCGCAGGGGGAATAAAGTATGGCTCATGATCGGTCCTTTGTTATTCGGCGGCCAGCGATTGGACGGCGGCGATTGGCATTGAATAAACCTGTTGCGCCGCGGCAACGCCAGAACCAAACGCAATTTTGGCGCCCGCCGCGTTCAGGCAAATCTCGGCCAAGGCGACGGCGGTCAAACACATGCCTTCGTTGGTATCGCCCAGATGGCCAATGCGAAACACCCGACCCGCCAGCGGCCCAAGGCCCGATCCGAACGACGCATTATAGCGGTCATAGGCAATCCGCATCATCTCGCGTGCATCCACACCTTCGGGCACCCGGATGGCGGTAACGGTATCCGACACCAAAGCCGGGTCGTTGCAACACAATTCTAACCCCCACGCGGCCACCGCTGCCCGCACACCCAAAGCCAAGCGGCGATGGCGGGCCACCACCTGATCCAGCCCTTCGGCGATGATGCGGTCCAGCGATTTGCGAAGCCCGTGCAACAATTGCGTCGGCGGAGTGTAGGGGAAATAACCGGTGGCGTTGTGTTTCAACTGATCGGCGAAATCATAGTAGGCCCGGCGCATCATGGCGGTTTTTGATGCCGCCAGCGCCTTTTGGCTGATCCCCAGAATGCCCAGTCCCGCAGGCAGCATCAGACCCTTTTGGCTGCCCGTCACAGCCAGATCAACGCCCCAATCATCCATCTGAAACTTCAAAGATCCGATAGATGACACGCCATCGACAAACAACAGCGCCTTGTGCTGGCTTGCATCTATCGCACGGCGCACGGCGGCCACATCCGATGTCACACCCGTGGCGGTTTCGTTGTGCGTCACGAACACGCCTTTGATATCGCCGGCGGTATCCGCCGCCAACCGTTCGGCGAAGGTGTGAACCGGACAGCCCGCGCCCCATGGCAATTCCACAAGATCGACCTGCAGCCCCAACCGTTGCGCCATATCCACCCACAGGGCCGAAAACTGCCCATGGCTGGCCATCAGCACCCGGTCACCGGGGTTCAACGTGTTGGTCATCGCGGCTTCCCAGGCACCCGTGCCCGATCCGGGCAGCAGCAGTACATGGCCATCCGACGTTTTGAAAACCTTTTTTAGATCGGCGAACAAGCCCAGCGTCAGATCGCCGAAATCATGCGCGCGCTGGTCTTGCATCGGCACATTCATCGCCTGACGCACCACCTCTGGCACGTTGGTCGGGCCGGGAATAAACAGATGATTGATGCCAGTGCGCATTGGGGCCTCCGTGTGGGTTACCCCCTAGTGGCACCCCCAACGGAATGTGCAAAATGAAAGCGCGTCGCGCTGTGAACGCGAAAGTTTACAGATTGCAAAATCTGTAATATTGTAAACCTCACAATATCAGGATCGGTGTGCAACGGTATGCAGAAAACCTTTATCGGCCCGCATTTGCGCCGCCTACGGCTGGAACGCAGCGAAACCCAAGGGGCAATGGCGCGGGTGCTGGGGATATCGGCGTCTTATGTTAATTTGTTGGAAAATAACGAAAGATCGGTATCGGTTGCCGTGATGCTGCGGTTGTTTGAGGCTTACGGCGTTGATTGGCGCGACATTGCCGATGATGATGGCGCGGCCAAGCTGGCCGATCTGCGCGCGCTGATGCAAGACCCGCTGTTTGCCGAAACCCGTCCCGACCTTACCCAAATGCGCGCGGCTTTGGTGCATTCACCGGATTTCGTGCAGACCTTTCTGTCGCTGCACCGCGCCTATCAGGCCACCACCGATCAACTGTTGTCATTGGCCGAAGGCGAGGCCCCGCAATTGGCAGCCTCACCCGAGGCGGCCGTTCACAACGTGTTTCGCCGTAACCGCAACCATTTCCGCGAATTGGAAGACGCGGCCGCGGCGTTTTGGGCGGGTCAAAGCCCAGACCGCGATGAGATTTACGTCGCCCTGAAACACCGGCTGCGCGAAAAGGGTGGCGTCAAGGTGCGCCTGTGCCGCGTCGAAGACCTGCCGGGTGCCTTGCGCCAATACGATGAAGGGCTGCGCGAAATTCTGCTGTCGGAGGCATTGGATCATACCAACCGCACGTTCCAGTTGGTGCATATGGCGGGCCTGCTGGAACAACGCGCGTTGTTTGATACCCTGATCAGCCGCGCAGGTATCACCGATGCGCGCGGGGCCGCCCGGCTACGGGTAGAGCTGGCGAACTATTTCGCCGCCGCCGTGCTGATGCCCTATGACGCCTATCTGGCCGAAGCACAGGCAACAAAATACGACTTCGACCATATCGCCACCCGCTTTGGCGTCAGCTTTGAGCAGGCCTGCCACCGCGCCACCACGCTGCAACGCGAAGGCGCGCAGGGGGTGCCGTTTTTCTTCCTGCGCATCGACAAGGGCGGCAATGTTTCGAAACGGTTTAACGCCACTGGCTTTCATCTGGCCGAATATGGCGGGGCCTGCCCACGGCTGGATGTGCATACGTCCTTTCGCAATCCGGGCCGCATCGTGCCTCAGTTTGTCGAAATGCCAGACCGCAGCCAGTTTTTCGTGATCTCACGCACCGTTGATCGCCCCACGTGGGCGCGCCATGCCCAAGACAACCGCTTGGCCGTGGCGATGGGTTGCGCGATTGAACACGCGCCCGACATTGGCTATGCCGAGGCGTTTACAATGGCGGGTACACGGATGACGCCCATCGGTATCAACTGCCGCATCTGCCCGCGCGCCAACTGCGACCAACGCGCCCATCACGCGGCCATTCTTAGCCAGCCGGTCGACGAACGCCGGCGTGGGGTGACGCGGTATGATGGGTAACGTGGCGCGCAAAATGGGATCAATCGGACAATATCGGCGATGTCGCAGCGGCCACGACAGCGCCGGAACGATTTGGAAAATCTTTGCTTTCTTCTGCCGCAAATTCGGCGCAACTTTCGAAAAAGCCTGCAGGAGCTTTTGATGATCCGCACTGCCGCACGACACTGCGTTCGCAATCAGGGCACCCACGGCCAATATTTCAGCGCAACGCAGGTGCGCGCTGCACCCACACAACCCTTGGCACCGCGCAGCTGATCGAGCAAACCCTTCGAAAGAGACGCCATGACCACCCACCGCCCGATATCGCCAATGGCCGAATTGCACGCAAACGTGGCCGTCCCCTTTACCGCCGCCCATGCCATGCCGAAATCGGTCTACACATCGCCCGAATTTCTGGCCGCGGAACAGCGCGATGTGTTTGCCCGCGATTGGCTGTCGGCAGGCCGCGCCGATACTTTACCCAACCCCGGTGACTATCTGACGCTGGATATCGCCGGAGAGCCAATTATCGTGTTGCGCGATGCAGGCGGTCAATTGCGCGCGATGTCGAACGTGTGCCGCCACCGAATGTCTACGCTGCTAGCGGGGCGCGGCACTACCCGGTCTATCGTCTGCCCCTATCATGCCTGGACTTATAATCTGGACGGCACTTTGCGCGGCGCACCCGCGATGGCGGCCAATACCGACTTTTGCAAAGATCAGATTGCGCTGCCACGTATCGCTTGCGTGGATTGGTTGGGCTGGATCATGGTGTCGCTGAACCCCGATGCCCCTGATCCCTATACAGCCTTGAAAGACGTGGAAAATCTGGTCGGCTATCTGGATATGGCATCTTACCGCGAAACCTTCCGTGAGACGTTCCGCTGGAACACCAACTGGAAGGTGCTGGCCGAAAATTTCATGGAAAGCTATCACTTGCCGGTCTGCCATGCGGGCACCATTGGCGGGTCGGTGGATTTGACGCGCATGACCTGCCCCGAAGGCAGCCCTTCGTTCAACTATCACTATATTATGAAAAACGATACGATCCCGCTGTCATTGGCACATCCGTCGAACACCAAACTGGTGGGCGATCAGCGCCGCATCACCTGGCTTTTGTCGATCTACTCCGCCCTGCTGATCACGCTGACGCCGGGATATTTCTGGTATTTGTGCCTGACGCCTGACGGCCCGGATCACGTCAATGTGCTGTATGGCGGCGGGATGTCTGCCGATTGGTGCGCCGATCCTGCGGCGGCGGGGCATCTGGCCACCATCAAGGCGTTGCTGGATGAAGTGAATGTTGAGGATAAGGACTGCGTCGAAAAGGTCTATGCCGGGATTTGCGCAGGCCTGTCCGCCCCCGGCCCCCTGTCGCATCTGGAACGGCCAAATTTCGAATTTGCCCAATATCTGGCGCGGATGATCCCGGCATGAGCGTGGAAACCATCGACGCGCTGGTGGTCGGTGCCGGCCAGGCCGGTATCGCCATCAGCGAACACCTGACCCTGAATGGCATCCCGCATCTGGTGCTGGAACGCGCCCGTATCGCCGAAGCCTGGCGTACGGGGCGGTGGGACAATCTGGTGGCCAATGGCCCGGCATGGCATGATCGGTTTCCGGGGCTGGAATTTGCAAGCGATGCCGAAAGCTTTCCGGGCAAAGAGGCGGTTGCGGATTACTTCGTCGATTATGCCGCCAAGATTGCCGCCCCGATCCGCTGTGGGGTTACAGTGACTGACGTTCGGCGCAATCCTGATGGACCGGGATTTCAGGTGCAAACTTCCGCTGGGATGATCAAGGTGCGTTATGTCATCGCAGCCACCGGCCCGTTTCAGCGCCCGGTCATGCCGGGGGTGGTGCCTGATACGGCTGGCATCATGCAGATCCATTCGGCAGCCTACCGAACCCCGGGTCAATTGCCGCAAGGCGCGGTTTTGGTGGTGGGGTCGGGGTCTTCCGGCGCGCAGATCGCGGATGAATTGATGCAGGCAGGCCGCCGCGTCACCCTTTCAATCGCGCCGCATGGCCGCCCGCCGCGCAGCTACCGGGGCCGCGATTTTGTCTGGTGGCTGGGGGTGTTGAACAAATGGGACGCCGAGGCCCCGCCTGATACCAAACACGTCACGATTGCGGTCAGCGGCGCACAGGGCGGCAAAACCGTTGATTTTCGCAGGCTTGCCGCCGCTGGCATGATTCTGGCAGGCCGCGTGCAGGGTTACTCCGATGGCGCGATCACCTTTGCCGATGATCTGGCCGCAAATCTGGCCAAGGGCGATGCCGACTATCTTGGCATGCTGGCCGAAGCCGATGCCTATATCGGGCGCAACGGCCTTGATTTTCCGGCCGAGCCCGCGGCGTGGATTATTGGCCCCGACCCTGATTGCGTGACAAACCCGTTGGCGTCGCTGCACCTTGCCGATGCGGGGATAACGTCAATCATCTGGGCGACGGGGTATGCGCGTGACTATGGCTGGCTTGCCCTCGATTGCTTTGATGACACAGGCCGCCCGATCCATCAGCGCGGTGTATCCTGCGAGCCGGGTCTTTACTTTCTGGGTCTGCCTTGGCTGGCACGGCGTGGATCGGCGTTTATCTGGGGCGTCTGGCATGATGCCAAACATGTGGCCGACCATCTGGCCAAGCTGCGCACCTATCTGGCCTACGACCGCACATCTTAAGACTTTCGCGCATTCGACCTGCGCCCAAAGGAACCCCATGGCCCACACCCGACACCGCCCGTTTAACACCCGCGACACC
>JANNAT010000008.1:0-17929 GCA_031384605.1 Cypionkella sp.
GGCAGGGCTATCGCATATGGAAAAATCGCCCTTCCCTGTCGGAACCGAACAGAGAACAAACCCGAGTCGAATGGAGTCCATTTCTTGGCACGCAAACGCCAGTTTCTCTTTCGTTCTTTCATATGCGATTCCCCTCCCCACAAGGGGGAGGGAGAAGGCCACGGATCGCCATCGGCCAAAGGCCGCAGCTTTGCCCTCACCCGCCCGCTTCCAGCTCCAGCGCTCCGGTATTGCCGCGCAGGTCATCGACGCTCAGCGGGGCGGTCGGCAAGCCCAGCCGGTTGCGCGTTACCCAGAACAGCCGCTTTTCGGCGCGGGTAATGGCGACGTAGGTCAGGCGTTTCCACAGCGGCAACCCGGCTTCCATCCGCCCGGCCTGGGCGGCGGCGTACAGATCGGGGGCAAAGACCTGCACGTTTTCCCACTGGCTGCCCTGCGCCTTGTGGATGGTCACAGCGGCCCCATGCAGAAAGGCGGCCCCCATCCTTGCGGCAAACGGGATAAACGGCTCGTCACTGTCGGGCAGTTCGATCTTGACGATGCTGGCCGCCGACACCTGCGGTTCTTCGGCCCCCATCACGTGCAGCCGGGAAAAGCCGGGTTTGCGCCCCGGCCCCAGGTAGATCACCTGTGCCCCCTTGATCAGCCCGCGCGCCTCCAGATCGATGCGTTTCTTGCGGTGTTTCAGCGGCAATTCGATGCCGTCGCAAATCAGCGGCTCACCGGGCAGCAGCGCATCCTCGGGGGCACCAAAGGCCGAGCGAAAGGCGGTGATCAGCCGCACCCGCGTCACATTGCGCCAGACCAGCACCGGCGAGCGCGCCATCAGGTCGGCTTCGACCCTTTGGCCCAGCACCACCCGGTCATCGCGCCGCGCCGCCGCTTCGACCATCGCTTCAAAATCGCCAAACCCCAGATCGGGGTCGGCCAGCGCATGCGCCAGATCAAGGATCGGGTTATCCTGTGCCTGCCGATGGATGCGCGACAGGATCAGTTTGCGCGGGGCGGGCAAGGCATCAAACACCATGGTGCCCGACTGGTTCACCGGTGCCAGCTGCGCCGGGTCGCCAAACAGCACCAAAGTCGGAAAAATCTCCTTCAGGTCCTCGAATTGCCGGTCATCCAGCATCGAGCTTTCATCGACAAACGCGATATCCAGCGGCTCTTCGCGGCGTTTCCAACCCTTGATGAAGTCGCTGCCCCGCAACCCCGCCGCCGCCAGCGCACCGGGGATCGACGCCACGGTTTGATAAAACGCCCAAGCCCGATCCAGTGCCAGTTCGGTTAACCCTTCCACCGCAGGCCGGGTGCCCTGCCCGGTTAACCATTCCGCAATGCGTTCGTATTGCGGGTCGTAAACGGGGGTATACAGGATGCGGTGGATGGTGGTCGCTGGCACACCGCGCAGGCGCAGAACCGAAGCCGCCTTGTTCGTGGGCGCAAGAATGGCCAGACTGCGGCGATCCTTGCGGCGCTTGGCTTCATAGTCGCCCGACACGATATCAACACCCGCCGCGACCAAGCCCTTGTAAAGGCTGCCCAGCAGCATGGTCTTTCCTGACCCTGCCTTACCGATGACGGCCAGAACCGATGATTTACCCTCAATGCGCGGCTCTAACGCGCCGTTCGTCAAATCAACGCCCATACCAAACAATTCCGCCGAAACACGGTCATAGGCCTCGGCTTGATCATCGGAAAAGATCAGGTTTGGGGTGGTCGCTGGGATCATTTGGCGACCATAAGCCAGCCGCCAAAGAAGGGCCAGAGGCGACCCCGCTTTAACCAATCACCGCGCGCGGCTGGCGTCCAGCGTGTCGTCAAAGGTGCGCAAACCTGTGTGCGGGGCCTGCACCAGAACCGCCATATTGCCGGGCTTATGCTGATTTTTGCGCATCAACATGTGGGATGCCGGAATTTCCGCCCAAGGGAACACTTCTGACATGCACGGGTCAAGCCTGCGTTCCACCATCAGCTTATTCGCCGCCGCCGCCTGTTTCAGATGGGCAAAGTGGCTGCCCTGCAAACGTTTCTGGTGCATCCACATATAGCGCACATCGAAGGTGCAGTTGAACCCGGATGTGCCCGCGCAGATCACCACCATGCCACCCTTTTTGCACACCAAGGTTGATACCGGAAACGTCGCTTCGCCGGGGTGTTCGAACACCATATCGACGTTCACTCCTTTGCCGGTGATGTCCCAGATCGCCTTGCCAAACTTGCGGGCTTCGGTAAACCAGATGGCGTATTCGGGGCTGCCGACGGTTGGCAACTGGCCCCAGCATTTGAAATCATTGCGGTTTATCACGCCCTTGGCACCCAAACCCATTACGAAATCGCGTTTGGATTCGTCGCTGATCACGCCGATCGCATTTGCGCCTGCGGTGTTGATCAACTGGATCGCATAAGACCCAAGTCCCCCCGATGCGCCCCAGACCAACACGTTTTGCCCCGGCTTCAGATCATGCGGTTCGTGCCCGAACAGCATGCGGTAGGCGGTGGCGAGCGTCAGGGTATAGCAGGCGGATTCCTCCCATGTCAGATGGCGCGGGCGGGGCATAAGTTGTTGCGCCTGCGCCCGGGTAAATTGGGCAAAACTGCCATCGGGTGTCTCATACCCCCAGATCCGCTGACTGGTGGAAAACATCGGGTCGCCGCCGTTGCATTCCTCATCGTCGCCGTCGTCCTGATTGCAGTGGATCACCACCTCATCGCCAACTTTCCAGCGTTTTACCTTATCGCCCACCGCCCAAACGATACCCGACGCGTCCGACCCCGCGATATGATAGCTGGATTTATGGCTGTCAAACGGGCTGATCGGCTGGCCCAGCGATGCCCATACGCCATTGTAATTCACCCCCGCGGCCATCACCAGAACCAGCACTTCGTTGCTGTCGATCTTCCATGTGTTGACGACTTCGACCTGCATCGCGGTCGCAGGCTCGCCATGGCGTTCGCGCCGGATCGCCCAGGCATACATCTGCGCGGGCACATGGCCCAAGGGGGGCATTTCGCCGATTTCATACAGGTCTTTGACGGGCGCATCATAGGCACTGATGGCGGGTGCTTTGTCCAAAGCCATGGTCAACCTCGTATCTCTAGAATGCCGCAATGCAGAATCAAAGCAGCTTTATTGATTGATACTGGGTTAATACGCAACAATGCAATACATTTATAGCCAAATTTGTAATTTTATGTCTGCTGCGTTGCAGCGATTGTTGATGGAAGAGCCAGCCTTTGCAGCACGGGCCCCGCATAAAAATTCAAAATCTGTTGCCCCACTGCGGTCGGCTGCAGCGATTCGCGCAAAATTCCGCGCGCAATCAACGGGACCAAGCCTTCGGTTATTGTCGCATCAATGCCTTGCGGGGCCAGTTTCATCACCGCGCCCAGCGCCGTTAACTTTGCCACAAGGTCTTGCACGACCAGCCCCAATGCGGCGCGATCCGCAGGGTGCTGTGACAACGCAGCGGCGATCAGTGGCACCGGCAAAACCGGAACCACCCGCGCGATTTCGGCCATCAGTTGCGCGCCAAGCGTTTCAGTTGGGGTGGCTGGGTGATCTGCCATAAACGCGCGCAACGAAACTGGCGGGCCGAATCCAGCCGCCGCTGTGCCAAATCCTTTGAAAGTGCCACGCAATTTGCGCCAGATTATGCGCATGACAAAGCGCAAAATCGCCAAGGGCCTGCCCCGAAACCGCCGGGTGCCCGCAGCGTGCGCGTCCACCAAAATGCGGTCTTCCAACACCCTGTCATAGGCCAGACCCACCGGCACAAACACCACATCGCGCCCGGCAGGATCAAATCCTTGCACCATATAACTGAACAGGCCCATCTTGGCGGGTCCAACACAGCCATCCAAAGACAGCCCGCCTTCCGGGAAAATCGCCTGCGTCGTCCCCGCAGCCGTGGCCATCTGCACATAGCGCGCCAGCACGCGGCGATAGAGGGTATTGCGGCTACCACGGCGGATGAAATAGGCCCCCATCGCCCGTATCAGCCGCGACAACGGCCAAATGCGCGCCCATTCGCCTACCGCATAGGAAATCGACGCGCGGTTCGCCACCAGCCAGGTGATCAAAACATAATCCATGTTGGACCGGTGATTCATCACGAAAACCACTGTGGCCTTGGGATCAATATGCGCCAAAGCCGCATCAACCTTGCCGATCCGCACGCGGTAAAGCGCGCGCGACAGGCCGCGCGCCAATCGGATTGCCACGCCAAAATAAAGGCTTGCCGAAAAACCGGGCACAATTTCGCGCGCATAGCCCCGCGCCTCTTCAAACGCCACCGACCCCGGCACACCGGTTTCGGCGGCATGTTCGGCCACAGCTTCCAGAACCGCCGGATCATAGGCCAAGCGCACGATCATGTCTTGTCGCCGTGCCAACCTGAAAAATTCGATAGGCCGGTCAAGCCGTTGGTTGATCCGGGCAACTGCCCGTTCCATCCGTTTGCGAAAAAACCAGCGCACTGAGGGGAACAGGAAATGCGAGGCGAAGGTGACAGTGGCAAAGCCAAGCACCAGAACCAGCAACCACAGAGGAAGTTCAACCGTGCGAAACATGGCCCGCAGGGTTACAGGTTTCAAGGCATCGGTAAAGCCCGGTCTGATTTGTCAAAAACGCTGCGATCAAACCGGGTGCATCCGTTACTGATAGTAATAATCCGATATTTCACAAACGTTCACGCCTCCGCGCTGCAGCTCAGAGCCATCTTCAAAAACGGCTCGAAAATCAAACACGCAATAGCCATCGACGTTGTCAAAGTTCAGCGTCATCGACGCGTTATTGGCCAGCGTGGTCTTGCCCAAGACATCACTGCCCCATTTCTTTGCGCCCGAATTGGTGCTGTAGAATTTATACAGCGTATAGCCGGTATCATTGTGGATACGCACCCGGTAATCCGTGGCGCTGGCCAAGGTGGCCGATCCTGCCAAAACCATGGCCGCAATCCCCAACCGCAAAGCTGATGTCAGTTTCATATGTGGTTCCTTTCCAATGTCGCGCCTTTGTGGCCGGCGTCTGAACAAAGTAATCCCAAACTGGCCGCATCGGTCAATGGCGCGAAAAGCGGCCTGTTACCCCCGGAACAGGCCGCTATCGCCACATTGCTGCGTTGCGGCGAATTGGCATTGATTTAATGTGTCGCGCATGATTTCTGTGTTGAAACATTATTGCGCGCCTAATCATACGGGAAAGCTATGCAAACGCAGAAAGACGCCCCCTGGCTGTTTCGCACCTATGCCGGGCATTCCACCGCAGCCGCGTCAAATGCGCTGTATCGCGGCAACCTGGCGCGCGGGCAAACCGGGCTGTCGGTGGCCTTCGATCTGCCCACCCAAACCGGCTATGACAGTGATCATTTGCTGGCACGGGGCGAAGTGGGCAAGGTTGGCGTGCCAGTCAACCATCTGGGCGATATGCGCGCGCTTTTTGCCGATATACCGCTGAACAGAATGAACACCTCGATGACAATAAACGCCACAGCGCCTTGGCTGTTGGCATTGTATATCGCGGTGGCCGAAGATCAGGGTGCGGATATTGCGGCCCTGCAAGGCACCGTCCAAAACGACATCATCAAGGAATATCTGTCGCGCGGCACCTATATCTGCCCGCCCAAACCCAGCCTGCGGATGATCACTGATGTCGCCGCCTATACCCAAACCCATCTGCCCAAATGGAACCCGATGAACGTGTGTTCCTATCATCTGCAAGAGGCCGGGGCCACACCGGAACAGGAACTGGCCTTTGCGCTGGCGACGGCCTGTGCGGTGCTGGATGATCTGAAAGGGAAAGTATCTGGCGCAGATTTCCCCAATATGGTCGGCAGAATATCGTTTTTTGTCAACGCGGGCATCCGCTTTGTGACCGAGATGTGCAAAATGCGCGCGTTCGTCGATCTGTGGGATGAAATTTGCCTGACCAGATATGGCATCACTGACGCCAAATACCGTCGGTTCCGCTATGGCGTGCAGGTCAATTCTTTGGGCCTGACCGAACAGCAGCCCGAAAACAACGTCTACCGCATTTTGATCGAAATGCTGGCGGTGACGCTGTCGAAAAACGCCCGCGCGCGCGCTGTGCAACTGCCCGCCTGGAATGAAGCTTTGGGCCTGCCGCGCCCCTGGGATCAGCAATGGTCGCTGCGGATGCAACAGATATTGGCCTATGAGACCGATCTTTTGGAATACGACGACCTGTTCGATAGCAACCCAGCCGTTGACCGCAAGGTTGAGGCGTTGAAAACCGGCGCGCGCGAAGAACTGGCGCGGATTGACGCCATGGGCGGCGCGGTGGCGGCAATAGAGTATATGAAGGGGCAGTTGGTCGAGTCTAATTCAGCCCGCATTGCGCGGATCGAATCCGGTGAAACCACGGTTGTCGGCGTGAACCGCTGGAAAGAGGCGGCCCCCAGCCCGCTGACGGCGGGCGATGGATCGGTGATGGCGTCTGATCCGGCCGCCGAGGCCGATCAGATTGCGCGACTGACGGCGTGGAAAGCAAAACGCGACGCCACCGCCGTTAAGGCCGCACTTGCAGCCCTGCGAAATGCCGCGCAAGACGGATCAAATATTATGCCCGCCTCAATCGCTGCGGCGCGTGCGGGCGTGACAACCGGCGAATGGGGCGGCGTGATCCGCGCGGCCTTTGGCGAATACCGCGCGCCCACCGGGGTGTCGCGCGCGCCCTCAAACCGCACCGAAGGGTTAGACCTGATCCGCGAGGCAGTGCAGGCCGTTGCAGCCAAATTGGGCCGGCCGTTGACGTTTTTGATGGGCAAGCCGGGCCTTGACGGCCATTCGAACGGGGCCGAACAAATCGCCGCCCGTGCCCGTGATTGTGGGATGGAAATTCACTATGAGGGCATCCGCCTGACGCCGGCGGAAATTGTGCAGGCCGCCGTTGATAAAGGCGCGCATGTGGTGGGGTTGTCGATCCTGTCGGGCAGTCATCTGCCCCTGATCGCCGAGGTAATGGCGCAGATGCGCAGTGCAGGCCTGGCTGATATCCCGTTGATTGTGGGCGGAATTATTCCCGAAGACGACGCGGCTGCCCTGCGCGCATCCGGTGTGGCGGCGGTTTATACGCCCAAGGATTTTGAGTTGAACCGCATTATGCTGGATATTGTCGGGCTGGTTGATCCGTCTTCGGCTGCGGCGTAATCTGCGTTTCGGCAAGCCTTCGCTTTTGAATGCATCCCGGCTTTCGCCCCGGGCATCTAACCCCTAAAGTGGGGCCAAGTCGTTTTCCAGTAGGGATTATTCAAATGCATCTTACCCGCAGAACACTGTCCCTTGGTGCCATGGCATCGCTTTTATCGGCTTGTGTCGGGGGCGGCAGCGGTGCCACCAAACCCCGCGTTGATGTGGTGATGCGACCCGTTCCCAATGCGGGCTATGACGTCTGGGTGGCCAATTTTCGCGGAACGGCCCTGGCGCGCGGGGTGTCGGCGGCCACGTATGATACTGCATTTGCATCAGCCGGATTTCTGCCCGATGTGATTGACCGCGACCGCAATCAAACCGAATTCACCCGAACCACCCAGGATTATCTGGCGATTGCCGCCTCAGATGAACGCGTTTCCAAAGGCCGCGCGGCACTGGCACGTCAGCGCGGCGTTTTGGCGCAAATTGAGGGGCGTTATGGGGTAGAGCCGCATGTTGTCGCCGCCGTTTGGGGGCTGGAAAGCTATTTCGGCGAACGGCGCGGATCGGTGCCGGTGATCTCGGCGCTTTCTACCTTGGCCTATGACGGGCGGCGGGCGGATTTCTTTGAACAGCAACTGGTCGCGGCGCTGAAAATCTTGCAGAACGGCGATACGACTGCGGGCCAAATGACCGGCAGTTGGGCAGGCGCAATGGGGCACACGCAGTTTATTCCCACATCTTATCAGCTGTTTGCGGTTGATTTCACCGGTGACGGGCGGCGCGACATCTGGTCGGATGATCCCACCGATGCGCTGGCATCCACTGCCGCCTATTTGGCAAAATCTGGCTGGACGCGGGGGCGGCCATGGGGCGAGGAAGTGCGCCTGCCGTCCGGGTTCAACACCGGTTTGGCCGGGCGCGGCAAAGGGCGCACGGATTGGGCGGACCTTGGGATCACGCGCGCGACTGGCGGCGGCTTGGGCAATCACGGTGCGGCGTCGTTGATCTTGCCTGCGGGGGCGGGCGGGCCAGCCCTGTTATTATACAGCAATTTCAACGTGATCTTGCGCTATAACAACGCGGAAAATTACGCCATCGGGGTGGGCCATCTGTCCGACAGGCTGAACGGTGGCGGGCCACTGCGCGGTAATTTCCCACCAGATACCAACGGCATGACGATAGAGCAGCGTCAGGGATTACAGCGGCGGCTGACGGCGGCAGGGTTTGACACCGAAGGCAGTGACGGCGTGATCGGCAAGAAAACCACCGCTGCCATCACCGCATATCAGCAAAGCCGGGGGTTGGCCGTGACGGGCCAACCGTCGCTTGAACTGTTGGCGATGCTTGGCTAGGTTTGATCGAATGATCAATGCAAGGGCGCAAGCATGACTTTTCACATCGGGGCCAAACCGGGCGATATCGCTGAAACCGTTTTATTGCCCGGCGATCCTTACCGAGCGCGGTGGGCGGCGGAAACCTATCTGGAAAATCCGGTTCTGGTGAACGAAGTGCGCGGCATGCTGGGCTATACCGGCACATGGCACGGGCATAAGGTAACGATCCACGGGTCGGGCATGGGGATGCCATCGCTGTCGATTTATGCCAATGAACTGATCCGCGATTACGGCGCGCAAACCCTGATCCGCATCGGGTCGGCGGGGGCGATGCAGCACCATGTCAAAGTGCGCGATGTGGTGCTGGCGCAAACCGCATCCACCTATGGCAACCCGTCGCGGTCTATCTTTCGTGATCTGAATTTCGCGCCCTGCGCCGATTTTGGCCTGTTGGCAGCGGCACACACAGCGGCCCTTGGCATTGGCGTGCCGGTGCATGTGGGCGGCATCTATTCGTCAGACACTTTCTATGACGAACGCGCCGATTTATCCGAACAGTTGCAGCGCCATGGCGTGCTGTGCGTAGAGATGGAGGCGGCGGAGCTTTACATGCTTGCCGCCCGTTATGGCCGCCGCGCACTGGCGGTGCTGACGATGTCTGACCATATCTTGACGAATGAGGCGCTGCCCGCCGATCAGCGCGAACGCAGCTTTGGCGCGATGGTCGAGGTGGCGTTGCAAGCGGCGTTTGCAGGCAGGCCTTGACCTAACCGATTCGCAAGGGTCTATTGCCCTCCCCCAAGACAGGAGACGGCGATGAAACAGCGGCAACTTGGCAAACACGGACCGATGGTTTCGGCCATCGGTCTGGGCTGTATGAGCTTTGGCGGCATATTCGGGCCGACGACCGAGGCGGAAAGTTTTGCCTGTCTTGATGCGGCGTTGGCAGGCGGGATTACCTACTTTGATATCGCCAATATTTACGGCTTGGGCCTGTGTGAAACCATTGTCGGCAATTGGATGCGCCTGCGCAAACCTGACATCCATATCGCGACCAAAGCCAGCATCATCACTGGGGCTGTCGGCAAATTTGACAATTCCGAACACCATTTGCGGGCCGAGCTGGAAGGCTCACTCAAACGACTTGGCACTGATCATGTGGCGTTGTTCTATATCCACCGCCGTGAAGAAGCGCGGCCTATTGAAGAAGTGGTCGAAACGCTTGGGCGGTTGATGGATGAGGGAAAAATTGGTGGCTATGGACTGTCTGAAATATCCCCCGGCACCCTGCGCCGCGCTGATAAAGTGCGACACTGCATGGCGGTGCAGAATGAATACTCGCTATGGAGCCGCCAGCCAGAGATGGGGTTGATACAGACCTGCGCCGAATTGGGCACGGCTTTGGTGCCGTTCTCGCCCTTGGCGCGTGGGGTTTTCGGGCGCGAGGTGATTGCCCCCGCCACGTTGCCCGCATCAGATTTCCGCCTGTCGATCCCGCGGTTTCATGGCCGCGATTGGGCGCTTAATCTGGTCAAAATTGACGAATTCCGTGCGTTGGCCACATCACGCGCCTTGACGGCACCGGCGCTTGCCTTGGCTTGGGTGCTGGATCAAGGCGATCACCTGATCCCGATTCCCGGCACCCGAACCGCGGATCACCTTGCCGATTGGATCGGCGCGGCGGATATCAGGCTAACCGCCAGTGATCGCGCAGAAATTACGCGTATCCTGCCCGTTGGCTGGGCCTACGGCGATCGGTATGGCCTTGAACAGGCCAGCACAGTGGAACGTTATTGCTGACAATCCACCAGCCAAACATAGCCCGGCACTTGTTTTGCGCCTTTGCTTTCGCCCCTACTTTGCGCGCTTGATGTGCGCCTCTGCCTGAACTCAAGCAAAGGCCGGATGCATAGCCGGCCCCATCGTGCGAGACGCCCCATTGCCGATGACTGCGGCAGCCATCTCTTCGATGGATTTGCGCGACTTGGAATATTCGGCGGGCATACGCAATACAGCGTACAAGCGCCCGTCGTCGCAATTGCGATAGGTGGCGCCCAACTGCGCCACTTGATAACCCAATTGCCGCAACGCCCGCATCAGGGCCAGCGATGACAAACAAATCAGCTCTTCCGCACCTTGATCGCGGGCGATATCGACCAAACCATCGACAATAAGCGCCAGACATTCGCTGCGTTCTGCCCCCGTTTTCAACTTGCTTGAAATCACCAGTCGGGTGCATTCCCAGACATGGGCACTGGCGATTTCCACTGACATGACATGCGGCGGAATATGCGGCAACTTTCCGGAATAGGCATCGCGCAGCATGTAGGTATGTTCGCCCCAGACGGCTGTGGTTGCCATCGCACGGGCACCACCGACAACTTCGCCATCTTGCATCACCAGTGAATAATGCGCGACGGGCGTGTCGTATTGATCCATTTCGACGGTTGCATTGTGTGGGATCTGCCAGCCCAACTCATCAACAAAGACTTGTTTGCGCAGGGCAAGAAACTTGTAGAATGCATTTCCATGGCGATGGAAATCGGAAAAATCGAAGCAGATATTGTCCATTCTGGAACTCCTAAGACGGTTTGGTCGTATGCATCTGAGGATGATAATAATCTTCAAGTTGCGCAACTGCACCGATTCGAAACCGGAAGCAGAGTCAATCTTGGCAAAAAGATGTTAAAATGTTCGGATTTAATTATAAAATCCGTCGAGCCGCCGCTATTGAGGCTGCTTGGGACTGCGTTTTCGCACCTAACTTGCGTTTCGCGTTATTCAAGCGCGCCTTGACCGCACTTTCGGAAATTCCCAAACGCGCCGCAATCTGTTTCAAACGCAACCCACCGGATTGCAATTTCAAAGCTTCGATTTCGGCGGCTGTCAGGCTGCGCTCATCTTCGGGGCCTTGGTGCAAAAGCTGCATGATGCGTTTCAGTTCTTCAATTTCGGTCAAATCGAAGTCGCGGTCATCGCGGAAAAACAGACCATAGCTGCGCCGGCCTTTGTCTGCCGTGCCCATGACAGACACGACTGCCCCATGTTGCAGCCCAAACACCGCGCCATGGGCGCGCACGTGATGGGGGTCTGGCAAGGTAAGGTCGGAAAAACGCGCACCGCCAACCTGGCCATAAACCCATTTCATCGCGGGATCATGCACGACCAAACCCTGCGTTGTATAAAATTCAACCCAAGCATCCGGCAGCTGGTTCATCTCTTCTTCCGGAAAAGAAAATCCAACTTTCAACGCCACATAAAACCCCGCAACGGCGATTAGGTTTATTTTATCTTTCATTCCATCAAGCTGTGTCATCTGCTCAAAACAGTTGCCGAAGTCAAAAACGAGTCATACGTTAACAAGGTAAACAAATGCCCGGTTAAAGTGTCCGGCGCAACAGTTAGCATCTCAGGGGTGAAAAATGCTTTACCAACAGGACATGGTTGATGCTGTTTCCAGTATCCATGCCCAAATTTCGGCCTTTTGCGACACTGGTTTTGCACTGGCAATCCATATTCGGTATACGCGCCCTTCATTGCTGTATCGCACCTATCAACAGCCGTGGATTGATCATTACAGCGAAAAGGGCTTCATGTTGACCGACCCGGTGGTGCATTGGGGATTGATGAACACTGGAATGGTCTGGTGGGACGATCTGGCCGATCAAGACCCCGCAGGTGTGCTGCGCGATGCGCGTGCGTTTGGGCTGCTGAACGGCTGGACCTATTCGATGGGCGAGGCCGCATCGCGCACGATTTCGGGCATAACCCGATCCGGCCCGGCGTTTACCGAAACCGAGGTGCAGCACATCATCGCTTTGACGCATGAGGCCCACACATTGACCATGGGCATCGAGAGTTTCGCGCCTGAAGTGATGGAAGCACTGCGCGCATTGGGCTGACTTCGTCAGTCTACACCACCCGGTCCACCATCATCCCCTTGATTTCGGCAATCGCTTTTGCGGGGTTCAACCCTTTGGGGCAGGTTTTGGTGCAGTTCATGATGGTGTGGCAGCGATACAGCTTGAACGGGTCTTCCAACGCGTCCAGCCGCTCGCCCGTCGCCTCATCCCGGCTGTCCACGATCCAGCGATAGGCGTGCAGCAAGGCCGCCGGCCCAAGGTATTTGTCGCCGTTCCACCAGTAGCTGGGGCAAGACGTGGAACAGCACGCACACATCACGCATTCATAAACGCCGTCCAGCTTTTCGCGGTCTTCGATGGATTGGCGCCATTCTTTGGCCGGGCGGTTGGTTTTGGTCTCAAGCCACGGCATGATGCTGGCATGTTGGGCATAAAAATGCGTCAAATCGGGCACCAGATCCTTGATCACCGCAAGATGCGGCAAAGGATAGATTTTGACATCGCCGCGCACCTCGTCCAGCCCATAGATACAGGCCAGCGTGTTGATCCCGTCGATGTTCATCGCACAAGATCCGCAGATGCCTTCGCGGCAGGACCGCCGGAATGTCAGCGTTGGGTCGATCTCGGTTTTGATCTTGATCAGCGCGTCCAGAACCATGGGGCCGCAGGTATCAAGATCGACGAAATAGGTGTCTACGCGCGGGTTTTCGCCGTCGTCCGGCGTCCAGCGATAGACCTGAAACTTGCGCAGGTTTTTGCCAGCTGGTTTTGGCCAGGTCTTGCCTGTGCGGATTTTCGAATTCTTCGGAAGCGTGAACTGAACCATGGTGGCGACTTTCTTTAAGCGAGTGCGTATTTGCGCGCTTGCACGACAGCCTGACAAACGTCGAGGATCGTCGTTGCTCTGTGCTGAAGCGAATGCCTGTCGCGCATTGACCGGGCAAATCGCTGTCGTTCTTCAAGTTTTTCGGGCCCCTCTGCCAGAATCTCGGCCACTGCCGCGGTCAATTCATCGACCGTGTCGCACAGGTGCACAAAGGGGGCAAATTCTTCGGGCAATCCGGTAATACGGTCGCTGATCACGGCCACCCCGCAGGCAAGCGCATCAAAGATACGGTTCGAGATATAACCATTCGTCCGCATCGACGGCATATGATCGCAAAGCACAATCTTTGACCGGCGATACAGATCGCCAAGTTCGCCATTGGGCAAGGACTGTGCCACCAGATATGGGGCAGCGCCGTGTTTCTCCCAACCGCCACCCCAGATCTTGATCGGCAGGCCCGTCTTGACGACCAGTTCGATAATCGGCCGCCCCCCCTGCATGCCAGAGTGATTGTTGCCGACAAAGACCACATCTTCGGTCTTCGGGGTGTCATCGGGATACATCGAGTCTGCGTCGAACCCCTGCATCAAGACGCTGACCGGAACCCCCGGAAGCGCCACTCGCAGGGTCTCGACCGCCACCTGGGATGACACAAGCACATGCGACGCCTTGCGCAATTCGGTCAGGATGTCACGCTTATTCGCGCCGCCGGGGTAAAGCACCCATTGCACGCTTGGAACCGAAGGCCGTTGTTTCCACACCCGCGTGCCGTGCAAGACAAGGTCTATGTCAGATTCGCCATTGTCTGAATTCCAATCCGGCATTGCATCAACCCGCGCCCCATGGCCTGCGGCGGTGAAGGCCTTTGACAGGCTTGCCGCAAAATGAAAGTCGCCCCATTGTTGATTTTCTGCAGCAGTACGAACGCTGGTCTTGATGGCAATGGTCATCGCGTCTTGCGCCAAGACCACAACCGGAACCGCAACACTGGTTTGCTCGGGTGCCTCGGAACCCGCGCCACACCGCACAATATCGCACACCTCGGCAAAGCGGATAAGCCCGAAGTCCAGCAGAGACATGCCGGCATAATCGCTGACGATCTGGTTATAATTGTCGCGCAGGATGGTGGACCCGGGGTTAAGGGCTGTCACTTTCACCAAAGCGGTCGGAATCAAATCCAACACGTCGACCTTCAGATCCGGCCGGTATTGGCGCAAGATCGGGATCAGCTTCCACACATCGCCGACCCAGTTCGCGGTTTTTTCCCGGTCCCAGTCGCGTTCGGCAGACAGGTGATTGATCGGGACGCAGTCATGCATTGTGATCACGCCGCCCGGTGCCATCAGCCGCTCTGTGTTGATGAAATCGCGCAGCAGAAACTCGAACAGATGCAGGCCATCCAGAAAGGCCAGATCAACCTGATACCCCAAGCGCGTGACAATATCGGCCGCAAAAAATGCGTCACTTGTGCCTTGATACTGATACAGCTCTGGCTTATTGCGCGACACATCGGCTTGAAGGTTGAACGCTGGATCAACCGCAAATGACACGCAGTTGGCATAGTTCAGACTGGCACCCGATTCAGTGCCAATTTCCAGATAGACCTTCGGCGTAAGGGTTGCGTGCATCTGCTCAAGGTATGGCAAGTAATGCAACGGCCCCATGCGCGGAAAACCCGCCTCTGGCTGCAGGCGCGATTCAGAGCGGATCTTACGACGAACGGCGCGCATTAATGCAAATCTCCAACCGGACGGGTCGCGCGCGCAACGATCAGCCCGTCGATGCGGGGCATAAGATGCTGCGCCCAGCCGGACTGCGTGCCACGCGGCGGCAGGGCCAGACGCGCGCGGTGCACGCAGTCACGTTGGGTCTTTCGCACACACTTCAGCGCGTAAGCCCCCTGCGGCAAAAGCGAAGTCTTCCAGCTATTACGCATTGCTTAACCCCTTAATGGTGGCACGCCACTGCGTGCAAAACAGGCCGCAGCCGCCGGGCGCTGCGCGATGATACGAATGCTGTCTTTGGTGCGGCTGCCCGCCTCAACGCCTGCATCCCGCGCAAGACCGTTGATTTCCTCTTGGGATGCCGCATCCAGAATGCATGCCGTTGCCGTATCGGCCACGCCTGCGGGCATGTCGCGCGCGACCACGGGTTGCACAACGGATTCGGCGGTGCGGCGCAGGGCTTTGTCCGCCAGTTCCTGCGGATCGCACGCGGCCAGCAACAAAACAGAGATCAGAAAAACGGCGCGGGTCATGGCTGTGGTCCTTCCGGTTTGGTGGCGATGAACACGGTCTCGCCGCGCATCAACCCGTATCTGTGCACATCGGGTTCCGTTGCGGTGACTTCGTCAAGCATAAATCCCGCCGCGCGGATGCGGTCACGCAAATCTCTGCCGAAAATCCTTATGTGATCGCGCTGGCCGAAGTGCAAAAGTCGCGCCGCGCCATCGGTGATGTCGGGATTTTCATAACTATGCGCCCACGCCTCAACAATCGGGGTCGTCAGAAATGCCACCCCGCCGGGACGCAGCACGCGGTAAAGTTCCGCCAGGGCGCGGGTGTCATCGACGTGTTCCAGCACATGATTGCACATGATGCGGTCTTCGCTGGCATCGGGCAGATCAATCGCTTCGATGTTCAGCAACAAATCCGCATGGACATCCGCGCGAACTTCGGCAGACGCGTATTGCGCGACTATTGGCTGTATCTTGCGGCGCAGCAGGGGTTCGGCGGCGAAGTGCAAAAGCGAATGGCGCGGACCGATCAGATCCCTGCGCAAAATCGTCAGCCAGATCAGGCGGTGGCGTTCAAGTGACCCGCACGACGGGCACCGCGCGTCAAAGCGGGGGGGCACGCCAAAGGGGGCGAAATTCCCAAAATAGTCGCATAAAGGGCAAAGGCGCGGCGCAATACCGGCCCCCAGCCGGGCAAAGCGTTGCTTTTGCTTTTGCAACTGACGGTCCAACTCGGCGCGGAATTCCTCGGTGCGGTTGACAAGTTTGCTGCTGTCCCATTCCGGTTCCATGGCGGGCTAATTCAGCAGGGCTTTGGCTGCATCATGCGCACCGGAAATCAGACGGAAATCGCCGCCTTCGTCTGTTTGCACATTTCTGACCAGCACTTGCATGGGTTTCAATTACCAACCTGATCCGACACAGGTATATCCGGTGCCACCCGTCATCCGCAGGCTGCATTGGCGATTACCAAAGGCTGCAGAAGTCGCCGCTGCGGCAGGCGTGGATTGTGCGGCAGGCGGCGTGCCATAGGTGTAGGTTTTGGCAACACGATTGCCATTTGTCCGGGTTTCAACGCGTTGCGGAACACCTGCCACATCTGGCATTGCAGCGGTGCGCTTGTTCTCGGCAACTTTGCCGCGAATACAAGCATTCATAGCATCTGCGCCAGCTTTGGTGCCGCCGCCTCCGGCAACCACGGTCGGCACCTCCGCGTAACCCGTGTAGACGTAGGCACCGGGCGCATTAACAACAAACAGGCAGGCGGCTGCATAGTCTGTCTGCGGGTAAAACGCAGCAGTTTGTTGCGCGCTAAGCGGTGCGATTTGCCCTTGCTCTGCGACACAGCCCGTCAAGGCAAGTGTGACGCCGACAGCGAAAACCGAATGCGCAAAGTGCGATAAACGCAGCATCAATAAACCCTCGCCTTCGGGGCAATCTTTTTCTGATCTATCCCGCCTTGTTCCACCGTGGTCAGCGGCGTCAGATGCACTGGCCGGGTGCCCAGCGTGACCTGCGCCCCATCGACGTAGGCCAGCGAATGCACGCGCCAGTTTACATCATCACGCGCCGGGTAATCTTCATGCGCATGGGCGCCGCGCGATTCCTTGCGCGCCTCGGCGGCTACAATGGTGGCTAGCGCGTTCGGCATCAGGTTTTGCAGCTCCAGCGTTTCCATCAGGTCGGAATTCCACACCATGCTCCGGTCTGACACTTTGATATCGGCCATCCGCCCGGCAATCGCCGTCATTTTGACCACACCGTCGCCCAGCGTTTTATCGGTGCGAAAAACGGCGGCGTCGGCTTGCATGGTCTTTTGCATCTCCAACCGCAATTCTGCGGTTGGGGTGGCCCCGTTGGCATGGCGGGCCGCGTCAAACCGCGACAGCGCTTTATCGACTTCGGCGATATTCAAAGGTGACAAGGCCGATTTACGATCTACAACTTCACCTGCCTTAATCGCTGCGGCCCGGCCAAACACCACCAGATCAATCAGGCTGTTAGACCCCAACCGATTGGCCCCATGCACGGATGCGCAGCCCGCCTCGCCCACAGCCATCAGGCCGGGAAAGGTGGCATCGGGGTTGCCGGGCGTTGGGTTCAACACTTCGCCCCAGTAATTCGTCGGTATCCCGCCCATGTTGTAATGCACCGTCGGGATCACCGGGATCGGTTCGCGCAACAGGTCAACGCCTGCGAAAATCCGCGCCGATTCGGTGATACCCGGCAGGCGCAGTTCCAGTGTTTCGCGTGGCAAGTGATTCAGGTTCAAATGGATATGATCCTTGTTCGGCCCCACACCCCGGCCTTCGCGAATTTCGATGGTCATGCAGCGCGACACCACATCGCGCGACGCCAGATCCTTGTAGGTCGGCGCATAGCGTTCCATGAACCGCTCACCTTCCGAATTGGTCAGATAGCCGCCCTCGCCGCGCGCACCTTCGGTGATCAGGCAACCCGATCCATAAATCCCGGTGGGGTGGAACTGCACGAATTCCATATCCTGCAACGGCAACCC
>JANNAT010000068.1:0-24047 GCA_031384605.1 Cypionkella sp.
GGGCGGATCACGATGAACGAGTTTGTTGCGGTGACTTCGACCAATATTGCCAAGATACTGAATTGTTACCCGAAGATCGCGATTGATTGATCGAGGCCCCGGCCTGCGCCGGGGCGATTGTTACTTGACGCATCACCCCACCACCCCCGCCACATCAAGCACCGCGTGCAGCAGCACATCCGTTCCCGCCGCCGCCCACGCCTCCGAAATCTCCTCCGCCTCGTTATGCGACAGCCCGCCGACACAGGGGCACATCACCATCACCGTTGGCGCCACCCGGTTGATCCAGCAGGCATCGTGGCCCGCACCGGAGATGATATCCATATGTGAATACCCCAACCGCTCCGCCGCGCCGCGCACTACGGCCACCAGCCCTGCGTCAAACGTTACCGGATCGAAATGCCCGACCTCTTCAATCCCGAACCCCAGCCCCAGTTCCGCCGCCACTGCCGCTACAGCCCGCTCCACCTCGCCACGCATCAGGTCCAGCTTGCCCTGATCCGGGGATCGGATATCCACAGTGAACACCACGCTTCCCGGTATCACATTGCGGCTATTGGGGAAAACCTTGATCTGGCCCACGGTGCCCACCGCCCCCGGCTGATGCGCCATCGCGATCTGGTGCACCCGTTCGACCAGCCGCGCCATGCCAAGACCTGCGTTCAGGCGCATGTTCATGGGCGTGCTACCGGTATGCGCATCGCGCCCGGTCAAGGTTACCTCAAGCCACCACAGCCCTTGGCCGTGGGTAACGACGCCGATGCTTTTGCCCTCAATCTCCAGTATCGGGCCCTGTTCGATGTGCAATTCCAGCATCGCGTGCATTTTCCGCGCGCCGACAACCTCATCGCCGACCCAGCCGATGCGGGCCAATTCATCGCCAAACCGCAGGCCGTCCATATCGACGCGGCCATAGGCATAGTCCTGCGTGTGCAGCCCCGCAAAAACGCCGCTGGCCAGCATCGCGGGGGCAAACCGCGCGCCTTCCTCATTCGTCCAGTTCGCCACCACAATCGGATGCCGGGTTTTGATGCCCAGATCGTTCATCGTGCGGATCACTTCCAGCCCCGCCAGCACGCCCAACACCCCGTCATAGCGGCCGCCGGTGGGCTGCGTGTCCAGATGTGACCCCATGTAAACCGGTAACAAATCTTCGGTGCCTGCCCACGTGGCAAACATATTGCCCATGGTATCAACGCCCATCGTCATGCCCGCATCGGCGCACCACCGGGCGAACAAATGGCGGCCCGCACTGTCGGCATCCGTCAGGGTCTGCCGGTTGTTGCCGCCCGCCACGCCGGGGCCTATCTGGGCCATCTGATCCAGACTGTCCCACAACCGCGCCGCATTGATCCGTTGATTGGCCCCAAGCGCTGGCGTGTTGGCTGGCATGGCAGTCTCCCGCACTGCCGGGGTCTTGTTGCCCCTTGCAGCGAATCTTTTCCTGACCCTATGGTCAATCAAAAGGCTATAGAACCTGACCAAGCGGTCAACACTTATCTGATGGGTCCCGCGATGAATGAACCTGCCCGACCGCCACGGCGCAATGAAATCCGCCTACAGAACGAGACGCTTATTTTGCAGGCAGCGGAAAAAGTCTTTGCCGAGGCGGGCTTTGGCGGGGCCACGATGCAACTGATCGCGGATGTGGCGGGGCTGCCGAAGGCGAATTTGCATTATTATTTCACCAGCAAAGAAGAACTTTACCGCAAAGTCGTGCAGAATATATTTGAGATTTGGTTGCATGCGGCCGGCAGCATGGATCACGCCCCCGGCCCTGTTGAAGGTATCGGGGCCTATATTGACGCCAAGATGGAAATATCGCGCCGCCATGCCGATGGGTCCAAGGTGTGGGCCAGTGAGGTGATGCACGGCGCACCGGTTATTCAGGATTATCTGGAAACGACCCTGCGCGATTGGACAACCGGGCGCGTAGCCCTGATCCAACGCTGGATTGATGAGGGCAAAATGGCCCCGGTCAACCCTGAACATCTGCTTTACATGCTGTGGGCCACCACCCAGCATTACGCCGATTTCGGCCATCAGATTGAAACGCTGAATGGCGGCAAACCCTTGACAGATGCCCAGTGGGGGGCGGCCAAAACATCGGTCAAATCCATGATCTTGCGGGGTATCGGCGCAAGTTAGCGGCCATTTCAAATATGTTTGATCTTAACCCCGATCTGCAACATAACCTTTCATTGCAGTCGCTATGGAAACAGTCCCGATGGAAGATCACGCGCCTGAAGACCAAACAGGCAATACCGTCGCCCTTTTGCTGACAGACCTGAAAGCCGATCGCAAAACCTGCGTTGTCGATGTTGGGGCCAATCCGATCAATGAGGCCCCCTATTCCGATTTGCTGCGCGCCGGCGGCTGCACCGTTGTGGGGTTCGAGCCGCAACAAGACGCCTTTGAAGCGCTGTTGAAAACCAAAACCGATGCGGAAACCTATTACCCCTTTGCGGTGGGCGATGGTAAACCGGCCACCCTGAAAATCTTCAAATTTTCCGGCATGACATCTATTTTTGAACCCAATGTCGAAATGCTGAAAGCAATGGGCATTCCGGGAATGGCCAAAGTGCGCGACCGGGTGGTGTTTGATACTGTGGCGTTGGACAGCGTTTCCGATCTGCCCGAATTTGACCTGCTGAAGATCGACATTCAGGGCGGTGAGGCACTGGTGTTTCAGGGCGCAAAGCGCCTGATGGCCGATTGCGTGGTGGTGATCGTGGAGTTGCGCTATCTGCAACTGTATCTGGGCGAGCCGATGATGGGCGGGGTGGACAGCGAACTGCGCCGTCACGGCTTTGGCTTGCACCGGTTCATGTTTAACAGAACGCGGGCCCTGCCCAATTCGCAAAGTGCGCGTCTGAAAAACCGGTTCGTGAAAGATCAGCTGATCGACGGCGACGGCGTTTACATCCGCAATATCGCCCAGCCGGAAAAGCTGTCGGATCAACAGTTTATCCATCTGGCCATTCTGGCGGCATCGGTGTTTCACAGCCATTCGCTTGTGCTGTTTTGCCTTGATGAACTGGTCAGGCGCGGCGTGGCGCAACCGGATTTGCCGGGGCGATACGTTGATCTTTTGCCTGAAAACCTGCGTTCGGGGCACTGATCCGGCGATGGTGGATGTTGCAAGATCTGGAATTGCCTTTGCCACCATGGTGGGGGATGAGCCGTTCTTTTTGCCGGTATGGATCGATTACTACGCCCGCTTTGTCCCCAAGGATCAGCTGTTCATTCTGGTAGATGGCGCACATCGCACTTTACCTGCGCAGGCGCAGGGCTGTCAGATATTGACGTTGCCGCATGTGCTGCCGGGCCCCGGTTGGGACCGTGTGCGCTGGGAGATGATTTCCGCCTTTAACACGATGTTGTTGGGCCGCTTTGACATCGTGGTGTTCAATGACGTCGATGAGATTATCGTGGCTGACCCCGATTGCGGCGCAGGCTTGCTTGATCTGATCGCGCGGGCGCGTGACGTGGGGGTAATTTCGCCCTTTGCGATTGAGGTGTTGCACCGCGTTGATCTGGAGCCGGACGCGCTGCACGCCGCGGCGCCGATCTTGTCACAGCGCCGCTTTGGCCGGATCAACGCCAGTTACTGCAAACCCTGCATCATTGCCCGCCCGGTGAAATTCAGCTTGGGTGGCCATTATTCCGATTTTCCCGCGTTGCATCTGGACCCGCATTTGTTCCTGTTCCATCTGCGCTATGCCGATCAAGCAATGTTGCTGGCCCGGCAAGCCAACCGTCAGGGGTTAATGGCTGCGGGGACCAAAGCGGCCGAAGAGGTTGCGGGATCAGGCTGGTCCAAAGGGGCTGCTGCGATGGATGAGTTTTTACGCAGCTTTGTTGACGCAGGCCCGCCGATTGACTCTGACTTCAGCTTTGGCTGGCAGCGGGCAAAGATCGCCAAAAGCTGGATCTATGATGCAGAAAACGGCATCTGGCGGCATGACAGACTGCATAACCGCAAAACCTATACGATCCCGCCGCGCTTTGCGGGTTTGTTTTGAAAAGGGCTGACCATGGCATCTGTTGATCCAACCGTTGACGACTTGCGCGCCGAAGCGACATCTTTGATTTTTTCCAGCTTCGACGAGGGTCTGGCGTGGCACCTGGGCAATCGTCTGATGGAAATCGCGCAGCGCGATAAATTGGGCATTGTGATCAATATCCGCACGGCCAACCGCACGTTGTTTCATGCGGCCACGCCCGGTGCTGTTGCGCTGAACGACAATTGGGCGCGGCGCAAAAGTAATACCGCCCTGATGTTTGCCGAGGCGTCGTTGCTGGTGGGCACGCGCAACCGGGCAAATGCGCAGACCTTGGCCGATCATGGGCTGAACCCTGCCGATTATGCCGATCACGGCGGGGCGGTGCCAATTTGCGTGGCGGGCGTGGGGATGGTGGCTGTGGTCACGGTGTCTGGCCTGCCGCAGCGCGAAGATCACGCCTTGGTGGTGGCGGCACTGCGCGCACTGTTGGGCTGATTATTTCAGCTCTGTCTCGATGAAACTCATCGTCGCATCGCCGGCGTTGATCACGTTATGCTCTACCCCTTCGGTGCGCCGGTAAACCGTGCCTGCGGCCACAAACGCCACAGCGCTTTGACCTTCGGGCAGTTCCAACTGCATGTGGCAATCGGTCAGCGCGGTAATCACATAATCATGGCCATGCCGATGCCAGCCGGTTTCGGCCCCCGGCGCAAAATCATAGCGCCAAACCCTGACGCGGTGGTCATCAATCAACAGGGTGGCTGTGCAGGCAGGGCGCATCGGGGTTTTATCCTTTCACACCAAAGGTGTTGCCAGCAAAGCCGATATTCCCCGCTGGGGCAAGCCGACCTGCGCATTGGCATTTGCATCCGGCTGTCCTTTCCTTCAGTTTGGCCCGGATGCCCGCCGCATAGGGCGCAAACAATGGCCCAGCCGCAATGATCAAACCGCGCACCCGCATTCAGGCCCGCAATTCGACGGCCATCCTTGAGGCAGCCCTTGAGGTATTTTCAACGCACGGCTTTCGGGGCGCGACGCTGGATCAGATTGCCGACGTGGCCGGGCTGTCCAAACCGAACTTGCTGTATTATTTCCCCTCTAAAGAAGCCGTGCATACCACGCTGTTAAACCAACTTTTGCACACCTGGCTGGACCCGTTGCGCGCGATGAACCCGGCGGGCGATCCGGTGGCCGAAGTGATGGGATACATCCGCCGCAAACTGGAACTGGCGCGCCATTTTCCACGCGAAAGCCGCCTGTTCGCCAATGAGATTTTACAAGGCGCGCCGCGCATGCGGGCCGTTATCGAAGGCGATCTTAAAACGCTGGTCGATGAAAAGGCAGCCGTTTTGACGCTTTGGATGGATCAGGGGCGCATCGCGCGGATGCATCCGGTACATTTGCTGTTTTCGATCTGGGCCCTGACCCAACACTACGCTGATTTCGATGTGCAGGTGCGCGCCGTGCTGGGGCCGGGGCATGACCCGTTTGCCGAGGCCAGCGATTTTCTGGAAACCTTGTTTGGCAAACTGTTGGCACCACCTGCGCAAACTGCGCAATCGCCGTGCTAGACGGCTGACGGGCAAAGGTATAGATGGCATCTTCTGTTTAGCCCATGGTGCACCGTAATGACTACGCCGAAAGCCACGCCGGATCAGGGGAAATCCCCAGCGTCTTCGGCTGAACATTCCAACCATAACCCTCAGAAAAACATGCCGAAACTGGTGTTGGGCTGTATCGGCGTGGTTTACGGCGATATTGGCACCAGCCCGCTTTATGCGTTGCGGGAATCGTTGCACGCCGCGGGCGGCAATGGACTGACGCGCAGCGATGTTCTGGGGGTGATTTCGCTGTTGATCTGGACGCTGATCCTGATTGTCACCGTCAAATATGTTTTGCTGATCATGCGCGCCGACAACAAGGGCGAAGGTGGCACCTTGTCTTTGGTGGCCCTTGTGCAACAGGCGCTGAAGCGGCGTCCGGGATGGCTTTTGGCGATCGGCGTTGTGGGGATATCGCTGTTTTTCGGCGATGCAATCATCACCCCGGCGATGTCGGTGCTATCGGCGGTTGAAGGGCTGAAACTGGTGACACCGCAGTTTGCCGACTATGTGGTGCCGCTGACGATTGTGATCATTCTGGGGCTGTTTTTGTTCCAAAGCCAAGGCACCGAACGGGTTTCAAACTTTTTTGGCCCTATCATGGTGACGTGGTTTGTCGTTATGGCAGTGATGGGTCTGGGCCATGTGTTTGATGATCTTAGTATTCTGGCGTCGCTTAATCCCCTTTATGCCGCCAGCTTTTTGGTTGAAAACGGCAAAGCCAGTTTTATCGTTCTGGGGTCGGTGTTTCTGGCGGTAACCGGGGGCGAGGCGCTCTATGCGGATATGGGCCACTTTGGCCGCCGCCCTATCCGGTTGGCTTGGGCAATCTTGGTATTCCCGGCGCTGACGCTGTCCTATCTGGGCCAAGGCGCGTTGGTGCTGGCGCATCCCGAAACAGCCGAAAACCCGTTCTTTTTAATGGCCCCTGAATGGGCTTTGCTGCCTTTGGTCATCCTTGCCATGGCCGCCACCGTTATCGCCAGCCAAGCGGTTATTTCAGGCGCGTTTTCGATGATGCAACAAGCGGTGCAAATGGGGCTGCTGCCGCGTCTGGAAATTCGCCACACCTCTGATACCCAACTTGGCCAGATCTATCTGCCAAAGGTGAATATGATCTTGATGGTTGGCGTGTTGTGTCTGGTGGTGATTTTCGGATCGTCCTCGAACCTGGCCTCGGCCTACGGAATTGCGGTGACCGGCGATATGGTGATCACGTCAATTTTGGCTTTCATCCTGTTCTTGAAAGCCTGGAAATGGCCCCTTTGGCGTGTTTTGGTGGTGATGGTGCCGATTATGGCGGCAGAGTCGCTGTTTTTGGCGGCAAACCTGGTCAAGATTCCCGATGGCGGCTATGTTCCGGTGATTATGGCGGCAACCATGTGTTTCTTGATCTGGACATGGGTGCGCGGCACCAAACATGTGAAACGCAAAGCGCATGAATCCGCGGTGCCTTTGGTCAAACTGATCGGCATGCTGGAAAAATCGCGCCCCATCGAAGTGCCTGGCACCGCCGTTTTCCTGACCCAGGATCCCGATACCGCGCCCTCGGCATTGATGCACAACATCAAACACAACCGGGTTTTGCACAGCCAGAATTTTATCGTCACCGTCACCGTGGCCCCCACCCCCACGGTAAACGATGATGCCCGACTGGTGCTGGAGCGGTTGAACGACAAATTCGTGCGGGTAAACATGGTGTTTGGCTATATGGAAACCCCGAACGTTCCCAAGGCCTTGGCACTGGCGCGCAGGCGCGGCGAAAAGTTTGACATCATGACGACGTCGTTCTTTTTGAACCGCCGCTCTTTCCGTGCCGCGCGCCATCAAGGGCTGCCGTTCTGGCAAGAGCGGGTCTATATCTCGCTGACCAAATCAGCCTCTGACGCGACGGCGTTTTATTGTTTGCCGTCGAACCGGGTGGTTGAAATGGGGCAGCAGTTGGCGATTTGAACAGTCGCCGCCCCGGGCCTGATCCGGGGCTGCGGCTATTCAGCCGCCACCGACGGATTGTTCGGATGCGTTGTCCAGTTGCCGTATTCCGCCACTTTGCGCCCCGTTCGTTCGTCCATGGCCCCCAACGGCACCTCGACCATTGTGATGCAGTTTTCGACCGGGCAAACGTTTACGCACAGATTGCACGCCACGCATTCGTCATCCATCACTTTGAACACCCGGTCGGCCGACATCGAAATCGCCTGATGGCTGGTGTCTTCGCAGGCGGCATAGCAACGCCCGCATTTGATGCAGTCATCTTGCGAAATCACTGCCTTGGTGACGTAATTCAGGTTCAGATACTGCCAATCCGTGACATTCGGCACCGCGCGGCCCACCAGATCGGCAGTGCTGGTCATGCCTTTTTGATCCATGTAATCCGACAGACCCGAGATCATTTCAGACACTATCTTGAACCCGTAGGTCATCACAGCCGTGCAAACCTGCACATTACCCGCCCCCAACGCCATGAATTCCGCCGCATCGCGCCAGGTGGTGATGCCACCAATACCGGAAATCGGCAGGCCGTGGGTGTCGCGCGAGCGGGCAATTTCCGCCACCATATTCAGCGCGATGGGTTTCACCGCAGGGCCGCAATAGCCGCCATGGGTGCCTTTGCCGTCGATCATCGGCTCTGGCGCAAAATCATCCAGATTTACCGATGTGATCGAATTGATCGTGTTGATCAGGCTGACGGCATCGGCCCCGCCACGTTTGGCAGCCTCGGCTGGTTTTCGGATGTCACTGATATTGGGGGTTAATTTCACGATCACCGGCATGGGCGTATGGATTTTGCACCACCGCGTGATCATTTCGATATATTCGGGCACTTGCCCCACTGCCCCGCCCATGCCGCGTTCGGCCATCCCGTGCGGGCAGCCAAAGTTCAATTCCACACCGTCGGCTTCGGTGTCTTCACAATGCGCCAGAATATCGCGCCATGAAATCTCATCGCAGGGCACCATCAGCGAGATAATCATTGCGCGGTCTTTGTAGTCGCGTTTTACCGATTTGATTTCACGCAGGTTAATCTCCAGCGGACGGTCAGTGATCAATTCGATATTGTTCAACCCCAGCAACCGCCGATCCGCGCCCCAGATCGCCCCGTATCGCGGGCCATTCACATTCACCACCGGCGGGCCTTCGGAGCCCAGCGTTTTCCAAACCACCCCGCCCCAACCCGCCGCAAAAGCGCGCCGTACGTTGTATTCCCTATCCGTTGGCGGGGCCGAAGCCAGCCAGAAGGGGTTTGGCGATTTGATGCCGATGAAAGAGGTTGTCAGATCAGCCATGATTTTTCCCTACGCCATCAATGCCAAATGAATGGCTTCCGCCGCATCGCGGCCTTCGGCGACTGCCGTAACGGTCAGGTCTTCGCCCCCTGCCGCACAATCGCCCCCCGCCCAGACGCGGCCAACATGCGTGACCAGCTTTGCGCCATTTTGGGCAATTGGCGCATCCACCAAAGTTTGCCCGATCGCCTTGAACACCTGATCGGCTTTCAGCGTGAACGTCTCGGATGACATCACCAACCCATCCGGGCCGTCACTGGTATAAGCAAACTCCACGCCTTGTGCATGGCCAGTGCCCAGCACCCGCAATGGCGCGGCGTTGCAGATAATCCGCACGCCCGATTGGGTGGCGTGATCTTGTTCATAAACGCTGGCACTCATCTTCTCGCGGCCCCGGCGGTAAACGATGGTCACATTCTGCGCGCCCAGCAGTTTGGATTGCACGGCGGCATCCACCGCCGTCATACCCCCACCGATCACCACCACATCTCGGCCAACCGGCAGCGTCGATTTATCCACCGCCTGTCGCAATTCGGCAATGAAATCAACGGCACTGCGCACGCCTGCCAGATCTTCGCCCGCACTGCGCAGCGCGTTTACCCCCGCCAGACCAATCCCTAAAAATACCGCGTCATAGTCGGCCTGCAACGCTGCCAAAGTGATATCGCGGCCCAGTGCCACGCCGGTTTTCACCGTGATGCCACCGATTTTCAACAGCCACTCCACTTCGTTTGCTGCATAGCCATCCGGCGTCTTATAGCTGGCAATGCCGTATTCGTTCAGGCCCCCCGCCTTTGGCAGCCGTTCAAACACCACCACGTCATGCCCATGCAGTGCCAGGCGGTGCGCGCAGGCCAGCCCCGCGGGCCCCGCACCCACAACAGCCACGCGCCGCCCCGTAGACGGCACCCGCGTGAAGGGATGCACACCCTTGGACATCAGCGTATCAGTGGCAAACCGCTGCAACCGGCCAATTTCCACGGGCTTGCCCTCAGCCGCTTCGCGCACGCAGGCCTCTTCGCACAGCTGTTCGGTGGGGCAAACGCGTGCGCACATACCACCCATGATGTTTTGCGCGAAGATCGTCTTGGCCGCCGCATCCGGCGTGCCGGTGGCGATCTGGCGGATGAACAGCGGAATGTCGATGCTGGTGGGGCACGCGGTGATGCAGGGCGCATCATGGCAGAAATAACAACGGTCCGACGCCACACGCGCCTCATGCCGATCCAATGGGGCCTGCACATCGGTGAAATTGTCGATATAGGCGGCGGCGGGCAGGCGATGGCCGATTATGCCGGGGGTCAGTTGGCTGTTGGACAAGGTGACGGTCCTTCTGGCTTATGCTTTTTATCAGGCTGCCATAAGTCATTTTTTTTATCAAATGGTAAATTTTATCAAAACCCGGTTTTTTCGGCCTTTTTGCAACCAAAGCGTCAACCCCCTTTTTTCCCAACGCCCCGTCGCGTATATAGTCTAGATCATTGGCCGGGCATTGCCCCTGCCCGCCCCAAAAGCCAACCAGAGGACGGCATGAGCAAACAATCAACAGACGCCGATGTGGCGTTCATCTCGGCCCTTGCGGAATTACTTAACAAGAATGAGTTGACCGAATTATCGGTCAAACGCGAGTACGGGACGGACGACAGTTTAGACGTGCGCGTGGTCAAACAATCGACCGTCGTGCAAATGGCCGCAGCACCGCAGATGCACTATGCACCCGCAGCCGCAGTTGCGGGCCCCGCAGCTGCCGCACCCGCAGCCCCCGAAGACCCAGCCCAACACCCCGGTGCCGTTACATCGCCGATGGTTGGCACCTGTTATCTGTCGGCAGAACCGGGGGCTGCGGCCTTCGTTACCGTTGGCGCGACCGTGACCGAGGGCCAAACGGTGTTAATCATCGAGGCGATGAAAACCATGAACCATATTCCCGCCCCGCGCGCGGGCACCGTCAAACGCATCCTTGTGGCCGATGGCAATTCGGTCGAATACGGCGCGCCTTTGATGATCATCGAGTAAACCGGCATGTTTGACAAAATCCTGATCGCCAACCGGGGCGAGATTGCCCTTCGTGTCATTCGCGCCTGCCGCGAGATGGGGATCAAATCGGTGGCGGTGCATTCCACGGCGGATGCTGATGCCATGCATGTGCGGATGGCGGACGAATCCGTTTGCATAGGCCCGGCACCTTCTTCGGCCAGCTATCTGTCAAAGGCCGCGATCATTTCGGCGTGTGAGATTACCGGGGCCCAAGCGGTGCATCCCGGCTATGGGTTTTTATCCGAAAACGCGGCTTTTGCCCAAGCTTTACAAGATCATGGCATCACCTTTATCGGCCCCACGGCAGACCATATCCGCATTATGGGTGACAAAATCACCGCGAAGGAAACCGCCAAGGCGCTGGGTATTCCCGTGGTTCCCGGATCGCCCGGCGGGGTGCCCGATTTTGAAACGGCAATCGGCGTGGCCGCCGCCATCGGCTTTCCGGTGATCATCAAGGCAACGGCAGGCGGCGGCGGGCGCGGCATGAAAGTGGCCAAAAACCCTGAAGAGCTGGAAATTGCGTTTCGCACCGCGCGCGCGGAATCCAAAGTGGCCTTTGGCAATGACGAAGTTTATATCGAGAAATACCTGCAAAAGCCGCGCCATATCGAAATTCAGGTGTTCGGTGATGGCAAAGGCAAGGCCGTTCATCTGGGCGAGCGCGATTGTTCGCTGCAGCGCCGCCACCAGAAAGTTTTCGAAGAGGCCCCCGGCCCTTGCATCACCCCCGCTTTGCGCGCCAAAATCGGCAAGGTCTGTGCCGATGCGGTGGCCAGCATCAACAATATTTGCGCGGGCACGATTGAATTTTTGTATGAAGACGGCGAGTTTTTCTTCATCGAAATGAACACGCGGTTGCAGGTGGAACATCCCGTAACCGAAGCAATCTTTGGTGTTGACCTTGTGCGCGAACAAATTCGTGTCGCTGCCGGATTGCCAATGTCGTTCACCCAAGATGAGTTGGAAATAAACGGCCACGCCATCGAAGTGCGCATCAATGCCGAAAAACTGCCGAATTTTACACCCTGCCCCGGCAAGGTTCGGATGTTCCATGCGCCGGGCGGGTATGGCGTGCGCATGGATTCGGCTCTGTATTCCGGCTATTCGATCCCGCCCTATTACGACAGCCTGATCGGCAAACTGATCGTGCATGGCCGTGACCGACCCGAAGCCTTGGCCCGGTTGCGCCGCGCTTTGGGCGAGTTGATCATCGACGGCATTGAAACAAGCGTGCCGTTGTTTGACATGTTGCTGGCAGAGCCTGACATTCAAAACGGCGAGTATAACATTCACTGGCTGGAAAAATGGCTAGAAGCGCAGTTCGGATCGTAACATGCGGGCGCTGCCCGATGCGCCGCCCTGTTAGACGATGACGCAAAAGATCACCCCTGAGGTGTTGTTGCGTGCCTATGCGATGGGGATATTTCCCATGGCCGCCAGCCGCGACGACGCTGAAATTCATTGGGTCGATCCAAAACGGCGCGGCGTTTTCCCGCTGGATAATTTCCACATTTCGCACAGCTTGCGGCGTCATATCGGACGAAGTTCTTTTACTATTCGAACAAATTTCGATTTTGACGCTGTTGTCGCTGCTTGCGCTGACCGCCCAGAGACATGGATCAACGGCGATATCGCGGCCCTTTACAGCCAACTGCATCACGCCGGTTTCGCCCATAGTCTTGAGGTTTTGGATAATGGCGCTTTGATCGGTGGGGTCTACGGCGTGGCCCTGGGCGCGGCGTTTTTTGGCGAAAGCATGTTTTCGCGCCGCACCAATGGGTCAAAAATCGCTCTTGCCTATCTGGTGCACCGCTTGCGCGCAGGGGGATATGCCCTGTTTGACACCCAGTTTTTGACGCCGCATCTGGCATCGCTTGGCGCGGTGGAAATTACGCGGGCGCAGTATCAAAGCCAATTGGCTGCGGCAATAATCGCCCCTGCGCGCTTTGATCCGCCGGGTTATTGCCCGTCAGCAGGGGCGGCACCTTCGGCAGGCGCGTCGCCTTCCACGGGCGCGTCTTCTACCACCGGCAGCGCCAAATCAGCAGTATCGCAGCGCAACACCCAGACATCATACCGCGGATGGTCCAGTGCCGACAACGCGGGACTGGACGCCACCATCCAGCCATTGAAAACCGGATCAGGCGAGGCTGCATCAATTACCGTGATTGACGCCAGCGCCTCGGCGGTTAGATTATCGGCAGGATAGCGGCATTCGTTCATCAAAATCGTCAGACGGCCAAGCGTGGTGGATTGCCCGGTTGCCATATCCAGATCGGTGACAGCGCCGGTAAGTTTGTCCAAAAACCGCATCTGTGCGCCAGATGCCGTCGCCATGTCTTGCGCCAGCGACATCGGGGCACAGGCGATGAACGCAAGTGCCAAGCCCCGTTTCATGGCGTGGTGGCCGGATCGGAATTATTGCCGCCAGACACGAATTTCATCAACAAGGAAATCAGGCTTACCGATCCTTGGGTATCTTCAATCTCATCACCCGGCATCAGGTTTTCAGCCGAACCACCGGGAACAAGTTCGATGAAATTGCCGCCAAGCAGACCTTCGGAAGAGATCAGAATCGCCGTATCATCGGGCAACAGAATGTCATTTTCCACCGAGATCGTGGCATCGGCAAAGAACGTCGTAGGGTTCAGCTTTAACGAGGTAATCGTGCCCACTTTGACGCCCGCCAACCGCACATCAGTGCCAGAACTGATGCCTTCGACCGACCGGAAAGATGCAGTCAAAGCATAGCTGGCGGGGCCAGAGGTTAACCCCGTTCCGCCCGCGGCATAGATCAAAAAGCCAATTGCGGCGGCAACCACCGCCGCTCCGGCCAAAACTTCTGCGCGATTCTCAGCCATTATTCGGGTTGCCACGCCTCATAATCGCGCCGCGCCGCGGGGGCGCCAGCGCGAATAGATCCGGGCGGCGCATAGGCGGCGGTGGTGCCTGTCAGGTTTTCAACATGCGGCTTTTCCCACGCCTTATGCACCAAAGGCGCTGTCGTTGGCGGCTGATCCCAGGTGAAATGCAGCCAGCCATGCCAATCGGGCGACACGCGGCTGGCCTCGGATTCGCCGTTGTAAATCACCCAACGGCGTTTGGCGTCTTTGGTCTGATAATAGAGATTACCCTGCACATCGCTGCCCACCTTTATGCCTTTGCGGGCGGTAAAGATCTGGGTGCCGATGGTCTGGCTGTTCCACCACGTCAGAAGTCGTTTCAGGAAATACATATCCGCCCCGTGTATCGTTGCCCCTGATATGTCTGATCGGCACGGCAAGGTCCAGTGCGCAGACAGGGCTGTCGCAAATAACCGCCCGTCGGTTCGAAGATTTTCGCCAAATATTTTTCGACGAAAACTTTATTTTCTACCCCGCCGTTGCGGCCTCTTTCTTTTTGCTTTCAGCCAACACCAACAAGGGTTTTGCGCCGTTGTTCACGGCCTCTTCGTTCACCACAACCTCTTCAACGCCGGTCATGCCGGGCAGTTCGAACATGGTGTCCAGCAAAATCTCTTCCATGATCGACCGCAGCCCCCGCGCACCGGTTTTGCGTTTGATCGCCCGTTTGGCGATTGCTACCAGCGCATCGGTGGTGAAGGTCAGCTTGGCGCCTTCGATTTCCAAAAGGCGTTGGTATTGCTTGACCAACGCATTTTTAGGTTCGGTCAGGATCGTCACCAGCGCCGCCTCATCCAGATCGGTCAGGGTGGCGATCACCGGCAAACGGCCAACAAATTCCGGGATAAGGCCGAATTTCAGCAGATCTTCCGGCTCCAGTTCTTTGAACAATTCGCCAGCACCGCGATCTTCCGGCCCCTTAACAGCGGCACCAAAGCCAATCGCCGACCCTTTGCCGCGTTGCGCGATGATCTTTTCCAGACCCGCAAACGCGCCGCCGCAGATGAACAGGATGTTCGTGGTGTCAACCTGCAGGAATTCCTGCTGCGGATGTTTGCGCCCGCCCTGCGGCGGCACCGACGCAACGGTGCCTTCCATGATTTTCAACAACGCCTGCTGCACGCCTTCGCCTGACACATCGCGGGTGATCGACGGATTGTCAGACTTGCGGGTGATCTTATCAACTTCGTCGATGTAAACGATGCCGCGTTGCGCGCGTTCGACGTTATATTCTGACGCCTGCAACAGTTTCAGGATGATGTTTTCAACGTCTTCACCCACGTAACCGGCTTCGGTCAGCGTGGTCGCATCCGCCATGGTAAACGGCACATCCAGAATCCGGGCCAGCGTTTGCGCAAGCAAGGTTTTGCCGCAACCTGTGGGGCCGATCAGCAGAATGTTCGACTTCGACAGTTCAATATCGGTTTTGCTGGCGTGGTTCAGGCGCTTATAATGGTTATGCACCGCCACCGACAGCACGCGCTTGGCATGGACCTGACCGATCACGTAATCATCCAGAACCTTGCAGATATCGCGCGGCACCGGCACGCCATCGGATGATTTCAGCCCGGTGGTTTTGGTTTCTTCACGGATGATATCCATGCACAGCTCGACACATTCGTCGCAGATGAACACGGTTGGACCCGCGATCAGTTTGCGCACCTCGTGCTGGCTTTTGCCGCAGAAGGAACAGTAAAGCGTATTCTTGCTGTCGCTGCCGGAATTGCTTGCCATGGGTATCCTCTGGGCTGCACCCGGTTAAGGGCGTCTGTGGTGTAGTTTAGGCCAAGGCCCGCGCCGCTACAATCTGAAAACGCCCCCAGTGTTGACCGGGGGCGCAAGGTTTACTTTACTTCGTCCAGCTTGGGGCGATTTTCGAAAATCTCATCAATCAGGCCCCAGGCTTTGGCATCTTCGGCAGACATGAAATTGTCCCGCTCCAGTGCCGCTTCAACAGTTTCGTAGTCATTGCCGGTGTGACGCACGTAAATTTCGTTCAACCGGCGCTTCAGCTTTTCAGTTTCGCGCGCATGGATCATGATATCCGTCGCCTGCCCCTGATAGCCGCCCGAGGGCTGGTGCACCATCACGCGGGAATTCGGCAGGCTGAACCGCATGCCCTTTTCACCGGCTTGCAGCAACAATGACCCCATTGATGCTGCCTGCCCGATCACCAAAGTTGAAACTTTGGGCCGGATATACTGCATCGTGTCATAGATCGACAGGCCGGACGTCACCACGCCGCCGGGCGAGTTGATATACATCGCGATTTCCTTCGACGGATTTTCCGCCTCAAGAAACAACAACTGCGCGCAGATCAGCGCCGACATGCCGTCGTGCACCGGGCCGGACAGGAAAATGATCCGTTCCTTCAGCATGCGCGAAAAGATGTCATAGGCCCGCTCGCCCCGGCTGGTTTGTTCAACCACCATGGGCACAAGGGTATTCATATAAAGGTCGATGGGATCGCGCATGTCAAACCTGCCTTCTGTCCGTTTCAGATCTATCGCCGGATGCTTGACAGAGTCTTAGTATTGCGCGCCGGGGGCTGCAAGGGCGGGGGTTTATTTTCATCGACCCGCCGTTGCGCCATCAACGGGGTTAAGTTTTGGTGAAAATTTTGCGCGCCAGCAAAACGCGGGCCAAAGCTGTGACAAAACAAAGCGCCCCGAATCCCCATGCCATCGGCACAAATCCCGCCGGCCACAGACAAAATGCGGTGAAAATGGCGATGGTTTCAGACCCTTCCAGCAGCCCTGCGGTGAAATACAGTGATTTCTCGCCCCGCGCGCGGGTTTGCATGCCGCGCTTGGCGGCCAGAATGGCAAAGCCCAGAAATGTCGCCCCGTTGACATAAAAGCTGCACAACAAAAACGCGCCTGCAACGCCGTTGGCATCGGGGTCACGCAGCACAAAGGCCAAGGGAATGGCCCCATAAAACAAAAAGTCGCAGGCAATATCCAGAAAGCCACCAAAATCGGATGGCGAGGTCGCCCGCGCCACAGCGCCGTCCAACCCATCCGCCACCCGACCCGCCAACAAAGGGATCAGCGCCAGCCATCCGGGCGCGCCCGCCGCAATCAGCACCGCCGCGCCCAGCCCAAGGGCCAGACCAATCAGCGTGACATCGTTGGCCAAAAGACCAATACCCGCCAACTTTTGACCCCAGCGGTTCACCACCGGATCAATCGCTTTGCGCAGTATTCCATCCAGCATTTTGACCTCCACCTGCGTTCATCGGTGCCATGGCACCCCAACAGGCGCAATCACAGAACGGCACATTGGCCTCACATTGACGTCAGATCAGAAATCTTTTGGTTGCCATGCATTGCGATTGCTACGTATGCCTTAGCCCAAAGCCGCCCTTACAGGCGGCAACAGGGGTTAGATGATGAACAGACGCGAATTTGGCCAGATCTCAGTCGCAGCAATGACGTTGGCGCTGATCGGCGGGCGCGCCTTTGCCGCCGATTGGCAGGCGGTGTTGGCCGAGGCCAAAGGCCAGACCGTTTATTGGCATGCCTGGGGGGGCGACACCAAGATCAATGATTTCATTGCCTGGGTCGGGGCCGAAGCCGCAGCACGGCACGGCGTGACGATTGAGCATGTAAAACTGGCCTCTACCGCCGATGCGGTTGCCCGCGTGCTGGCCGAACAAGAGGCCGGTCAAACCACGGGGGGCGCCGTGGATATGATCTGGATCAACGGCGAAAATTTTACGGCGATGAAGCAGGCCAAACTGTTGCACGGCCCGTTTGCCGATGGCCTGCCCAACTGGCCTTTGGTTGATGTGATGGGCAAACCTGCGGTTGTCACTGATTTCACCCTGCCTACCGAAGGCTACGAATCGCCCTGGGCGATGGCGCAATTTGTGTTTGAATATGACAGCGCCCGGCTGTCTGCCCCGCCGGTAACGCTGACGAAACTTGTGGCTTGGATCAAGGCAAATCCGGGCAAATTCACCTATCCGCAGCCACCCGACTATCTGGGCACCACATTTCTGAAACAGGCCCTTTATGGGGTGTTGGCCGACCCAAGCGTTTTGCAATCCCCCGTCGATGACGCGACTTATGCCACCACGGCCGCGCCCTTATGGGCGATGCTGGACGATATTCACCCGTCGATGTGGCGCAAGGCCGCCGCCTTTCCGGCCAATGAGTCCGCTTTGGGACAACTTTTGGCAGATGCCGAAATTGACATCTCTTTTGCCTTCAATCCCGGCCGGGCCAGCGCCGAAATCGCTGCCGGTAATTTGCCCGATACGATGCGCACTTTTGTGCTGGACGGGGGCACCATCGGCAACGCGTCTTTCGTGGCGATCCCCTTTAACGCCGCCCACCGCGCCGGCGCTTTGGTGGTGGCCAATCTGCTGCTGGAACCCGTTGTGCAGGCCCGCGCCCAAGACCCTGCCGTGCTGGGGTTTCAAACCGTGCTGAACATGGCGGCTTTGGGGCCCGAAGACCGCGCCCGGTTTGACACACTTGCCTTGGGCGTGGCCACCTTGCCGCCCGCCGATCTGGGCGCGGTTTTGCTGGAACCCCATGCCAGCTGGATGGTGCGGATATCGGATGATTGGATCACGCGCTACGGTGTTGCACAGTGATGCGGGGCTGATCATCCCAACCCCGCGCCAGCCCCAATTTAGCCTGTTGCGCCAAGCGCCGCGCCTGACCATCGCGCTGTTGACCCTGCCCATTCTGGCGGGATTGGCGGGCACCGTGATACCGGCGTTTGGGGTGCAAAACGGCAACGGGCTGACGGCGTTTCGCGCGCTGGCCGACTGGCCGGGTCTGTCGCGCGCCGTGCAGCTTTCGGTGATCACCGGCGGGATTTCCACAATCCTGTCGTTGGCCATCACCTTGCTGATCGTGGCGTCCTTGCTGGGCACGCGGCCGTTTGGGGTGATCCGACATATTTTGTCGCCGTTGCTGGCTGTGCCCCACGCGGCGGCCGCCCTTGGTTTGGCGTTTCTGATCGCCCCGTCGGGATGGATCGCGCGCGCGCTGTCGCCATGGGCCACTGGTTGGGCCACTCCGCCTGATTTGCTGATCCTGAACGATCCGGGGGGCTGGACGCTGATCCTTGGATTGGTCGCCAAGGAAGTGCCGTTTTTGCTGTTGATGACATTGGCAGCGCTGCCGCAAACCGATGCCGCGCGGCGAATGACCGTCGCGGCATCACTGGGCTATGGCCGGGTTTGGGGATTCACTCTGACCGTGCTGCCCGCCTTGTACCGCCAGTTGCGTTTGCCGGTCTTTGCCGTGCTGACCTATGCGATGACCTGCGTCGATATGGCAGCCATCCTTGGCCCGACGTTGCCCCCCACTCTTTCGGTGCAGATCACCCACTGGATGATGGACCCCGGTCTGCGCCAACGCGGCACCGCCGCCGCAGGGGCCGTTGTGCAACTGTTGGTCGTTTTGGGCGCGCTGATCGCGTGGCATGGGGCCGAGAAACTGACCAAAGCCGCGCTGATCATGGCGGCCGAAAAGGGCTGGCGTCTTGGCTTTGCCGATGGGCCGATGCGCGGGTTGGCCATTGGCGTGGGCGGCGTTCTGGCGGGGGTGTTGTTTGCCGGATTGGCCGGGTTAGCCCTGTGGTCGCTGGCGGGGTTGTGGCCCTTTCCAGATGCGATCCCCAGTCAGATCAGCCTGAAAACATGGGCGCGGGCAGCACCGGATTTATACACGACCGGCGCTGTCACGCTGACCATTGCAGCGCTGGCGACGGCCACGTCGCTGATCATCGTGCTGGCCTGCCTTGAGGCCGAACACCGCCATGATCTTCACCCCAAAGCAGGTGCGCTTTGGCTGTTGTATCTGCCGCTGCTGGTGCCTCAGATCGCATTTTTGCCGGGTTTACAGATGCTTGCGCTGCTGCTGGGCACGTCGGGGCTTGCGCTGTGGGCGGTGGCCGCCACCCATGCGGTGTTTGTGTTGCCGTATGTATTTCTGTCAGTGGCCCCCGGCTACCGCGGCTGGGATGCACGCGCTGCACTGATCGGGGCCGCCTTGGGGGCAAGCCCGGCGCGGGTGTTCTGGCGCCTGCGCCTGCCGATGCTGCTGCCCGCCGTTTTAACCGCTGCCGCCCTTGGGATGGCCGTTTCCATCGCGCAATATTTGCCAACCCTGCTGATCGGCGGCGGGCGGATTGAAACGCTGACCACCCAGGCGGTTGCACTGTCGTCGGGCGGCAACCGGCGGATCATCGGGGCCTATGGATTGTTGCAAATGCTGCTGCCTGCGGCGGGATTTGCACTTGCGATCGGTCTGCCCCGGCTGATGTTTGCCAACAGACGCGGCATGTTGCAGGCAGGCCCATGACCCAAACCGGACTTGAACTGCGCAACCTGCGGGTCAGCCAGAACGGCATTCAGATCGCCGTACTGAACACCACTGTCTTGCCGGGTCAGGTTTTGGTGGTGATGGGGCCATCGGGATCGGGGAAATCCACGCTTTTGGCCGCAATTATCGGCAGCCCGCCCGCCGGATTTGTCGTTTCCGGCCAGATCATCTTGAATGGCCGCGATGTAACCCACCTGCCGACCGCCCAGCGCCGCATTGGCATCCTGTTTCAAGATGACGTATTGTTTGCGCATTTGTCGGTTGGCCAAAATCTTGCCTTTGGCCTGCCCGCCGCTGCGGGCACCCGATCACAGCGCCATGCCCTGATTGACCAAGCCTTGGCCGATGCCGATCTTGCAGGCTTTGCCAACCGCGATCCGGCCACGTTGTCAGGTGGCCAACGCGCCCGCGTGGCCCTGATGCGCACCTTGTTGGCAGGGCCGCAGGCCTTGCTGCTTGACGAGCCGTTTTCGAAACTGGACTTGGCACTGCGCGATCAAATCCGCCAGTTCGTGCTGACACGCGCCCTCGCCAAAGGCTTGCCGGTGATTTTGGTCACCCATGACCCCAATGATGCAGCGGCGGCTGGGGGGCGTATCGTTTCACCCGATGGATCAACACCTTAAACCAATCGCCGCCGCTACCGCGCCAGGGTCAATTCTGCGCGCAATCCGCCCATCGTCTCGCTTTCGCCCAAGCGCAGCATGCCGCCGTGGCTGCGCGCAATATCGGCGGCGATCGACAGGCCCAACCCCACGCCACCGCCTCGGTTTGGGTCGCGCGCCGCATCCAGCCGCTTGAAGGGCACCATCGCCTCATCACGCTGATCACGCGGAATGCCCGGCCCGTCATCTTCGACGATCATCCGCACCGCGCGGTCGGTCATCGTCAGACTGACCATCGCCTGCGTGCCAAAGCGCACCGCATTGCCGATCAGATTTTCCAGCGCCCGCATCACCGCCTGCGGACGCAGCCGCATCATATCGGGGCCATCGACCGCGCCCAAAACCACCAACTGCCCTGCCCGCGCGGCATTTTCCACCGCCAGCCGCACCAATGCGGCTGGATCAACCGCTTGCGCATCCTCCATCGCATCGCCGCGCACAAAGGCCAGAAATTCGTCCACCAGCCGTTCCATATCCGCGACATCACGCTTTAACGCTTCGGTTTCGTCATCCTCGGGCAGAAACGACAGCCCCAGTTTCAGCCGCGTCAACGGCGTGCGCAAATCATGGCTGACGCCTGACAACATCAAAGTGCGGCTTTCGATCTGGCGTTCAATCCGCGCCCGCATGTCCAGAAATGCATTGCCCGCTGCGCGCACTTCGGTGGCACCGCGCGGGCGGTAAACCACCGTTTGCCCCTTGCCGAACGCCTCGGCAGCGCGCGCCAGCCGTGTGATCGGCGTCAGTTGGTTGCGCAAAAAGATATAGGCAATGAACGTCATCAGCGCGGCGGTAAACACCATCCAGACCAGCAACTGATGTGAGTTTGTCGGCGACAGCCGGTTGCGCGGAATCGTGATCAACGCCGGGCCCTGCGAGGTGGTCAGATACAAATGCACAAGGCGGGCGTCGCTGGCCAAATCCACGGCGGCCAACCCCGGCAAGCCGGCCTTCAGGGTTGTCAAAACCGCCCTGCCCGATAAATCCAACGCCGGGCGCAGATCGGCTGGTGGCACTTTTTCGGCACCAACCGGCAAGACGATCTGCAGGCGCAAGCTTTGCGCAACCTCGCCCGCGCGCAACCGGGCTTGGGCCAGATCATCCGCGGCACTAACCGCCAACAGCACCGATTGCACCTCGATGATCACCCCGTTGGTCATTTGCCGGGTGACATCTTCAAAATGGCGCTGGATAAACACAACAGACACCGCCAATTGCACCGCAATCACCGGCACCACCAGAATAAGGGCGGCACGGCCAAACAGGCTGCGTGGCAACAAGGGCTTAAGGCGAAGGCGCATGCAGATCAGTCTAGCCGTCACAGCCCTGCTAGAAAAGCGCTGGTTTTCGCATCGCCGCGCATCCAAGGCGCCAGCAACAGATTGGGGGCCTTAAGGCCTTTGGTCACGCCGCAACAGCTTTGCAAAATCCCGCGCTTATGTGATTGGCAACGGCGATCTCTTGGTGTTAACACTGCCGTTATGACAACATATGCCATTTCCGGGATGACCTGTGCAGGCTGCGCGCGCAAGGTTGAGGCCACGCTGAAAACAGTGGTGCCGACAGCGTCGGTAACCCTTGATCCGCCGCGCGCGACGGTTGAAGGTGCCACGCCTGCGGCGCTGAATTCCGCCTTGGCGCAAATTGGCAGCTACCGGGTCAGCCCGGTGGGATCGTCCTTTACGGTGCCGCTTTTGGTGAAAACCTACTATCCGCTGTTGCTGGTGATGGCTTTGATTGCCATCGCGGCTTTCGCGGGCGCAAGTTGGATGATGAGCTTTATGGCCGGATTTTTTCTGGTATTCGGCGCGTTCAAACTTCTTGATGTGCCAGCCTTTGCAAACTCATACGCGCGCTATGACGTGATCGCGCAAGTGTTCAAGCCATGGGGCTATGCGTACCCATTTGTCGAAGTGGCTTTGGGCTTTGCGTTTTTGTTCTGGTATGAAATGCGCGCAGCAACCTGGATTGCTTTGATCCTAAGTCTGATCGGTGCCATCGGCGTGATACGGTCCGTCTTGCGCAAAGAAACCATCCAATGCGCCTGTCTGGGCACGGTGTTTAACCTGCCAATGTCGACGGTCACCATCGTTGAAAATCTAGGCATGGCCGCGATGGCCGCGTGGATGCTGTATTTTGGGATGTAGTGCCGTAGGATAAGGTCATCCGCGCGGTTATCAGGACGACCAAAGATGCACGATACCACTGAAATCACCGAACTGGCGGGGGGAATTCAGTGCCTGCGGGCGGGCAATCCGGGGCCAATGACGGGCAACGGCACCAATACATATCTATTGTTCGGCCCGGATGGCGCGGTGGTGATCGACCCCGGCCCAAATCTGGCACCGCATCTGCAGGCGATCATGGCAGGCTTGGGCCAACAGCCGTTAAAGGCGATCCTGATCACGCATGCGCATCTGGATCACACCGCCCTTACGCCTGCCCTGGTTGCGGCAACGGGCGCGCGGGTGATGGCGTTTGGCCCTGCGACATCGGGGCGGTCGGCGCGCATGCAATCGCTGGCCGATCAAGGGGTTGCGGGAGGCGAAGGTGCTGATCCCGGTTTTGCCCCTGATGATCTGTTGCGCGATGGCCAGACGGTTGGCGCGGCAGGTTTGCAGATAAAGGTGATCCACACCCCCGGCCATATGGGCGGGCATTTGTGCTTTGGCCATGGCGACGGGCTGTTTTCCGGCGATCATGTGATGGGGTGGTCGACATCGCTTATCTCGCCCCCCGATGGCGATATGGCGGCCTACATGGCGTCGCTGGCGCGCCTGACCACCGGTAATTGGGCGCGGTTTATGCCTGGGCATGGCGCGCCAGTCACAGGCCCCGTCGCCAGACTGGCGCATCTGATCACCCACAGGCGCGCGCGTGAGGCGTCGATCCTTGCCGCCCTGCATAAATCGCCTGCAACGCCTGCAGGCCTTGCCCCGCTACTTTACACGGACACGTCCCCCGACCTGCTGCCTGCGGCTGCCCGCAACATCCTTGCCCATCTTATTGATCTGCAAGACAGAAATCTGGTTGCCGTCCATGGCCCAATCACTGCAAACGCCCTGTTTCACGCGATCTGACCAGTGCTGCAGCTTTTCTTCACCCCAACCCCTTTACGCCCCCAAATCCCCTTGCTATACGGCCCCCATGTTCCGACGTAGCTCAGCGGTAGAGCAGTTGACTGTTAATCAATTGGTCGT
>JANNAT010000088.1:0-32324 GCA_031384605.1 Cypionkella sp.
TCATCGTCAACCGCAAAGCCGAGTTGAAAAACTGCGTGATTGATCGCGGCGTGGTTATTCCCGAGGGGCTGGTGGTGGGCCAAGACCCCGATATGGATGAGAAATGGTTTCGCCGCACGGAATCTGGCATTGTGCTGATCACGCAAGATATGTTGGATGTGCGGGCACGCGCGCTGTCATAGGGCGGGGATTGCTGCAACCAGCGGGGGGGGGGGGGCACACCCCCCGCACCCCCGTGGGATATTTGGGCCAGAATGAAAGGGTCAGGGATGCAAATTCGGGGGCGGGTGCTGTCGGTGGCCTCGGAATGTGTGCCGCTGATCAAGACCGGCGGTTTGGCCGATGTGGTAGGGGCACTGCCCAGGGCCTTGGCGGCGGTGGGCTGGGAAATGCGGGTTTTACTGCCTGCTTACCGTAGCTTACGCCCAAGCCTTGAGAAAATGGATGAACTTTGGGCGGACCCCGATTTGTTTGGGGGGGCGGCGCGCGTGATGGCCGGTGCGGTGGCGGGGATTGAAGTGCTGCTGCTGGATGCACCACATTTGTATGACCGCGAAGGTGGACCCTATTCCGGCCCGCATGGTGATTGGTTTGACAACGCGCGCCGCTTTGCATCCCTGTCTTGGGCGGGCGCCAAAATCGCGCGAGACGGCCTGCGCGATGGCTGGAAGCCTGACGTTCTGCACGCCCATGATTGGCAGGCTGGGTTGGCCCCGGCCTATCTGCGCTATGCGGGCACCGGCGGTGTGGCGTCTATCTTTACCATTCACAACATTGCGTTTCAGGGCTGGGCCCCGGCCACATCGCTGGGGGAATTGCGCCTGCCGCCCGAACAATTCTATCCGGCGGCATTGGAATATTACGGTGGGCTGTCGAGTCTGAAGGCCGGGTTGATCACGGCAGACCGCATCACTACGGTATCGCCATCTTATGCGGCCGAGCTGTTGCGGCCAGAGTTTGGCATGGGATTGCAAGGGGTTATCGCGACCCGCACCGATGTGGTTTCGGGCATATTGAACGGCGTGGATACTGCGGTGTGGTCGCCCGAGGCAGAACCGCTGCCCTATTCGGCCAAGTCGATGAAAGGCAAGGCCGCCAATCGTGCCGCTCTTTGTGCCGAATTTGGGTTGGATGTGCCGGGGCCATTGGCAATTTTGGTCAGCCGGTTGACAGACCAAAAGGGCATTGATCTGTTGGCGGGCACCATCCCGGATTTCATTGCCGGCGGCGGTGGGTTGATCGTGCTGGGGTCTGGCGATCCGGTGCTGGAGGCCGCGATGGCGGGTTTGCAGGCGCGGTTCGGGGCTCGTGTTGCGGTGCGCATCGGCTATGATGAGGCGCTGTCGCACCGGCTGTTTGCGGGTGGCGATGTGGTGTTGGTTCCATCCCGGTTTGAACCTTGCGGTCTGACGCAGCTTTACGGGTTGCGCTATGGCACGGTGCCTGTGGTATCGGCGGTGGGCGGGCTGGCTGATACGGTTATTCATGCCAGCCCTGCGGCACTGGCGGCGGGGGTGGCCACGGGGATTGTGTTTCACCCGGTGGATGGCGTGGCATTAGGCCAGGCGTTGCGCGGGGTGCTGGCGCTTTACGCTGATTCTAAAGCGTGGAAAAAAGTGCAGGCGAATGCGATGGCGCAAGATGTGGGGTGGGGTGCCTCGGCTGCCGCCTATGCTGATCTTTATGAAAGTGCGATAGATTGAATATCGAAAGTCTATCAACATCGCCGGGGCAACCCTGGCCGATGGGGGCCACGATCGCGGGCGATGGCGTTAATTTTGCGGTGTTTTCGGCCCATGCCACGGCGCTTGAGCTGTGTCTGTTTTCGGCGGATGGGCGTCGGGAAGTGGCGCGGCTGCCGTTTAACGCGCGCGACGGTGATGTTTGGCATCTGCATGTGGCGGGCATTGGAGCCGGGCAACTATACGGTTTGCGCGCCCATGGGCCGCATGCGCCGGATGAAGGCCACCGGTTTAATCCGCACAAGTTGTTGATTGATCCCTATGCGCGGGGTTTGTCGGGGCGGTTGCGGTGGTCTGATGCGGTGATGGGGTATCGGATCGGCGCGGCCCGTGGCGATCAATCGTTTGACACCCGCGACTCTGCCTTTGCCGTGCCAAAATCCGTGGTTGTGGACCCAAGGTTTGACTGGGGCGCTGATGCCGCCCCACGCACACCGATGGGTGATACGGTGATCTATGAGGCCCATGTCAAAGCGCTGACCATGCGCCACGAGGGCATTCCGGTATCGCTGCGGGGCACCTACGGTGGTGTGGCGCATCCGGTGATGATTGCGCATTTACAACGGCTTGGCGTGACGGCGATTGAACTGCTGCCGGTGCAGGGGTTCTTTGATGATCGGTTTCTGGTGGCCAAAGGGTTGAAAAACCATTGGGGCTATCAAAGCATGATGTTCTTTGCGCCGGAAGCCCGCTATGGCGGTTCGCATCCGTTGCGCGAGATCCAAGCCATGGTCAAGGCGTTGCACGCCGCAGGCCTCGAGGTAATTCTGGATGTGGTTTACAACCATTCCGGCGAGGGCGATGAATGGGGCCCGACGCTGTCGTTTCGCGGCTTGGACAACCGCAGCTATTACCGCCTGACCCATGGCGGGCGGCATTATGCCAATGATGCAGGCACCGGCAACACCTTTGATCTGACGCAACCGGCGGTGTTGCGGATGGTGATGGATTCCCTGCGCTATTGGGTGGAACAGGTGCATATTGACGGGTTCCGGTTTGATCTGGCATCGGTGCTGGGGCGTGAGGCGCATGGATTTGATCCGTCGGGCGGGTTCTTTGATGCGATCCGCCAAGACCCGGTGCTGGCGCGGGTGAAACTGATTGCCGAGCCTTGGGATATCGGCCCCGGTGGCTATCAATTAGGGGCCTATCCGCCGCCGTTTCTGGAATGGAATGACCGCTACCGCGACGGCGTGCGGCGGTTTTGGCGCAATGATGCGGGCATGGCCCCTGATCTGGCGCGCCGCTTGCTGGGATCGGCGGAGCGCTTTGATCATTCACGCCGCCCGGCCACGTCTTCGGTAAATTTCATCACCTCGCATGATGGGTTTACACTTGAGGATACCGTAACTTACACGGTCAAGCGCAACTTGGGGAATGGCGAAGATAACCGCGATGGCCATGATGACAATCACGCCGATAACATGGGCCAAGAGGGGCCAAGCGCCAACCCTGCGGTGCGGGCGGTGCGCGATTTGCGCAAGCGCAACTTGTTGGCCACGCTGATGCTTTCACAGGGCACGCCGATGCTGTTGGCCGGGGATGAGGTGGGGCATTCCCAAGGTGGCAACAACAACGCCTATGCGCAGGATAATGAGGTTACGCATATTGATTGGGCGCGCGGCGATCAAAGGTTGGCAGGCTTTGTAGCGGCGCTAACGACGCTGCGCCGCATGCATCCGGTGCTGCGGCAGGGGCGGTTCTTGCACGGATCAACGCGCGTAAGCGATGGCTTGCCCGATGTCATCTGGCACCGCGCCGATGGGGCCGTGCCCAGCCCCGGTGATTGGCATGATCAGGGATTTCGCTGTATCGGGGTTGAATTGCGCATGGCCGCCGAGGGTGTGGATGCCCCCGATGTGGTGTTTCTGGTCTTCAATGGCGGCGGACCTGTTGCCCAGACCCTGCCGCAGACCGCCCCGCGGTGGCGGATGATTTTGGATACCACCCGGCCCGAATTAGCCCCAATGCTGGTGCCGTCTGTGGTAAATCTGCCCGGCCAAGCCGTCTTTGTCTTTGAACCCGTCAGCGCAGAGGTTGCCCCATGACGATATCCACGATTGCCACCAAACCCATCGCGGGCCAAAAGCCGGGCACATCGGGGTTGCGCAAGAAAACCCCCGTTTTCATGGGCGCGCATTATCTGGAAAACTTTGTGCAGGCGATTTTTGATGTGGTTGGGGCGGATGGTAAAACCTTTGTCCTCGGCGGTGACGGGCGGTATTTCAATGATCGCGCAGCTCAGGTGATCTTGCGGATGGCGGCGGCAAATGGGGCGCACCGCGTGATCATCGGGCAGGGGGCAATCCTGTCAACACCTGCCGCGAGCCACCTGATCCGGCTAAATAAAACCGATGGCGGCATTATCATGAGTGCCAGCCACAACCCCGGCGGGCCAGATGAGGATTTCGGCGTGAAATTCAACATGCCCAACGGTGGCCCGGCACCAGAGGCGGTGACAGAGGCGATGTACATCCGTACAACCCAGATCACCGACTATAAAATTGCCCAAAGCCATGATATTGATCTGGCGACGATTGGCCGCAGCCTGCTGGGTGGCATGATTGTCGATGTGGTTGATCCGGTGGCAGATTACGCGGCCCTGATGGAGACTTTGTTTGATTTCCCGGCCATCGCTGCGATGTTTGGCACAGGGTTTCGGATGCGGATGGACAGTATGTCTGCCGTGACCGGCCCCTATGCGCAGGATATTTTTGAGACTCGCCTTGGCGCAGGCCCCGGCACGGTGATCAACGGCATTCCCTTGCCCGATTTTGGCGGCATGCACCCCGATCCCAACCCCACTTGGGCCAAGGCCCTGATGGATGAGATGTTTTCAGACAACGCCCCCGATTTTGGTGCGGCCTCGGATGGTGACGGCGACCGCAATATGGTGGTGGGGCGAGGGATTTATGTCTCACCTTCCGACAGTTTGGCGGTGCTGGCGGCGAATGCGCATTTGGCACCGGGGTACAAGGTGGGGCTAAAGGGTGTGGCGCGGTCAATGCCCACATCTGCCGCGGCAGACCGGGTGGCGGATGCGATGGGCATTGGCAAATATGAAACCCCGACGGGGTGGAAGTTTTTTGGCAATTTGCTGGACGCGGGCCGCGCCACTATTTGCGGGGAGGAAAGTTTCGGCACCGGATCGGACCATGTGCGCGAAAAGGACGGGCTTTGGGCCGTGCTGTTGTGGTTGAATATTCTGGCCGTTCGCCAACAATCCGTGGCCGATATTTTGGCGCAGCATTGGGCGAAATATGGGCGCAATTATTACAGCCGCCATGATTTTGAGGCGATTGCCAGTGACAAGGCCGATGCAATGATGGCCGCATTGCGCAGCAGTTTGCCCAGTCTTCCGGGGCGTCAGATTGAAGGCATGACCATTCAGGCGGCGGATGATTTTGCCTATACTGATCCGGTTGACGGCTCGGTCAGCCGCGCTCAAGGGGTGCGGATCATGTTCGAGGATGGCAGCCGGATCGTGCTGCGCCTGTCGGGCACCGGTACGGAAGGGGCCACGCTGCGGCTTTATCTGGAACGCTATGCGGCGGGGCCGGACGGTTTGCACCATGATCCACAAGATGCCCTTGCCCCGGTTATTCGCGCCGCACATGCTTTGGCAGGGATCGAGCCTTTCACCGGACGAACCGCGCCAAATGTGGTGACCTAAAGCGGATTTCCGGCAATCTGATCAAGAGTGAAGGAAATCCAAGACGGGAACAGCCTTGGGATGTTGCGAATTGTACTAGATCGACTGAACCTGATCAAACGCAGCACGCACAAGGGCGCATTCGAACCTTCAACTGTCGGCTTAGTCGCGGACGAACCCCGGAATACGTCGTTTTCTGTTCCCAAATATTGGTATAGCGCGAGGGGGCGGGATATGTCAGAGGTGCGGGTGCGGTTGGGACGGCAGGCGCGTCAGGCGTCCCGAGCCACCAAAGGCAGTGGTTTGGGGCGGCCCTATATTCTGCGCAATATCCCAACCTACGATATCTTGTCCGAAGAAAATCTGGTGAAAATTGAACACGCCGCCGACCGTATTCTGGCCGAGACGGGCATGGAATTTCGCGATGATCCGGTGGCATTGGACCATTGGCGCAGGGCGGGCGCGCAGGTTGCGGGGGTGTCGGTGAAATTCCCGCCGGGGCTTTTGCGCGAGGTGCTGAAAACCGCCCCCGCAAGCTTTACCCAACACGCCCGCAATCCGGCCAATTCGGTGCAGATCGGCGGGAAATCGGTAGTCTTTGCCCCCGCCTATGGCAGCCCGTTTGTGATGGATATCGACCGTGGCCGCCGCTTTGGCACGTTGGAGGATTTCCAGAATTTCATCAAACTGGCGCAGTCTTCCCCAAATTTTCACCACTCTGGCGGCACGATTTGTGAACCCACGGATATCGCGGTGAACAAACGTCATCTGGATATGGTGATGGCGCATATCACCCTGTCGGACCGCCCCTATATGGGGTCAGTCACGTCAGAGTCCCGCGCGGACGACAGCATTCAGATGTCGCGCATTCTGTTTGGCGCGGATTTTGTTGATCAGAACTGCGTTATTTTGGGCAATGTGAACGTCAATTCGCCGCTGGTGTGGGATGGCACCATGACCAACAGTCTGCGCGCCTATGCCCGGGCCAATCAGGCAGCGGTCGTGGTGCCGTTTATTTTGGGCGGCGCGATGGGGCCGGTTACCAACGCAGGCGCGATTGCGCAATCTTTGGCGGAAACCATGGCGGGCTGCGCGCTGACGCAGTTGGAACGCCCCGGAGCGCCGGTGATTTTCGGCAATTTCTTGTCCAGCATGTCGTTGCGGTCTGGCAGCCCCACCTTTGGCACCCCCGAACCTGCGATTGGGTCCATGGTGATCGGCCAGCTTGCACGGCGGTTGAACTTGCCGCTGCGCTGTTCGGGGAACTTTACCACCTCAAAACTGCCAGACGCGCAGGCGATGATGGAAGGCACCCTGTCGATGCTGGCGGCGATTCATTGCGGCGCAAATTTTATTCTGCATGCGGCGGGGTTTTTGGATGGTCTGCTTAGCATGAGTTATGAGAAATTCATGCTGGACGCCGATCTGTGCGGCAGCTTGCATGCCTATCTGGACGGTGTGGTGATTGATGACGACACCCTGGCCGTTGATGCCTTTGCCGAGGTGGGGCCGGGCAATCATTTCTTTGGCTGCACCCATACCATGGCGCATTACGAAACCGCGTTTTGGGATTCTGATCTGTCCGACAATGAACCTTTTGAGAAATGGCAGGCGGCGGGATCATCTGATGCGGCCACCCGCGCCAATGCGCTGTGGAAAAAGCGGCTGGCAGAGTTTCAAGCGCCAAGTTTGGATGCAGGGATCGCGCAGGGGTTGAAGGAGTTTGTTGACGCGAAAAAAGCGTCGATGGACGATGCGTGGTATTGACCCGCCGGGGTCAAAATTTTTTCAAAAAAATTTGCGCACGCATCAACTGCGCAAGCCGGTTTCCACCAACAGTCCCTGCCGCTTGGCCTCATAGTAATAGCCCTTGGCATACCACATCACTGCACGGGATTCGTTGCCTCCCGATACCAGCCACGCGCCTTTCAAATAGCGCCCCGCGTAATGCAGGTTCGTGTCGGCCTCCAGCAGACCTGACGCTGGTCCGCGATAGCCCATTTGCCCCGCCGTTTGCGGCAAAATCTGCATCAGCCCATAATATGGCCCGTTGCGCGCGCCCGCATTATAGCCAGACTCGCGTTGAACAACCCGGTGGATCAGACTTTCGGGAATATCATGGATGCCCGCCCATTTGACGATCAGTGCCCGCATTTGGGGCGTCTCGCCCGGATACAAATCACCGCGCGAGGCGGGAGTATCGGGGCTGCGACGGCCACAAGCGGTTAGGGCCAAGGCGGCAAATCCGAAAAGCAGGGTTTTGCGGCGGGTCGGATGCATCAGAACACTCCGGTTGGTGTTGCCGGGTGTTATCCGGGCTTTTGGTTTTGCGGAAGGGTGCAGGGATCCCATCGGCAAGAATGGGTGCTTTCGCGACTTAAGCCGTGCTAGGCTTGGGGCAGTAAGCTTTGTAAACTGCTTAAAATGCCTAAAGGGGTACCATTGGTGATGATCGCAAACAGTGACCGCACCCTGACATCGGCATTGATCATTGATGATCATCCGCTGTTTTGCGATGCGCTGGCGATGACGCTAAAGGCCGTGGCGGGGATTGCACGCATTGAAACCGCGGATCGGCTGGACGTGGCCATTGCCCGGCTGGACGCCGGGCCGATCCCCGATGTGGTGGTATTGGATTTGAACCTGCCGGATGTGGCGGGCCTTGATGGCCTGATCCGGCTGCGCCGAGCGGTGGGCGGGGTGCCTGTGGTGGTGGTGTCATCGCTGGCTGACAACCGGGTGATCGCGGCGTGTTTGCAGGCGGGGGCGGTGGGGTTCGTGCCCAAACATGCTCGACGTGAGGTGTTTCGCGCGGCGTTCGAGGCGGTGCGCGCGGGGCATAACTTTGTGCCGGATGGGTTTGTTGCGGCTGAACATGCCGCAGCGCATGCCAGCCCGCGCGCGACGGCGATTGCACGCTTGGCTTTGCTGACCCGCCAACAAGCGCGGATTTTGCAACTGATCTGCGAGGGCAAGCTGAACAAGCAAATCGCTTATGATCTGACCATCGCCGAAACCACGGTTAAGGCGCATGTCACCGCGATCATGCGCAAACTGGGGGTGCAAAGCCGCACCCAAGCTGTGTTGATCGCGGGTGAGGCCAGCTTTAGCGCGTTGATGCCCGAGGCCTAGGGCCTGTTCACGGCGCGCGCCGTGCCATAGGTTGATCTGGGAGGAGCCATGGATCAAGCGAAACTGCCCCTGTCTGGCATGGCGCGCGGCGCTTTGCCCACGGCGCATGTCGGCGCGCGGGCCCCTGATGCGGCGCGCAAATTGGCCCTGGGTTTGGGGCCGGGGCCGTTTACCGCCGTGGTGGTGTTTATCAGTCCCGAAGCCGATTTGCCCGCGTTGACTTTGGGTATGGCCGCGCAATTTGGTGATTGCCAGGTGATTGGCTGCACATCGGCGGGTGAGATTTCGGCCATGGGCTATACCGAAGGCGAGATTGTCGCTGTGGGGTTTCCGGCAAATCTGTTCATCGCCAATACCCTGCTGATCGAACATCTGGATCAGCTGGACGTTCAGAATTTAATCGGCCAAACCATCCGATTGCGCGCAGGGCTAGAGCGGGCGCGCCCGGACTGGGAGCATGAATTTGCCTTTCTGATGGTCGACGGGCTGTCGCTGCGCGAAGATGAACTGACGGCAACGCTGGCGCAAGGTTTGGGTCCGGTGCCGCTGTTTGGCGGGTCGGCGGGCGATGGCACGCGCTTTGGCCATACTTTTGTGCTGCACGGGGGGCAGGTTTTGTCGAATGCTGCGGTGCTGATAATGCTGCGCACGCCGTGCCGGGTCAAGGTGTTCAACCTTGATCATCTGATCCCCACAACCCAACGCATGGTGGTGACCGAAGCCGATCCGGCGCGCAGAATAGTCAGACAAATCAACGCCGAACCCGCCGCCCGCGAATACGCCCGTCTGTTGGGCAAAGACCCTGCGCAACTGACCACCTTTACCTTTGCCGCCCATCCTTTGGTGGTGCGGGTGGGGGGGCGCCACCACGTGCGCGCCATTCAGCGGGTGGCGGAAAACGGCGATCTGGTGTTTTTCTCGGCCATCGACGAAGGTCTGGTTCTGACGCTGGCCGAACCGCAGGATATGGTGGCGCATCTGGACACCGAACTATCCGCCCTGTCGGCCCAAGGCCAACCGATGGCCATTCTGGCCTGTGACTGCATCTTGCGGCGCATGGAGGCGTTGGAAAAGCAAATGTATGGCGCGATGTCAGACGTGTTGCGCAAGCACCGGGTGACCGGGTTTTCCACCTATGGCGAGCAGTGGAATTCGATGCATGTCAACCAAACGATGACTGGCGTTGCGATTTATCCGCCCGACGTTGCGGTGCGCGATGATTGAGAATCTGATCAACCCTGCCGACAGCCCAGCGCGCCAAACCGAAAAGCTGTTGACGATTGCAACCGTGCTGATGCGCCGGGTCGAACAGATCACCGACGATTCTGGCGCGGCCTATGCGCAGTTTCAGCGCGCTGCGATGTTGGAGGATCTGGTGCGCGACCGCACCCGCGATCTGGAACGGGCACTAGATTTGCTGAACGCGTCGAATGGGGCACTGGCGGCTGCCAACCGCGAAACCGAAGCCGCGCGGCAAAACCTGGCCGATGCGATTGAGACGATCCAAGAGGGCTTTGCGCTGTTTGATGCGGGCGATGTGCTGGTGATGTGCAATTCGCGCTTCGGCATGCATATGGAGGATTTGCGCCCCCATCTGAAACCCGGACTTAGCTTTGACGATTACGTGGAACGCGTCAGCCAATCGCAGTTTTTTTCGTTGCCCAGCGGCAATTCGGCGCAGGATTGGGCCGTGCAACGCCGTCGCCGCCACCTTGACGCGCATGTGATCTTTAACGTGGCGATGATCTGGGATCGCTGGGTGCAGGTTTCAGAACACCGCACCGGCGATGGCGGCACAGTGATTTTGCAAACCGATGTCACCGATATCATCCGGATGGAGCGCCAAGAACGCGGCAAATTGCTGGATGATCAGGCCCGCGTCATTCGCGCCACGTTGGATCATATCAACCAAGGGGTGGCGATCTTTGATGCCGATGCTTGCCTTGTCGGCTGGAACCAACGGCTGGGGGCCATGCTGGCGATCCCGGTGGCCAAAATGCGGCTGGGCACCGCTTTTGAGCAGATTGCACAATCCTTGCGCGCAGAGTTTGACTTTACCGATGGGATGACGGCCGAAGGGCTGGCGGATTGGGTGGATGGCAGGCAGGGCCGCCCCGCCGTTAGCTTTGAGATGCGGCGCGGGCAGGGGATGAGTCTGGCGGTGTTTGCGCAAGAAATGCCCGAATCCGGCTTTGTGATCAGTTTTAGCGATGTCACTGCGGAACGGTCTGCGATTGATGCGTTAAGCCGAGCTAATGAAACGCTTGAGGCGCGGGTTTTGGCTCGCACGCTGGAGTTGGAAGACGCGCTTGCCACCGCCGAACGCGCCAATGCCAGCAGGTCGCGCTTTGTCGCCGCCGCAAGCCATGATCTGTTGCAGCCTTTGTCGGCGGCCAAGCTGTTTATCGCCTCGATTGATGATCAGGCAATGGCCCCGATGGGGCGCGGCGCGTTGGATAAGGCACAGGCGGCGCTGATGTCGGTGGAAGGGATTCTGGATGCGCTGCTGAATATTTCAAAACTTGAAAGTGGCAAGGCAGCGGTCAGCCTTGGCCCGGTGCGGATGGATCGTCTGTTGGGCCAATTGCGCGATGAATTTGGGGCAATAGCCGATGCCAAAGGTTTGGGGCTGGTCGTACGGATGTGCGACACTACGGTTGTGTCGGATCCTGCCTATCTGCGGCGGATTTTGCAAAACCTGATCGGTAATGCCATCCGCTATACCACAACAGGCCGGGTTCTGGTGGGCACACGGCAGCGGGGCGGCATGTTGCGGGTAGAAATCTGGGATACCGGACCGGGCATACCCGAGGCTGAACAAGAGAATATCTTCAAGGAATTCCACCGCTTGAACGCGCCCGCGTCGGCCTCCGAAGGCATGGGACTGGGCCTTGCGATTGTGGAGCGGGCCTGCGCGCTGCTGGGGCATCCGTTGGGTCTGGAATCGTGGGTTGGGCGGGGCACCTGCTTTGCGCTGCACTTGCCGATTGCGGTGGGCGGTGGCGAAGTGGCGCTGGTTGACGGGCCCCCGGCAAGCGGCATGGCGGCCCAGGACCGCATCGCGTTTCTGGTGGAAAACGATCCGGCGCTGCGCCGCGCCATGGGGTTGCTCTTGGAAAAATGGGGGGTGTCGGTGCTGGAAGCCGCATCCGGCGAAGAGGCTTTGGCGTTGATTGATGAGTTGGGCATTCTGCCCGATTTCTTTTTGGTCGATCACCAATTGGGCGACGGCATGGATGGCTTGGCCTTTGTCGATATCTTGCACGCGCACCATAGGGCCGTGCCGGTGCGGATGGTCACGGCCAACCGCAGCGATGGCTTGCGCGAGGCGGCCCTTGCACGCGGCATCGGTGTTTTGGTGAAACCCATCGACGCGCGGGCGCTGTTGGCGGTGGTGGCGGAACTTGGCCTTACGACCAAGGAAGCATAGCGGCCTCGGCCGTCCGGCCCTAGTGTTGGGCACAGCAAAGCGGGGGGCATATGCAACTTACCGATAGCCGCGATATCATGGCCAGCCCGGATGTGGTTTGGGCGGCCATTCTAAACTCTGATGTGTTGAAGGCCTGCGTGCCCGGCTGCGAAAGCATGATCGGATCGGTTGCTGATGGTTTTACCGCCGTGGTGGTGGCCCGGGTGGGGCCGGTAAAGGCCACGTTTACCGGGGCAGTGACCCTGTCTGATATCGTTGTGGGTCAAGCGGTAAAAATCAGCGGCGAAGGCAAGGGCGGCGTGGCAGGCCATGCCAAAGGTGGGGCTGCGGTTACGCTTGCGCCGATCGAAGGCGGCACCAGATTGACTTATGATGTCGAGGCCGCCGTGGGTGGAAAGCTGGCGCAACTGGGCAGCCGGATAATCGACGGCTTTGCCAAAAAGATGGCGGATGAATTTTTTGAACGGTTTCAGGCGGCGGTAGAAGAGCCGGACGCGGGGCCGGAAGAGGATGTGGCGCAAGACGACGCAGAAGTCGCAGAAGTCGTTGAAAGCGAAGTCAAAAAAGGCTGGTTCAAACGGCTGATCGGCGTTTGATCCTACCCATGAACATAAGGGAGAGAAGCATATGACGAAAGTCACAATGGTCGTGAATGGCAAGTCGATGACGGCAGATACCGAAGGGCGCACCTTGTTGTCGGCCTATTTGCGCGAAGGCTTGGGCCTGACGGGCACACATGTTGGTTGCGATACGTCGCAATGCGGGGCCTGCGTTGTGCATGTAAACGGGGTGGCGATGAAATCTTGCTCGGTTTTTGCCCAGGATGTGGCGGGTGCTGCGGTGAAAACCATCGAAGGTATGGCCAATGCGGATGGGTCACTGGGTGTGATCCAACAAGCGTTTCAGGATCATCATGGGCTGCAATGCGGGTTCTGCACGCCGGGCATGGTGATGACGACGGCGTCGTTGCTGGCAGAAAATCCCAAGCCCACGGAACATCAGGTACGGCATTATCTGGAAGGCAAGATCTGTCGCTGCACCGGCTATCATAACATCGTTAAGGCGGTGCTTGCGGCCTCGGGGCAGGATGCCAATGCGATGGCGGCAGAGTAATAAAATCAACGGTTTGGCGGGCGTCATTCACGCTTCGCACTAAGGGAGGATACTATGCCTAAAGACAGTGGCATCGGCGCAAGCGTGGCGCGCCGCGAAGACATCCGGTTTCTAACCGGTAAAGGACGCTACACGGCTGACATCAATCTGCGCGGGCAGGCTTATGCGTATTTCGTACGCTCGGATGTGGCGCATGGCGTGATCAACAAAATCGACACCACTACGGCGGCGGCGATGCCGGGGGTGTTGGCGATCATGACCGGGGTCGATTTTGCGGCGATGGGCGGCAATCCGGCGGGCTGGGTTATTCAGTCGCGCGGCGGTGAGGCTATGAAAGAACCCAAACGCCCGGTGCTGGCGCATGGCAAAGTGCGCCATGTTGGTGACGCCTATGCGATTGTGGTGGCAGAGTCGCTGGAACAAGCCAAGGATGCGGCCGTCGCGATTGAAGCTGACATCACCGAATTGCCCGCAATTGTTGATATGGCAGCAGCCGTGGCCAACAAAGACCACCGCGTGCATGACGAGATCGGCGATAACGTTTGCTTTGATTGGGGTTGGATTGAGGATAACCGCGCCGCAGTAGAGGCGGCCTTTGCCGCTGCCCCGCATGTCACAACGCTGGAATTGGTCAACAACCGCCTGATCCCCAACGCGATGGAACCACGCGCCAGCATTGGTGATTATGAGCCCGGAACCCAAGACTATAAACTGTATACCACCAGTCAAAACCCGCATCTGACCCGGCTGTTGATTGCGGCCTTTGTGATGGGCATCCCCGAGAACAAGTTAACCGTGATCGCCCCAGATGTGGGCGGTGGCTTCGGGTCAAAAATCTATCATTACGGCGAAGAGGCGGCGGTGCTGGCGGCGTCTAAGGCATTGAACCGCCCGGTAAAATGGGTGGCCGAACGCACGGAATCCTTCTTGTCGGATGCACATGGCCGCGACCATGTGACGAAGATTCAGTTAGCGCTTGATAAGGACGGCACGTTCCTTGCCCTGCGCACCGAAACTTTGGCCAATGTTGGGGCGTATCTGTCGAACTTTTCTACCGCCACGCCCACATTCCTGCACGGCACGCTGATGTCGGGGCCCTATAAAACCCCGCTGGTTTATGTGAACGTCAAGGCGGTGTTTACTAATACCGCCCCGGTGGACGCTTATCGCGGCGCTGGTCGGCCCGAGGCGACCTATTCGATTGAACGCGTGGTCGACATGGCGGCGGATGAGTTGGGCATAGATCCGATTGAGATCCGGCGCAAAAATCTGCTAACCCCCGATCAGTTCCCTTATCAAAGCCCGGTCGGACTGATGTATGACACCGGTAACTATCAGGCAACGCTGGATAAAATGCTGGACCTCGGCGATGTGGCGGGGTTTGAGGCGCGCGCCGCTGAGTCCAAAACGCGCGGAAAAATGCGCGGCATTGGCTTTTCGACATGGATCGAGGCCTGCGGCATCGCACCGTCAAACCTTGTTGGCATCTTGGGCGCGCGGGTGGGTCTGTTCGATGCGGCCACTGTGCGGGTGAATGCGACGGGGTCTATTTCGGTGATGACCGGCGCGCACAGCCACGGGCAGGGGCATGAGACGGTGTTCGCCCAAATTGTTGCCGAACGGCTGGGCATACCCGAGGGTTCGGTTGACATCGTGCATGGCGATACCTCGAAAATACCCTTTGGCATGGGGTCATATGGTTCGCGGTCCTTGTCGGTGGCGGGGTCTGCTATGGTAAAAGCCGTCGATAAGATCATCGCCAAGGGCAAGAAAATTGCCGCCCATATGTTAGAGGCTGCCGAAGGCGATATCGTGTTCGCGGATGGCAAATTCAGCGTCACCGGCACCGATAAGGCGAAAACCTTTGGTGAGATCGCGTTCTCGGCATACGTGCCGCACAATTATCCGCTGGAAACGCTGGAGCCGGGGCTGGAAGAAACCGCGTTCTATGATCCCGCTAACTTCACTTATCCTGCAGGCGCTTATGCCTGCGAGGTAGAGGTGGATGCAGGCACCGGCAAGGTTGATGTCGTGGCCTTCACCTGCGCCGATGACTTTGGCAATGTGATGAACCCGATGATTGTGGATGGTCAGGTGCATGGCGGCGTCGGGCAAGGCATTGGACAGGCCTTGTTGGAAAACACCACCTATGACGAAAATGGTCAGCTGCTGTCGGGCAGTTACATGGATTACGCGATGCCGCGCGCCGAAGATGTGCCGTTCTACACAGTCGATCATTCCTGCATCACGCCTTGCACCCATAACCCACTTGGGGTGAAGGGCTGTGGTGAGGCAGGCGCCATCGGCAGCCCGCCTGCGGTGGTGAACGCGGTGATTGACGCGCTGCACCGGGGCGGCTTTGCCCATGTCAAACACATTGATATGCCAGTCTCGCCGTCGCGGGTCTGGTCAGCCATGCAAGTTTAGGGGGCGATCATGTATGATTTCGAACTGGTAAAGCCCGGCACCATCGGCGATGCGGTTAAGGCGATGGCGCGTGGCGATGCGCAGGCGCTGTCGGGGGGGCAGACCTTGCTTCCGACGATGAAACAACGGCTGGCGTCGCCCGCAATTCTGGTTAGCCTGACTGGAATTTCCGAAATGCAGGGCGTTTGTCTGGGCGATGGCGGCCTGCATATTGGCGCGGCCACCCCGCACGCGGTTGTCGCGCGCGAGGCTGCTAGCCATTACCCGGCTTTGGCCGCCTTGGCGGGGGGCATCGGCGATCCGGCGGTGCGCAACCGGGGCACCATCGGGGGGTCAGTCGCCAACAATGATCCGGCGGCGTGCTATCCGTCGGCGGTGCTGGCGTCGGGGGCCACGGTGGTGACCAATCTGCGGCGCATTGCGGCGGATGACTACTTTAAGGGGATGTTCACCACGGCCTTGAAGGAAGGGGAGATCATCACCGAAATTCAGTTCCCGATCCCGTCGCGCGCCGCCTATGTCAAGTTCGACCAACCTGCCAGCCGCTTTGCCCTGACGGCGGTGTTCGTGGCCAAATTCGCAACCGGCGTGCGGGTGGCAGTCACCGGCGCCTCAAACGGTGGGGTGTTTCGCTGGCATGATGCCGAATCCTCGCTTGCGGCCGATTTTTCGGCGGGTGCCATTGCGGGGTTGGCGGTGAACCCATCGGGCATGATCGCCGACCTGCACGGAACGGCGGCCTACCGCGCCAATCTGGTCAAGGTGCTGACAGGCAGGGCAGTTTCGGCCGCCTGACCCAAGGCAATCTGCGGTAAAGGCCCCGGCGCAATCCGGGGCCGTATTTGTTTGCCGCAGCAACAACCTTGCGGTTCGGAACGCTATGCGCACTGTCAGGATAGTGTCATTTCGCCGTCACGATAGGCTGGCATACCATATGGGCGGATCGAACCCGCAAGATACGGCACATCTTGGGCTTGCCGTTCTGCAAACGCCATATATAGTTATAGTGTTGATCCGAAGCTTTCGACCAGCGCAGATTGCGACAGATCCTTTACGGGGCCTTAAGCGAAAATGGACGGTGATTTCAGAACTCAATTTGTGCGCGATCCAGCGTCGCTAAAGCAGTTTCCTGCTTTGGTGCTGAACGCTGATTTTCGCCCGCTAAGTTATTACCCATTGTCGCTGTGGCCCTGGCAAGAGGCGATCAAGGCTGCGGTGCTGGACCGCGTGCAGATCGTTGCCGAATATGATCATGTTGTGCGCAGCCAGCGACAAGAATTCAGGATACCTTCGGTTGTCGTGCTGAAAGACTATGTGAAACCCCAAAAGCGCGTGGCCTTCACGCGCTTCAATCTTTTTCTGCGTGATGGGTTTTGCTGCCAGTATTGCGGCGCTAAGGGCGAATTGACGTTTGATCATGTGGTGCCACGGTCGCGCGGCGGTGTGACCAGTTGGGAAAATGTGGTTGCGGCCTGTAGCCCTTGCAACCTGCGCAAAGGTGCGCGCAGCATCAAACAATCGGGCCTGCATCTTGCGCGCCCGCCACGCATGCCGAACGCGTCCGAAATGCAGGCTTACGGGCGCAAGTTTCCGCCCAACCATCTGCATCAAAGCTGGATGGATTATCTGTATTGGGATGCGGAATTGGACGCATAGCCGGGTTGTTGGGCCAAGGGGTTTCGCTTAACCTTGAACCGCCCTAGACATGGTGAAACGGCGGCGTTAGAACTGCATCGTTAGCGCTAACAGCGTTTTATTCTGCGAGGATGCCATGGTTTCGCGCGTTATTCCGGTTGATGCCTTTGATCTGGTGATCTTCGGCGGCACGGGTGATCTGGCCCGACGCAAGATTTTGCCCGGCCTTTATCGCCGCTTTCTTGCGGGGCAAATGACGCCTGACAGCCGAATCATTGGGGCTGCCCGCGCCGATCTGACCGAAGCCGTATATCGCGCGCAAGTCACTGCTTCGATTGCTGAATTTGTGCCAGAGACCCGGCGCGATGCCGCTGCGATCGCACAGTTTGTTGACCGGATCCATTATGTGTCAATTGACGCTACCGGCACCGGCGGTTGGGCAAAGCTGAAGGGCCTGATGCGCGAAAACGTGGTGCAAGCGTTTTATTTCTCAGTCGCACCTGCCTTGTTCGGCGATATTGCCGAACGGCTGCATCTGCATAAGATTGCCGATGCCTGGAGCCGGATCGTGGTGGAAAAGCCGTTTGGCCGTGATCTGGCCTCGGCCCGCGCATTGAACGCCGTGCTGGCGCTGCATTTCACCGAAGCGCAGATTTACCGCATCGACCATTATCTTGGCAAAGAAACCGTGCAAAACCTGATGGCGGTGCGCTTTGCCAATATCTTGTTTGAACCGCTGTGGAAGTCGGAATTCATTGACCATGTCCAGATCACCGTGGCCGAAACCGTGGGGGTTAACGGGCGCGGGGCCTATTATGACAAATCCGGTGCGATGCGCGATATGGTGCAAAACCATATGATGCAGCTGTTGTGCCTGATCGCGATGGAGCCGCCGTATCACTTTGATCCCGACGCTGTGCGCGATGAAAAGCTGAAGGTTATCCGGGCGCTGGAACCCGTGAAACCGCAAGACATCGTGCGCGGTCAGTATCTGCCTGGCGGTGGTGAGGGCGGCTTTGTTGAACATTCCGAAAACCCTGCCAGCAAGACCGAAAGCTATATCGCGTTGAAGGTGAATATAGCCAACTGGCGCTGGTCTGGCACGCCGTTTTATCTGCGTACCGGCAAACGGCTGCGCGCCCGGGCGTCTGAGATTGCGATCACCTTCAAACAGCCGCCGCATTCGATCTTTGATGATGCCAAGGGCTGGCTGGAAAACGTGCTGGTGATCCGGTTGCAGCCGAACGAAGGCATGAACCTGATGGTGATGATCAAGGAACCGGGGCCGGGCGGCATGCGTCTTATGCAGGTGCCGCTGGACATGGCCTTTGCCGATGCGCTGGGTGAACACGCCGATGACGTGCCCGACGCCTATGAGCGGCTAATCATGGATGTGATCCGGGGCAACCAGACCCTGTTCATGCGCGGCGATGAAGTTGAGGCCGCCTGGGCCTGGACCGATCCGATCATTGCCGGATTCGAGGCGCGCGGTGACAAGCCCCAAGGCTATGATCCCGGATCTTCTGGGCCCGAGGATGCGTTGATGCTGATGCATCGCGATGGCCGGCGCTGGCGCGAGATCAAGGAATGAATTTCGTAACCTACCCCGACCGCGAAGCCCTGATGATCGGCGTGGCCGAGGCGATGGCGGGCGAATTGTCGGAATGCTTGCACCGCGAAGGGCGCGCGTCTTTGTCGGTGCCCGGTGGCACAACGCCGGGGCCGGTGTTTGATATACTGTCGGGCGTGCCTTTGGATTGGGCCAATGTTGCGGTGTTTTTGAACGATGAACGCTGGGTGGCCGACGACAGCCCGCGCTCAAACACCCGGTTGATCCGCGAAAGACTGCTGCGCGATCAGGCGGCGGCAGCACAGCTGATCCCGCTATATGCCAATTTTCCCACCCCCGAAGACGCGCTGCAGGCCCTGTCAGATGGCATTGCCCCGCATTTGCCGATCACGGTTTTGCTGCTGGGCATGGGGGCGGATATGCACACGGCAAGCCTGTTTCCCGGTGCCGATCTGCTGGCGCAGGCCTTGGCCAAAGACGCGCCAACGCTGATGGCCCTGCGGGCCGATGCGGCGGGTGAGCCGCGCATTACCCTGACTGCCCCTGTGCTGGCGGGGGCGATGCATATCCATATCCTGATCACCGGAACCGAAAAACGCACCGCAATTCAGGCCGCCGCGCATCTGACGCCGCTTGAAGCACCGGTTCGGGTGGTTCTGGCCAACGCAACCGTTCATTGGGCAGAGTAAGCCATGCAAACCAAGTGGAAACAGCTTGAAGATCATCACGCAACTTACCGTGATCGTTCGATTATTTCGTTGTTTGGCGATGAGACCCGCGCCGCCGGATTTTCAATTTCAACGCCTGATATATTGTTTGATTATTCCAAAACCAACATTGATGCGGCGGCAAAAGCGATGCTGATTGATCTGGCAACGGCGTCTGGCGTGGCGGAAAAACGTGCGGCGATGTATGGCGGTGAGGCGATCAATGTCACCGAAGGCCGCGCGGTTCTGCACACGGCCTTGCGCGCGCCTGCGGGCACCCAAGTGATGTATGAAGGCGCGGATGTGATGCCCGAGATTCACGCCACCAAGGCGCGGATGGCCGCCTTTGCGCAAAATGTGCGGGCAGGGCGGATCACGGGCCAAGGCGGGGCGATCACAGATGTGGTCAACATCGGCATTGGGGGGTCCGATCTTGGCCCGGCCATGGCGACTTTGGCGCTGGCCCCTTACCATGACGGCCCGCGCCTGCATTACGTAAGCAACGTGGACGGCGCGCATATCCACGACACGTTGCGCGGGCTGAACCCGGCCACGACGCTGGTGATCGTAGCATCAAAGACGTTTACCACGATTGAAACGATGACCAACGCGCAAACCGCACGTGATTGGATGGCGAAAATCGTTACCAATCCCGGCGCGCAATTCGCCGCAGTGTCAACCTCAGCCGAGAAAACCGCCGCGTTCGGCATTGATCCTGCACGGGTATTCGGGTTCGAAGACTGGGTTGGCGGGCGCTATTCTTTGTGGGGCCCGATTGGTCTGGGTGTCATGCTGGCAGTTGGCCCGGACGGGTTCGACGCGTTTCTGGCGGGCGGCTACGACATGGATCAGCAGTTTCTGACAGCCCCCTTTGATCAAAATCTGCCGGTAATGCTGGCCTTGGTCGGCATTTGGCACAACCAGATCTGCGGTTACACAACGCGGGCAGTTTTGCCCTATGATCAACGCCTTAGCCGTCTGCCAGCCTATTTGCAGCAACTGGAAATGGAATCCAACGGCAAGCGTGTGGCCCTGGATGGCAGTGATTTGCCCACCCATTCCGGCCCTGTCGTCTGGGGGGAACCCGGCACCAACGGCCAGCACGCGTTTTACCAGCTGATCCACCAAGGCACCCGCGTGGTGCCGTGCGAATTTCTGGTGGCAAAGCGTGGCCACGAGGCGGATCTGGCGCATCAGCATCTGCTGTTGGTGTCGAACTGTCTGGCCCAATCCGAGGCGTTGATGCGCGGGCGCAGTCTGACAGAGGCTACCACGATCATGGCCAAACGTGGTTTGACCGGTGCGGAATTGGAAACCCAAGCCCGCCACCGCGTGTTTCCCGGCAACCGCCCCAGCACCACGCTGGCCTACGATCAATTGACGCCCTTTACCCTCGGCCAGATCATCGCACTTTATGAACACCGGGTGTTTGTCGAAGGCGTGATTTTGGGGATCAATTCCTACGATCAATGGGGGGTGGAACTGGGCAAAGAACTGGCGCTGGCCTTGCAACCTATTCTGGAAGGCAGTCAATCTGCGGCGCAAAAAGACGGATCAACGCGGGCACTTGTCGATTATCTTACGGTCTAAGCCGCTTCATTTTGGCGAAAATACTCACAGGGGGATGCCAGAATTGCTGCTGCCATTCTGGCTGGGGGGCAGTCGCCCCCCCCGACTTTCTTAACGCAATGCCGCCACAACGATCACTTCGACGGCATAATCCGGCGTGGCCAATTTCGCCTCGCCCGTGGCACGCGCGGGCGTATGGCCCTGCGGCACCCAGGCATCCCAAACACCGTTCATCTCCGCAAAATTCGCCATATCAGCCAGCCAGATTTGTGCCGACAGAATACGGGTTTTATCCGTGCCTGCCTCGGCCAGAATCCGGTCCACTTCGGCCAGACAGGTGGCGGTTTGGGCGGCCACCGATTCGCCGGGGTTGCCGACTTGGCCCGCCACCCAGACGATGCCGTTATAGCACGAAGCCTCGCTCATGCGCTTGCCGGTGCCGATGCGTTTGATATCGCTCATGTGAAGTCCTTTGCTGAATTTGCACTGCTTTACCGCAGCGCGCGCCAAAGGAAAAGGGATGGAGCGGGTGAAGGGAATCGAACCCTCGTATTCAGCTTGGGAAGCTGCTGCTCTGCCATTGAGCTACACCCGCATTGCCCTTCGATTAGGCCAAGCCAGACCTGCCGTCAAGCAGGTCTGGCAATCGGGTCATGGCAAGTTCAGCGCCACTTCACCGCGCTCGCCCGCCGTCACCGTCACGGTGGCCTCAACCGGCACGCCGCCGTCGCGGGTGGCCACCACCAGATAATCCCCCCCCGGCACCGTCAGGGTTTTTTCCTGCGTATAGTCAAAGTTCAGTGATTTGCGGCTGCCATCCAGCGCAGGTTTGGCCGCGAACACCTCTATCGAATAGGCACCGGGGGCTGCGGCAAACAACACACCGGCCTGTAAAATCGCTGTAACTTCAACGCGTTCGCCCAGTTTAGCGGTAAACGGCACGTCGATGGTTGCGACATCAATCGAAACCGTCGCCAGATAATCACCTGGCGGCAGGGTAAATGCTTTGCCCGGCCCGTAATCGGTGGTGATCTGTTTGCGGCTGCCATCCAGCGCCATTTTCGCCTCGAATAAATCCACCCGCAAATTGCCGCTTTCGATGATCATGCCTTCTACGTAATAGGCATTAACCACGGCAACCCCTGACCCGATGATCACATCGCGGTCCAGAATTTGTCCCGGCGTCAGGGTAAGGGTTTCGGTCACCGACGCAGACCCCAGACTGGCCGTCAGGATCGTGTCACCAGCGTTCAGATAAATCCGGGTATCGCCGTAATAGGTCGTGTTCAACCCGGCAGCATTGCTGAATTGCAGGCCTGCGTTTGCCTCAATCGGCCCATCGGCAGCACCTTTGGGGTGCAATAGCACTTTGGCCGCGTTCAACACAATCTCGGGGCGCGCCAGCACCTCGGCGGTCACCGTGACATCTTGCTGTGCGGTGGCCTTGTCGATTGTCAGCATCACGCGGTAAGTGCCGGGTTTCAGTAAGGTTTTGAAATCGTTGTAATCTATCAAAACCCGCTCGCCGGTGGTGCCATCGGCGTTTATGTTGTGAATTTCCCATTGCAGATCGCTGAAATCATCCGGAACCGCCACACCGGGGGCCAGCAGGGCGGTGGGGGCAAAGTTGAACTCCAGCGCCGCAGCAACGGGTTCAGGTTCTGCTTCCGGCTCTGGCTGGGCTAAATCAACCGCCGTCAGCACAGTGGTTTGCAAGGCATCAGTCAGCCCGGCCATATCAGCGGCGGTGATGTAAAGCCCCCCTGTGTTGGTGGCCAGACAAGAAACTTGTTTGCCCTCGTCTTCGGTCAGGCCAAAACCCACCACATGGGCGGTGAAATCAACGCCCGACGCCTCTAATTCCAGCCCCAGCGCGCAAGGGTCGGCATCGCAGGTTTCAATGCCGTCGGTGATCAGGATGACGGTGACTTTTTCCTCGGTTGATCGCAGCTCTGCAGCGGCCATTCGCACGGCATCGGTCAGCGGGGTTTTGCCGAGGAATTGCAGGTTGGCTGCGGCATCGGAAATCGCCTGCGCGGTGCCTGCCGCGGGCGGCACAATCAGTTCGATATCCGCGCAAGACCCCTTTTCGCGGTGGCCATAGGCGATCAGGCCCAGTTCGGTTTCGGGTGGGATGGATTTCAACACTTCGGTCAGCGACGCGCGGGCAATCTCCAGTTTGGTCTGCCCGCCGATTTGGCCCCACATCGACCCTGACGCATCCAGCACGATGATCGACCGACCCTCGGACAGCGCAATCTGCGGCATCAATAACGCCGCCGCCACCGCCATGCGGCGCAAAATGCACAATACCTGCATCCCTACATTCCTTTGAAACAGCCCGATCAATGCAAAAATTCTAACCCTAACACCGCACAAAAGCAAAGGGCCTTCGGGGTAACCGAAGGCCCTTTCCCGGGCAAAGCTGTTCAGAGTGGGGACAGGTTGCAGTTTGGCCCGGGGTGCCAAGGCGGAATGTGACCTTTCCGCCCAGAACGCCGTGTTACATTTTTGGCAACAGCACGGTGTCGATCACATGGATCACGCCGTTGGATTGCTTGACGTCGGCGATGGTGACGGTGCCCATGTTGCCCATTTCGTCTTCGATCATCACTTTGCCGTCTTTGGACGACAGGGTGAATTCGCAGCCGCCAACGGTTTTGACCTTATGCTTGCCACCATCGGCATCAATCATGCCCATGATATCGCCCGACATCGCGTTGCCAGCAATGACATGGCAAGTCAGGATTTTCACCAGTTGATCTTTGTTTTCAGGCTTGAGCAGGGTTTCAACGGTGCCTGCGGGCAGTTTTGCAAAGGCGTCATTGGTCGGGGCCAACACGGTGAACGGGCCAGCACCGGACAGCGTTTCGACCAGACCAGCGGCGGTAACGGCCGCGACAAGCGTGGTGTGATCAGCAGAATTTACAGCGTTTTCAACGATGTTTTTGTCTTCAAACATCGCAGCGCCGCCAACCATCGGGTTTTCTGCCATGGCAAGACCGGTGGACAGGGCAAGAATCGCAGTCGCCAAACGAAGAGTTTTCATGGGGTAGCTCCTTGTTGCTGAGGCGAGCCTTTCTCGCCTTCATATGGACTTACGGGGGCATCAGGCGGGAAGTTTCAGGCTTGGTGAAAAAAGTTTGAAAGAAGGGGATTTATTTTGCGCCGGGTCTTCGCTGCCCCAACAAAGCCGGGGGTTTCACACCCCAAGCGGCAATCGCAATGGCGATTGCCGCCTCCCCGTGGAGTATTTGGGCCAAAATGAATGGAAATTTTAGATAAGTTGTCGGGGTTGTCCGGGTGTCAGACGCCGATTTGGGCAGCCATGATCACCGGGCCGGTTGGCGCACCTGTGGTTGACCCGCCGGTGGGTTCTACTGATACGGCCAATGTCCAGCCGGGGGGTGGGGTTGGGTAGGTCAGGGTTAACGCCGTGCGGTCAAGCAGGCCCAGCGATACCGGGGCGGCATCGGGTGCGATGATCCACAATTGGTGAACTTTGCCGGTTGGGGCGGCGTCGCCAGCCACCCGCGTGATGGTCAAGGCCCCGTCACCATAGCGCGCCTCATAGATCAGGTTGGCGATATCGCTGGCAGGATCGGCGGCAAGGGTGGCGACCAATTGCGCAGGCGGGGTCGATTGGGGCAAGGCGAAGAACAGGGCCACACTTGCGGCAACGGCGGCACCGGCCAGCCAGCCGAACCAATTGCGCGCGGGTTTGGTGGGGGTTGGGAACAACCGCGCTTCGATCTGCGGCAGCAGGTTGGGGGCGGGCACCTCGGCATAGTCATCGTTCAGGCCGGACAAGCGGTTTTGCCAATCCGCCACCAGGGCCGCAAAGCCTGCATCAGATTTCAGCCGCGCCCCGGCCGTGCTGCGTTCGGCCAGATCAAGCGTGCCCAGCACATATTCGGCGGCCAGTGCGTCATCTTCAGGGATGCCATCATCGGTTGGAAAGGAGGTATCGGTCATGTCTCCATACACTCCTTCAGCCGGGCCAGACTGCGGCGCAGCCAGGTGCGCATGGTGTTCAGGGGCACATTGTGCCGCGCGGCCAGATCAATATAGGACAGGCCGGTCAGGTAAGCCCCGCGCAGCGCTTCGGCACGGTCGGGTTCCAGCGTGGCAAAACAATCGTTGATGCGCCGCGCCTCGCCTTGCGCAATCAGCCGGGTTTCGGCACGCGGCGTGGTATCGGCCACCGCCGCCATCGCGTCTTCGTCATCAACCGTATCATGGCGCGCGCGCAGCCGGTCAATCGCCAGATTGCGCGCCATGGCGATCAGCCATGTCATGCCACGGCCCTTTTCCGCGTCAAAACGGTTGGCGCGCAGCCATACTCTGGTGAAAACTTCTTGCAACGCATCCTCCGCCTCAGCCCTGTTACCAAGGATACGCAGCAGAACGCCCATAAGTTTCGCCGAGGCCGCAGTATAAATCGTTCTGAACGCTGCACGATCTTGTGCGGCGATCTTGATCAACAGGGGGGCTATGGGATCATCGGTCATTTGGGCCAAGATAATCGCGCGGCAACGCCGGGGTCAACCCCGCCGCCGCCCGCGCCCGCCGTCGCCCCCCGCGCGTGCCATGTTAAAGCTGACATCGGGCAGGGTGACGATTTTCGACAGTTCGGGGAAGGTATCCACTGCATTGGGAATCGCCGAGGCATTGACGAAATGTTCCTGAAAGCGCGGCTCGATGGCGGTTTCCACCTTGTGGATCTGATGCACCATCGCCTCGATGGTATCGCGCGACGCCACATTGCACAGCGCAATCCGCGCGCCGGTGCCCGCCGCATTGCCCGCCGAGACGACCTTTGACAGCAGAACATCCGGGATCATCCCCAGCACCATCGCGTGCTTTGGGCTGATATGCGCCCCGAACGCGCCTGCAAGGGTGACGCGGTCAACGGTTTCAACGCCCATTTCATCCATCAACAGTTTGGCCCCCGCATAAAGCGCTGCCTTGGCCAGTTGGATGGCGCGGATATCGCCTTGGGTGACCATAATGCGCGGGCCGCCATCCGCGGTGCCATCGTGCAGCACATAGGAATGGGTGCGCCCCTCGGGCACACAGCGCGGCGTGCCGGTTTGATCGGGGCCACCGATCAGACCGCCGGGATCGACCAACCCGGCCATGCGCATTTCAGCCACGGCTTCGATAATGCCAGACCCGCAAATGCCGGTGATGCCGGATACGGCGGTGGCTGTGTCAAAGCCATCTTCCGTTGACCACAGATCAGAGCCGATCACCTTGAACCGGGGCTCTTTGGTAAGGGCGTCAATTTCCACCCGTTCAATTGCCCCGGGGGCGGCGCGTTGGCCCGAAGATATCTGCGCGCCTTCAAACGCGGGGCCGGTGGGGGAGGAACAAGCCAGCACGCGGGTTTCATTGCCGAGCAGAATCTCGGCGTTGGTGCCAACATCAACGATCAGCACCATGTCTTTGGATTTATTGGGTTCTTCTGACAGGGCAACAGCCGCGCAATCCGCGCCGACATGGCCTGCGATGCAAGGCAGGATATAAACGCGGGCGGATCGGTTCAGGTTGGTCAAATCCAACTCGCGCGCATCCAGCGACAGGCTGTCGGACGTGGCCAGCGCGAACGGTGCCTGGCCCAATTCGACCGGATCAATGCCCAACAGCAAATGGTGCATCACCGGGTTGCAGACGAACACCACTTCGTAAATCGCGGTTGGGTCAATTTTGGCCTCGGTCGCGATTTCCGCCGCCAAGGCATTAATCGCGTCGCGCACCGCGCGGGTCATTTCCACATCGCCGCCGGGGTTCATCATGGCATAGCTGACCCGGCTCATCAAATCTTCGCCGAATCGGATTTGCGGGTTCATCAGGCCGGATGAGGCCAGCACCGCGCCATCGCGCAGATCGCACAGGTGGGCGGCGATGGTGGTGGAGCCGAGATCAATCGCCAGACCGTAAATGCCGCCTTCATGGAAGCCGGGAAAAATATCAACAATCCGGTGGCTTAGGTCATGGTTGCCACGGTTCAGAACGACGGTAACCTTCCACGCCCCCTTGCGCAGGGCGGGTTGCAGGCGGCGCATCAGGCCCAGATCGGCCTGCACATTGTCGATCTGCCATTGATCCTGCAACGCCCGCGCAAGGCGTTCAAAGTCGCCTGTCGGTTCGTGCATGTCAGGCTCATCTACCTCGACGTAAAGCGCGCGGGTGGCGGGATCCATCACAATGTCACGCTGTGCCGCGGATTTGCGGATCACCTGTTTGTGCACCTGAGATTCGGGCGGCACGTCGATCACCACATCGCCCATCACGCAGGCCTGACAGCCCAGTCGGCGGCCTTCGGTTAACCCCCGGATGGATTTATACCGCGCCTCAACCGAATTCCATTCGGTCAGCGCATCGGCTTCAACCGTCACGCCATGTTTGGAAAATTCGCCGTATCCCGGCGTGATCTGACATTTCGAACAAATCCCGCGCCCGCCGCAAACGCTGTCAAGATCCACCCCCAACTGGCGCGCCGCCGTTAGCACCGGTGTGCCATGCGCAAAGCGCCCGCGTTTGCCCGAAGGGGTAAAGATCACCAATGAGTCGTCGGTCATGTCGGCCTCTTGTCGATGTTAATGCAACATAAGATGCGTCTGCGCCAAAGCCATGCCCAGTTGCGGCATATCGCTGTTGCTCTGCGCCGTTTTGGCTATTCGGTTTTGAACTGTTTGGCCAGTTTCAAACCTTGGCCCTGATAATTTGACGCAATCCCCGCGCCATACAATGTCTCTGGGCGCGCGGCCATCCGTTCGTAAACCAGCCGCCCGACGATCTGCCCGTGTTCCAACACAAACGGGGCCTCGTGACAGCGCACTTCCAACACGCCGCGACTGCCGGAACCGCCCGCCGCCGCGTGGCCGAAACCGGGGTCGAAAAACCCTGCATAATGCACGCGAAATTCACCGACCATCGCTAGAAACGGCGCCATTTCGGCGGCATAATCGGGGGGGATCGTCACGGCCTCGCGGCTGACAAGAATATAGAAGGCACCGGGATCAAGGATGATCCGGCCATCGCGGCTGTGGATTTCCTCCCAAAATTCCTGTGCCGGATAATGCGCGATACGGTCCAGATCAATCACCCCAGTATGCGGTTTGGCGCGGTATCCCACCAGATCGCTACTGGCGGGTTGCAGATCGACCGAAAAGCCAAGACCTTCGGAAATCACCGCCGTCCCCGATACGAGCGGATCAACCGCGTGCAGCGCCACCAATTCGGGATCTGTCAACACCGATTGCCCGGCGCGAAAGCGGATTTGGTTCAACCGCTGACCCGCCCGCACCAGCACCGAAAAACTTTTCGGGCAAACCTCGGCGTATAACGGCCCGTGATACCCTTCGGGGATACGGTCAAATTCGGTGCCGCCGTCAACAATGGTGCGGGTCAACAGATCAAGCCGCCCGGTGGAACTTTTGGCATTGGCTACTGCCGTGATGCCGGGGGGCAGGGCCAGGCTTTCCATCAGCGGAATAAGATAAACGCAGCCCTTTTCCAGCACCGCGCCAGTGGTCAAATCCATCCGGTGCATTTCGAATTCGGCAATGCGATCAAGCACTTTGCGCCCTTGGCCGATCAGAAACGATGCGCGCACCCGGTAGGCCACCGATCCCAAGCGCAGATCAAGGCTGGCGGGTTGGATTTGCGCATCTGTCACCGCAGGGATGGCTAAAATCGCCCCATCCGCAATCATCTGGCGCAGGGCTTGGGCGGGAAGAACACCGGACTGCATTATCTATACCCCCTGAAACGAAACCGCCCGCAGCGCCGGTTGGCACGCGGGCGGTATCGTGAATGGTCGGGCCGGAGAGATTCGAACTCTCGACCTTCCGCCCCCCAGACGGACGCGCTAACCAGGCTGCGCCACGGCCCGACACATGCGCTGTCATACTGATATTTCCCGCCGGGGCAAGCCTCAAAGCGCATGCGATGATGTCAGTGGCGGGCGAAAGAGGGCGGTGCCTGAAGGCGGGCAAGCAATGCCAGAAGGCGATCGTGCACAGCAGTGGCCACTGCGTGGTTCGTGTCAAACGCACCCGCAGGCAAGTCCCGCAATGCCGCTGCAAGATCGGGCTTGGCAATCCATTCGTGGTGAATTGGGGCGGGGGCCGTGGCGTCTGCGTTGTCTGCCGGTTGCGGGGCCGGGTCCAAGTCGGCAAAAAGATCGCCAAATATTGAGTCTTCGACTGCCTGTGCGGAAACCGGGTCTGTCACCGCTGCAGGTTCAGACCGGCGCAAAGCGGTTTCCAACGCCACAACTGTGGCAGATTCGGCCCGCTCTGGTGCAACCGGTTCTTCGTTGATACCACCAAAATTTGCAGCCATCGCCGCTTCTAGGGCGGCTTCGGCGTCGCGGTCCAGATCATCGGGCAACACGTCGCCAGAAAGGCCTGCCACATGGCGAACCCCTTGTTCGCGCAATATCTTTTGAACGCCGCGAATGGTTAGCCCTTCGTCATGCAACAACCGCTTGATGCCGGTTAACAAGGCCACATCAGCGGGGCGGTAATACCGCCTGCCACCCGCGCGCTTCACCGGGCGGATTTGTGGAAAACGGCTTTCCCAAAACCGCAGCACATGCGCCGGGGTTTCCAGATGGTCGGCCACTTCGCTGATCGTGCGGAAAGCGTCGGGTGCCTTATCCATCCGAAGCAGCGCCGTTTATCGCTTTTTTCCGGCAGCCACGCGGTCTTTCATCAAATGCGAGGGCCGGAACGTCAGAACGCGGCGCGGGCTGATCGGCACCTCGTCGCCGGTCTTTGGATTGCGACCCACGCGCGCGGTTTTATCGCGCACCGAAAACGTGCCGAAGGACGAGATTTTAACGGTGTCACCGCCCGCCAGTTCGTCGGACATGTGTTGCAGAACCGCCTCGACCAATGAGGCCGATTCGTTGCGGCTTAGGCCGACTTCGCGGAACACCGCTTCGCTAAGGTCCATCCGCGTCAGAGTCTTTTCACTCATCTTGTCCCCCCAAGGTTTTACCCAAGATGGTCCAGATAAAATTGCGAGTCAATAACAGGGGCTTGCGGGACGTAGTTTATGTCAAAGTTCAGCTGATTTCAGGTGGGATCAGCCTGATTTACCAGCGCAAAACCACAGATCCCCAAGCCAGACCGCCGCCAATGGCTTCGGTCACGATCAGATCGCCTTGTTTGATCTGGCCGCGCGCGCGGCCAACCGACAGGGCCAACGGAATCGAGGCCGCCGATGTATTGCCGTGATCCTGCACGGTGACAACGACGCGGTCCATTGACACACCCATCTTGCGCGCAGTGCCTTCGATGATGCGGATATTGGCCTGATGTGGCACGATCCAGTCGACATCATCGGCCGTCAAACCCGCTTTGTCCAAGGCCGTGTGCGCAGTTTGTGCCAGTTTTTCAATGGCATGGCGGAAAATCTCTTTTCCTTCCATCCGCAAATAACCCGTGGTGCCCGTTGACACGCCGCCATCGACATACAAAAGTTTTTGGTGCCGCCCGTCGCTGTTCAGGTCTGTCGAAAGGATGCCCCGATCGGCGGTTGTGCCGTCGCCAATGGCGGCCTCCAGTATCAGCGCGCCCGCGCCATCGCCGAACAAAACGCACGTGCTGCGGTCTTTCCAATCCATAAGGCGCGAGAATGTTTCCGCCCCGATCACCAGAACACGCGTCGCCGATCCGGCAAGGATAAGCGCATTCGCCGTTGTCAGCGCATAGACGAATCCGGCGCAAACCGCCTGCACATCAAAGGCAAAGCCGCGACTCATACCTATTGATGCCTGAATCATCGTGGCTGCCGAAGGGAAGGTCAGATCGGCAGTGGATGTCGCCACGATAATCGCGTCGATATCATTGGCCGTCAGCCCGGCATCGGCCAATGCGGCGAGGGCTGCGCGGGCACCAAGATCGGATGTTGATTGCCCTTCGGCTGCAAAATGGCGCCGTTCAATGCCGGAACGCGATTTGATCCATTCGTCGGTGGTTTCAACCAAAGCCTCAAGTTCGGCATTGGGAACAATCCGGTCCGGCAGGTAATGCCCGACGCCTTTTACCACGGCACGTAATGTCATTCCGTTGCCTTCGCCTCCGGCGTGGTTAGGGACACATCTTGCCCCGCGCGGCCCGCTGATGCAACCCGCGCGGCCATGCGTTCAAGGAACCCCTGACCAGACAATTGATAGGCCAACCCAATTGCAGCGGCGACCCCGGTTTCATCCGCCGATCCGTGCGACTTCACCACCGTGCCGTTCAGCCCCAGAAACACCCCGCCATTCACCCTCCGCGGATCAATGCGGCGTTGCAGACGTTTCAATGAATTCATCGCCAGAAGGGCCGCGAATTTTGACATTAGCCCGGCACCAAACGCCTCACGCAAGAAATCCGCGATCAGCTTGGCGGTGCCCTCGCCGGTTTTCAGCGCGATATTGCCGGTGAAACCATCGGTCACGATCACATCGACCCTGTCAGACGGAATATCGCCGCCTTCGACAAAGCCTACGAAAACATAGCCGCCCACGTCGGCGGCGGCCTGCATGCGGTCATGCGCCTCTTTCAACTCGGCGCGGCCTTTGTGCTCTTCGGTGCCCACATTCAACAAGCCGACGCGGGGGCAGGGCAGGTTCAAACCGTTGCGGGCATAAGACGCGCCCATCGCCGCGTATTGCAACAAATCATCAGCCTCGGCCTTGATATCGGCGCCGACATCCAACATCAGATTAAAGCCGCCCGGATTGCGTGATGGCCACAGGCAGGCAATGGCGGGGCGATTGACGCCGGGCAATTTGCGTAACCGGATCATCGACACCGCCATCAAGGCACCGGTGTTGCCGCAAGACACTGCAACCGTCGCCTCACGCAGTTTCAGCGATTCGATGGTAGACCACATCGAGGTGCCATCGCCGTGGCGCATCACCTGGCTGGGCTTATCGCTCATCGTCACCACACGCGGGGCGTGGCGCAAGGTTATGCGGGCCGCTAATTCAGGATGACGCGCAAGCAGGGGCGTCAGTTGCACCTGATCGCCGTGCAAAATGAAATCGGCATCGGGCAAGTTGGCCGCAGAAAGCACAAGACCCGCAACAACCGTTGCAGGCCCGCGATCGCCGCCCATCGCGTCAACAGAAATAACGATGCGGGTTGCACCAGTGGAAGACGGAATTTGCGGTTCAGTCGTCATTGGGCCAAAGGGATCAAGAAGCGGCTTACGCCGCGTCCTCGTCCAGATCAACTTTCGCGGTCGCAACCACTTCGCGGGCATCGTAATGGCCACAAGACGGGCACACGTGATGCGGGCGCTTCAACTCGCCGCAGTTGGAACAATCTTGTGGGTTTCCTGC
>JANNAT010000131.1:0-2178 GCA_031384605.1 Cypionkella sp.
GCGCTGCCAAAGACGTCGCAGGTCTACGGGATCATGCGTCGCGCCATCGTTAACCTTGACTTTGCTCCCGGCAGTAACGTCAATGAAAAGCTGATTTGTGACCAGCTGGGCATCTCTCGCACGCCCCTGCGCGAAGCGATACTGCAGTTGCAGTCAGAAAATCTGGTTTTGATTATCCCGAACTCTGGCACCTATGTTTCCAAAATCGACTTGCAATCCGTGTTTGACGGCCAACTTGTGCGTGACGCGTTAGAGCTGAAGGTGGTGCGCCTTGCCGCCAACCGCATGACCCCACAGTTTGAACGCGCACTGGATTTCAACCTGCATCAGCAAAAACGGATGGCGGCGGATGTTGATTATGACGAATTCTACCTTCTGGACGAGGCGTTTCACGCGATGATCTGCGAATTCGGCGCATCGGCCTATATCTGGAAGATCATCAATGGTGCAAAGGCGCAACTAGACCGTGTGCGCCGCATGTCTTATCCGCTGGTCAGCCATCTTGATTTGGTGCTGAACGAACACATTGCGGTGGTGGACGGCCTGAAGCAACGCGAGCCAGAGGTCGCAGCGGCTGCCATGAAAATTCATATTGACCGGGTGTTCACGGTGATCCGCCGCCTGATCACCGAGCGGCGCGACTACTTTGCGGCCGACGCAAGCGAACTGCTTGATGGCTTTGTGAACAGTCGTTGATCCAATGACCGGATTTAAATTTGCCTGCATAGGCGAATGCATGGTTGAGCTTAATCATATCGACCTGGTGCAGGGTGCTGCGCGGATTGGCTTTGCTGGTGACACGCTGAATACCGCAATCTACCTGTCGCGGCTTGGCTGCGATGTCAGCTACATTACCAATCTTGGGACGGATGCTTTTTCAACGCAGATGCTGCACCGGTTTAAGGCCGAGGGAATAGATTGCGGCCTGATTGGGCAGCATGAAACCCGCCTTCCCGGTCTATATGCTATTGAAACCGACCACAGGGGTGAGCGGTCTTTTCACTACTGGCGTGAGGCTTCGGCGGCGCGGACACTGTTTTCCAGCATTGGGGCCAGTCTTGCCGATCTGTCAGGTTTTGATGTGATCTATCTGTCGGGCATTACCCTCGCGATTTTGCCGCCCGCTATGCGCGCAGCCTTGATTGCATGCGCCGGGGCGTTGAAGGGAGCGGGCAAACAGGTGGTTTTCGACACCAACTACCGCCCCCGCCTGTGGCCTGACGATGCGACGGCACGGGCGAGTTTTGAGGCGATGTGGGCCGCAACCAGCGTAGCACTGCCATCCTATGATGATGAAGAACGGCTTTATCCCGGCTTGTCGCCTTTGCAGATCATTGACCGGATCGCCGGATTTGGGCCACAGGAAGTGGTGCTAAAGAACGGTGCGCGCGGGCCGATGATCCGGGCTCACGGCACAACGGTTCAGACCGCGATGGCCCCGGCTGCGCGGGTTGTGGATACGTCTGGTGCAGGTGACAGCTTCAATGCGGGCTATCTGGCGGCGCGGTTTCGGGGCGAGCCCCCTTTGCAGGCGGCGGCGGCAGGACATCGGCTTGCCAGCGCGGTGATTTCTCACCATGGCGCGGTGATTCCGATTGCTGCGATGCCTGCGATCTAAGGCGGGATGGGTTTTCATGGAACCAAGGCTTATCGGAAATCGCGTTCGAGCGTTAGCGAGAGGCATCGATTTCCGATTCCTTGCAAACCCATCCCGCCCTAGCCGTTGGCCCCCGTTACCAGCGGATGATCAAGCGCCGTCATGATGCCGCGCAGCTCTGCCAACCCTTTCAGCCGCCCGATGGTCGGATAACCCGGCTGGCCCTTGCGGCCCAGATCATCCAGAATGTCCTGCCCATGATCAGGACGGAACGGGATGTTCCAATCCGTGCGGCCCTCGGTCCGGCGGCGGCGTTCTTCCGCAAGGATGGCCGCGATGACGGCGACCATGTCGGTATTGCCACCAAGGTGCTCTGCCTCATGAAAACTGTCGCGCAGATCGCTGCCTTCGCGGCGGACATTGCGCAGGTGCAAAAAGTGCACGCGCGACCCAAGGCGCTGCATCATCGCGGGCAGATCGTTGTCGGCCCGCGCGCCGAAAGAGCCGGTGCAGAATGTCACGCCATTGGCCGAAAGGTCCACGGCATCCAGCACAGCCCGGTAGTCTGCTTCGGTTGACAT
>JANNAT010000138.1:0-3991 GCA_031384605.1 Cypionkella sp.
TAAACCGCGCGCCCCAACCTGATCGGAGGTTGGCCACGCACCATCACAATTTGCTCATCCGATCTCATAGTCTGAACGATCTCATGCGGGAAAATCAGTGGTCGCCTCTGTAAGCTGTGCGACATCGAATTTTTATTCGCCGCCGCCTGAGATAAAGGACCGTTAATGACGGAGTTGCCAGTACTTTGATTTTCAATTTTTATCGTTGTCTCGCCGCACCGCTTCGAAATTTGATCCGCCGTTTCCATGCTCTTGATCGCCGCGTAGCTGACCAGTGACACCCCTTCAATCGTAATTGCTCACCCCGTGCGGCGGTGTGACTCGGGGGCATGGCGTTGCGCCATCGGTGACGGGCTGATTCAAGCTCGGGATGGCACCCGAGACGCTTGATTCGCCCGATACAGGACTGAGGCCGCTGATCGCCACTTTGCTGGCGCAGAACAGCGAACTGCTCACTCGCATCGATACGCTGCTCGCCCGGATTGCCGAACTCGAAGCCCGTGCAGGTCAGCCGAAGCCGCCCCAGAAGACGCCGACAAACTCGTCGCTGCCGCCATCGACCGCGAAGAAGCCGAATGTATCTGGGACGCCAGCCGAGAAAAAGCGCCGCAAAGGCCGCCCCGGCGTTGCCCGCACGCTGGCACCGGAACCTGACGCCACCCGCGACATCTATGCCGGAACCTGTTGCTGCGGCGCGGCACTGTCGCACGCCGATCAGCCGCACACGCACGCCTACGATTACATCGATCTGCCGCCGGTCAAGCCTGTCACCACCCGCATCCATCTGCACAAAGGGCATTGCCCGGCTTGCAAAAAACGCGTTGCGGCGAAACCGCCAGCCGACATGCCGCCTGGCACGCCGTTCGGGCCTGGGATCGTCGGCACGGTGACCTATCTACACGCCTGCCAGATGGTCAGCTACTCGCGCCTGACCGAGGTGATGGACGGGCTGTTCGGCCTGAAACTGTCCGAGGGCGCCATCGCCAACATGCTGGCGCGGGCCGCAAAACCATTCGCCGCCGATGCCGATAAAATCGCCGAGACGGTGCGTACCAGCCCGGTCATCGCGTCCGACGAAACGTCGGCGCGGGTATGCGGAAAGAACCACTGGCAATGGGTGTTCGGTGCTACGACGGCTGTGTATCACACGATTGCGCCGACCCGCGGCAAAGCCGTCGCGACTGGGTTCCTGGCCGGTGCCAAACCGGACGTGTGGCTGTCGGATCGTTATGTCGGCCAGGGCAGACTTGGGCTGGCGCACCAGTATTGCCTCGCCCATCTGATCCGCGATGCTCAGTATGCCGTCGATGCAGGCGACACGATCTTTGCGCCCGGCTTCAAGGCGTTTCTGCAAGCTGCCTGCGCCATCGGTAAAAAACGACCCGAACTGAGCGACGCGGCCATCGAGGGCCATGCCCGCGATCTCAAGGGCGAACTCGACCGCCTGCTCAACCTCGCCCCGCCCCATGCCGAAGGGCGCCATCTGCGCGACAGCATGATCGCCGACGGGCGCGACAAGCTGCTGGTGTTCCTGACACGCCGCGACATTGAGCCGACCAACAACAGCAGCGAACGAGAACTGCGCTCCTCAGTAATCTTCCGCAAAGTGACCAACGGCTTCCGCTCCGGCTGGGGCGCCAAAGTCTACGCCGACATCCGCTCCATTGTCGCAACCGGCCGCCTCTCTGGCCGGAGCCCGCTCCAGAGCCTCCGCGCCACCCTCGCCTGATCACCGGGCGCGGAGAGGTGAGCAATTACGCGCTGTAAGGATCTCTGGACCGCGACTTATGATGGCCTAGGAGCCTGTCCAGATAGCGGCCGGAACAGGCGGTTGCATAGGCATTAGTGTATTGCGAGCCGCCTTTGCGAGCTTGGTGAGGTTGTGGGCGATGCAGACCAGCGCCCATTCGGCGCGCACATTGGCCAAACCGCGCAGCAGAAACTGGCGGAACCCACGGGCTTGCTTGATCTGGCCAAAGACGGGTTCGACGATCTGTTTGCGTAGCCGGTAGGGCGTTTCGTGCCCGCCGTCGGCGATCTTTTTTCGCATCGCTTGCGTCAGCGGGCCGCCGGTTTTGCCGTTGTCGTCGGTCGGGTGTTTGGCCCGGCCGGTGGCGACGTAGCCGTTGATCTCGCGTTCACTGAGGGCCGCCAGATTGGCCTCACTGCAATAACCGGCATCAGCCGAAAACTCGTCCGGTTTGCGGCCCATATTGGCTTCGATGGCATCGACCATTCCGGCCAGCTGGCCCTGATCGCTGGTGCTCGGCGTCAGGTCGTGCGCGACGATGATCTGCGCGCCTCCATCGACAGCTGCCTGAGCATTGTAGCCCTGGATATAACCGTCCTTGGTTTTCAAAATACGGCTTTCCGGATCGGTGAAATTGCGCTGCGCTTTGGGATCTGGTTCGTCAGTTGGCGGCTTGCCGGGCTTGCCCGGTTTCTTACGGCCCTCGGCCTCGCGCTGCGCTTCCTTCTCGGCTTCGATGCGGCGCTCTTCCTCGGCCGCCGCCTTGGCTTCGGCCTCCAGCGCGGCTTTCGCCTCGGCGATCTTCGCGATCCGTTTCTGTTTGTCGGCGACCCACTTCGGCATCTCGTCGCCGCGTTTGGCGCGGCCGTGCGCCGCGTCTTCTTCAGCATCCGCAGCTTCAGCGGCGGCCAGCCATTTGGCCACTTCGGCCTTCAGTTCGGCCTCGCGCTTCGCCATCCGCTCGTAGCTCATCGCCTTGTGTTTCGACGCGTTCGCCTTGATCTTGGTGCCGTCAAGCGCGACGTGACCGAGCTTGACGAGGCCAGCCGTTTCGCACAGCCGCAGCACCTGCACGAACAGTTGGCTGAGCGCCGTCAGATGCCGTTTGCGGAAATCCGAAATGGTCCGGAAATCCGGCGGATCGAGCGCCACGATCATCATGAAATCGGCACGCTCTTGCGTGGCTTTGGCGATCCGGCGCGACGAGTAGATACCGCTGGCATAGGCGTGCAGCAGCAGCGCGACCAGCATGCGCGGGTCGAACGGCGGCTGGCCGAGCGCGCTTGTATAGCTGCCGGTGATGTCCTTGAGGTCGAGGCTGTCCCGCACAAGTCCGACAATAAAGCGGGACAAGTGGTCAGTTGGCACAAAGTCCTGCACGCTCGGCGGCAGGAACTGCGGCTGATCAATCTTCCAGGGGCGAAATTGCTTGCTCATGGCATCAGTTTGAATCAGACTCGACCCAAATTGCCTAGCCACTACTCGGACAGGCTCCTAGGGTACCGGTTCGAAGCAGGCCAGCGGCACGCGCGTAAGAAGAGCCTGGACAAGCTCAAGGACAGCATACGGGCTAAGACCGGCCGCAGCCGGGGCGATAGCCTCGAAACTGTGATTGCCGATCTGAACCCCAGTCTGCGCGGCTGGTTCGGGTACTTCAAGCACGCCCACAAACGTACCTTCGGCACCGTCGACGGTTTCGTCCGGCGGCGGTTGCGGGCGCTTCTGCTCAAGCAGCAGAAACGCCCTGGCACCGGAAACAGCGCGGCCGACCATCAGCGCTGGCCCAATATCTTCTTCGCGAACGCCGGGCTGTTCGCACTCAACACAGCCTGGCAGACAGCGAGACAGTCTCGATGAAGAAACCACCAACTGGAGAGCCGTATGCGGGAAAACCGCCCGTACGGTTCGGAGGGAGGGGTGGCGACGAGCCATCCCTACCCCTATCGACAACGTGCCGGTTCTCATTGTCGATGTCCGGATATTATTAACATCAACCAGATGACGATTGTCGTGGAAGGCCGCCTCCGCGGCCTCAACGTAGTGAGGTGTATCGGCCTCACTACGTTCGGCCCATACACTTAAGGTAATCGGATAAGCTCGATGGTAAGTTACCGAAGCCGAAGACCACAAACCCCTCCCACGCGTTCCCGGAATCCGGATCGAACGCATGAGGTGCGGTTGTCCGGGATCTTTACCCGTTGAGCTGAACGGTGCCACGTCACTCGCCGTAAAGACCCCGGA
>JANNAT010000107.1:0-2323 GCA_031384605.1 Cypionkella sp.
AATGAAAGAGGTTGGGTGATGGGAATTCAGGCTGCTGAGATCTCTGCGATCCTTAAGGACCAGATCAAGAACTTTGGCAAAGAGGCCGAAGTGGCCGAAGTTGGCCGCGTGCTCTCGGTGGGCGACGGGATTGCCCGTGTGCACGGCCTTGACAATGTGCAGGCCGGCGAAATGGTCGAATTCCCCGGTGGTATCCGTGGCATGGCCCTGAACCTGGAAGTTGATAACGTCGGTATCGTTATTTTCGGCTCGGACCAAGACATCAAGGAAGGTGACACCGTCAAGCGCACCAAATCCATCGTGGACGTGCCGGTTGGCAACGGCCTGTTGGGCCGCGTCGTTGACGGACTTGGCAACCCGATTGATGGCAAAGGTCCGATTATCTCGACCGAGCGTCGTCAGGCCGACGTCAAGGCCCCCGGCATCATTCCACGCAAATCGGTGCATGAACCGATGGCAACCGGCCTGAAAGCCATTGACGCGATGATCCCGGTTGGCCGAGGCCAGCGCGAATTGATCATCGGGGATCGTCAGACCGGCAAAACCGCCGTCGCACTTGACACCATCCTGAACCAGAAAGCCTATAATGAGGCTGCTGGCGATGATGAGAGCAAGAAGCTGTACTGCATCTATGTGGCGATTGGGCAGAAACGGTCTACCGTTGCCCAGTTGGTGAAAAAGCTGGAAGAAACCGGGGCGATTGCCTACACAATCGTTGTGGCTGCCACCGCGTCTGATCCGGCACCGATGCAGTTTCTGGCCCCTTATGCCGCAACTTCGATGGCGGAATTTTTCCGCGACAATGGCCGCCATGCGCTGATCGTGTATGATGATCTGTCCAAGCAAGCCGTGGCGTACCGCCAAATGTCGCTGCTGCTGCGCCGTCCACCGGGCCGTGAAGCCTATCCGGGCGATGTGTTCTATCTGCACAGCCGTTTGCTGGAACGCTCATCCAAGTTGAACGAAGATTTCGGGTCGGGGTCGCTGACCGCGCTGCCGGTGATTGAAACCCAAGGCGGCGACGTTTCTGCTTTTATTCCGACCAACGTGATTTCGATCACCGATGGCCAGATCTTCTTGGAAACCGAACTCTTCTATCAGGGCATCCGTCCGGCGGTGAACACGGGTCTTTCCGTGTCGCGGGTTGGATCGTCTGCCCAAACCAACGCGATGAAATCGGTGGCTGGCAAGGTAAAGCTGGAACTGGCGCAATACCGCGAAATGGCGGCCTTTGCGCAGTTTGGCTCTGATCTTGATGCATCGACCCAGCAGTTGTTGAACCGTGGCGCGCGTCTGACCGAGCTGATGAAGCAAAACCAATATTCGCCTTTGACCAATGCCGAGATTGTTTGCGTTATTTTCGCAGGCACCGCTGGTTATCTGGACAAAGTCGCGGTCAAAGATGTGGGCCGCTATGAGGCGGGGTTGCTTAAGCATCTGCGCAGCACTGGCAAAGAGGTTTTGGCCGATATCACCAAGAACGACCGTAAAGTTGCGGGCGATCTGGAGAAATCCATCCGCGCCCAGCTCGACGCTTTCGCCAAAGACTTCGCGTAAGGCCGGGGCAGGGAGATAAAGCATGCCCAGCCTTAAGGACTTAAAAAACCGGATCGCGAGTGTCAAAAACACCCGCAAGATCACGAAGGCCATGCAAATGGTGGCCGCGGCAAAACTGCGCCGCGCCCAAGAGGCTGCGGTGGCCGCGCGCCCCTATGCCGAACGGATGAACGCGGTGATGGGCGGTTTGGCCACGTCGGTGGGCAAATCAGCGTCCGCGCCGCGTTTACTGGCGGGCACTGGCTCTGACCGCGTTCAGTTGTTGGTTGTGATGACCTCCGAACGCGGTTTGTGCGGTGGGTTTAACTCGACCATCGTGCGGATGGCGCGGGCGAAGGCCAACGCGCTGATCGCCGAAGGCAAGACCGTCAAAATTCTGACCGTTGGCAAAAAAGGCCGCGAACAGTTGCGCCGCGATTTTGGCGCGATGATGGTGGGCCATGTTGATTTGACCGAAGTCAAACGTGTGGGCTACGTCAACGCGCAATCCATCGCGCGTGACGTGCTGGCGCGGTTTGAAGCGGGCGAATGCGATGTGGTGACGCTGTTCTACAACCGCTTCCAATCGGTGATCAGCCAAATTCCAACCATGTTGCAAGTGATCCCGGCGAATTACGCCGCCGCCACGGTTTCGGAATTATACGATTACGAACCCAGCGAAGAGGCCATTCTGGCCGACCTTTTGCCGCGCGGTGTGGCCACGCAAGTGTTCACGGCGCTTTTGGAAAACGGCGCGTCGGAACAAGGCGCGCGGATGAGTGCGATG
>JANNAT010000025.1:0-5012 GCA_031384605.1 Cypionkella sp.
CAGGTCAAAAAGAAGCAATCCTATGCGCTCTTGACCCACCGGTTTCGGGGGTGTTGCGCTTCGTACTGGAATCCAAGATTCAAATTTTCGTGATTGGTGACAACCGGGTTCATGGTAACTGCCATGCGCGCCTACAGGCGCAGCAGCACCTTCCGCAATGACGGGAAATAGGCCCGCACTAGTCCGGGCGCGAAGCTGGTCATCACCATGCGCGGCTGGCGTTACCATTTGTCACCTTCGGCCGTGCCCAGACCTTGCGGCGGGCCCATCTCGATGCCGATTTCACTGACGCGCGGGTTGCCCGAGAACCGTTGGGGCGATCCCGCAGCACTGCGGAGAATTACTCGGCAACGCCGCTGGTGCAGGCTGCCATTAAGCAGAAGCGCTCTACTAGAATTGCGCCATGAAGATACGTTGGTTGGCGTTCGCCATCTGCGCCTCAGTGGGCATCGGGCTATTTTTTTGGGGTACGAAATTTTTTGTCCCCGGTGCGCGACCATCGGCTGATGCGGGCGTTACTACGCCGGCTCTGGTGCCTTTGGGCGACTTGCCGCCTTGGCGCGTGGTCGACCCACCGCCAAATCCAGCCCCAGCAGCCGTGCTTGCACCCGAAAGTTCGCGTTTCCAACTCGTTGGTGTGATCGCGCCTGGCGATTCGAACTCGGGTGTCCAGGGTGCAGCCCTAGTTGCTATTGACGGCAAACCGGCGCAGGTATTCAAGGTTGGCGATATGCTGGAATCGGATTGGATTCTTCAAGCGATTCAGGCGCGCAGCGTTTCGATCCGCCCGCGCGCTGGCACGGCATCGATTTTGCTGGTCCTGCCAGAGCCGGGGCGGGTTGCGAATACCGACCTGGTGGCGGGCGTACCGGACAGCAGACAGACTGTAATGCAGCCGACACCGTCGCGGCAGTTATTAATCGAGCGTCCCCTGGCACCCGGGATCGGCAGCCTGCACGGCAGCGCCCCGAACGTCTTGCTGAACAATCCGGCCGACATGGCCCCCGCAGATGCGAGCAGCTATGACGCGCCTCGGAGCCGTTGAGGCAGCGGCCAGAGATTTGCCCGGATGGTTTATGTCGGGGGCTCGCTGATTCGCTGTTGAGGCCGAATGCCGTCGGGAGTTTCTGGCCCAGTCGGAAAAAGTAACGCCCTGGGAATCTGACATCCGTTAGCCTGAATAGGCTAGTGGGATTGTGGGCGCAGTCAGGTGAAGTGTCAGAAAAACGACACCTTACAACTGTCGATTTTTGTTACATCCTCGACGAAAAATCTCCATTGCAAATCGCTAAGTTGTTGATTTTAAAAATGTATATTTTTATGGTCTAAAAGTTGCTTAACGTAACGGTCATCTCCCCGTTTTTGATTCCATACCGATTTAACAATTAGCCCACTAGGAGTATTTGATGAAAAAGTTATTTTCCAAAACGCCCAAAATGCCCAAAACGCCCGCGCTTGCAACGAAGGTGCTGGCCTATTCCGCAGTGGGATCTATTCTGTTCGACACGAACCGTGGCCTCGCCGACGGGTTCGTCGCATCGCAACTTTGGCTAATTGGTTGACCAACGCGAGGCGCTTATGAAATACCAAACAAAAATTTTCGGGGCAGCCATTCTTTGCACCATGACAGCCTGCGCCAGTGCGCAGGAAGAGGCGGTGCCTCTGGTGCCAAGTTTTCTTCAAGGCCTGACGGAACGGCAACTCAACAGCAAGCCGATCCAGCGCTTCCTGCACAACTACCGCCTGCGCGCGAACAGCGACGGCTCGTTCCCCGACGCGCCGGGCGTCGTGGCGCTTCCACAAATCAACGCGCTGTCAACCGCCAACGTCACCGCGTTTCCTTACGTCCTGAATTCGCGCTGGACGGCGCTCGGCCCGCAGCCGATCACCGGTGGGCAGATCGGCAATGCGCTGACCAACCGCCCGATGAGTGGTCGTGTGGCGTCGCTGGCCGTGCACCCTGCGGACAACAACCGCTGGCTGGTGGGTTCCGCGAACGGCGGTGCTTGGGAGACCAAGGATGGCGGCGTCAACTTCGTCGCGTTGACTGACGCAGCGCCGTCGATGGCCATTGGCGCTGTGGCGTATGCGCCCAGCAACCCGAGCATCATCTATCTCGGCACCGGTGAGGCCACCTTTTCGGGCGTCTCGTTCGGCGGTGAAGGTGTCCTGAAATCCACCGACGGCGGCGTCAACTGGCAGCAGTTGGCAAGCACAACCTTCTTCAAAGGCACCGCGTTCTCCGCCCTGCGTGTCGACCCCGCCAATGCCAACGTTCTCGTTGCCGCCACCTCGCTGGGTATTTACGGACGCGCCGTCGTCAGGCCCCCAGGCAACGGCGCGCGCGGCCTTTGGCGCTCGACCGACGGGGGGGTCACCTGGATCCAAACGCTGGCATCCGACGGCATCTCCATCGCCCCTAGCCCGACGAACTTCTTGCAGCAGTTCGCCGGCCTGGGTTTCGGCACCAACGTGACCACTGCGGTTCAGCGTTCCGTGAACGGTGGCGCCACCTGGGCCACCGTGCCCGGCCCGTGGACCAGTCTGGCCGGAGCCACCGACCGTACCGAAGTGGTCATTGCCCCGTCGAACCCGAACCGGGTTTATGTCGCCGTCAGCAATGCGGCCACGGCCGGCATGTTCGGCCTGTGGACCAGCGCCAACGCGTGGGACGCCACTCCGACCTGGACGCAGATCAGCCTGGCGCCCACTGACAACGGGACCGGGAACTTCGGCCCGTGCGCGTTCGACAAGGCGTTCAATTCCGTCTCGCCGCAATGCTGGTACAACATGACGCTGACGGTGAAACCCACCGACGAGAACATCCTGTTCTTCGGTGGCATCCCAGTCTGGCGGCTCAACCTGTCCACGCTGACCTGGGTGGAGGTCAGTCAAACAGCAGCGCCGGCGAACCGCAACAACGGCATCCACGTCGACCAGCATGCGTCGGCCTGGGCCGGGTCGCGGCTGATCATCGGCAACGACGGCGGCGTGTGGAGCACCACCACCGACGGTGATGGTCTTTGGGCCACGCACAACGCCACCCTGGGCACGGTGCAGTACTATGAAGGCTCGCTGCAGCCCGATGCCAGCAAGATGATCGGCGGGTCGCAAGACAACGGCACGCACCTGCGCACTTCCAGCAATGCGTGGCCGCTGATCTTCGGTGGCGATGGTGCTGGCAACATCAGTAGCAGCGCCAACAACATTGGGGTGTCGGCGCAGAACCATGGCGTGGCCCGCTCGCTCAACGGAGGTGCAAGTTTCACCAGCGTGCGTGGCAACTATGGCGGCACAGCACCGTTCATCGGAAAAATGCGCGAATGCCCGTCGGCACCAGGCACCGTCATTCTTAACGGCAGCCGAGTCAACAAGACGACAGATTTTTACGGCGGGCCAGCGGCGAGTCTGTGGACCGATGGTGGGGCCATATTCACGCCTGCCACGGCCGGAGTTGGCATCGCATTCGGCAACGACTGCAACACGATTGGCGCCACCCACCGCAACGGCGAAATCCGCATCAGTACCACCGGTGCTTTGACTCCGGCCGCATTCATTGAGCGTGATCCGGGTGGTCAGGTACCCAACCGGCCTGTGTCCACCATCGTCTTCGACCCCAACAACTCGACCAAGGCCTGTGTCGGCCTGTCAGGATTCACTGGCGGCACCCCGGGCAACATCTACTGCACCAGCAACTTCACCGCTGCCACGCCCACCTGGAGCAACTTCAGCGTGCCGGTCGATGTCTCGATCAATTCATTGGTTTATGACCCGGCTGTGCCGAACCGGCTGTACGCCGGCAGCGACTTCGGCGTCTGGGTGACCTCGGACGCCGGCGCCTCATGGGCGCACTGGGGCCCGGGCGTCGGCATGCCGAACGTGCCGGTGTTCGACCTGGTCGCGCGCGGCGACAAGCTGGTGGCGTTCACCCATGGCCGTGGCGCCTTCGTCCTCTCGAACTTTGACCTCAACAACGACACAGTGGTCAATTGCGCCGATGTGGCCGTCGTCAAGGCCGCGATGGGCAAGAAGATCGGTGACCTCGGGTTCAACGTGCAGGCCGACCTGAACAGCGACAACGTCATCAACATCCGCGACCTGACGATGATCACCCGGCAGCTGCCTGCCGGCACGTCTTGCCCCTGAAACTTCAACACGGAGTCAATCCAAATGCTTAAGAAACTTTTTTGTACTGCCGCGCTTGTGCTGGGTAGCGTGCTCGCAGCGCAGGCCGCCCCTGTACTTCGGCTCACCCCTGCGCTGAGCAACGTGACCGTCGGCAATGTTTTCACACTGGATATCGCGATATTCGGCGTCACTGACCTTTTCGGCTGGCAGATGGATCTCGGCTTTAGCCCATCGGGGCTGGTCAACGCGTCGCCAGCGACTGAGGGCAGCTTCCTCGGCGCCGGGCAGACGTTCGGCGGCGGCACGGTCGACAACAGCGGCGGTACGATCACGGCCATGTTCAGTGCGTTGTCTGGTTTCACGGGCGTGACTGGCGACGGCATCCTGGCAAGCATCAGTTTCGCAGCCCTGAATGCCGGCGCTGCCACCTTCTCGTTGTCGAATGTCGAGTTCATAGACTCGAACCTTGATCCCATTTTCTTCAGTTTCCCGGATGACGCGTTCTCAGCCACGGTCATCATCGCGCCGCAGAATGGCGGGACAGTGCCCGAGCCTTCGACACTGGCCCTGCTCGGATTGGCCTTGGTCGGTGTGTTGTTGAGCCGTCGTCGGCGCAAATCGTTTTCCGTGAACCGCTGTCATTGTTGATTCACTGGTAAGTTTGGGCCGCAAGTTGCAGTCCCGACTTGCGGCGCAGTGATTTTGGAACCGGCGTAAGATAGATCCGCACCTGGGCACTCAGCGATGCTGACCAGGCAGTCAATCGCCCGATTTATAAAATGCATGGAGTTTGAATCGCCCATGGACCTGCGTCGTATGACCCTCTGCTCGACTCTTTGCTTCGCAGCCGTGGTCAGTTGCGGTGGCGGAGGCAGCAACTTTGT
>JANNAT010000041.1:0-1668 GCA_031384605.1 Cypionkella sp.
GCGGTGATCTGTCCTTTGAAATCCTTGACGGCGATGGATTTCGACAGCAGTTCCTCGTCAAAGTTCAACAGCTCGATCACCAGATCTTCTTGTGCCAAAGATCGGCATAACAAGATGCCACCCTGTTCGCGTTCGCCGTCCGACAGCGCAAATGTGGAATACTTCAGAAGTTCGACATCGCCCTCGACCAGATTGCATTTGCAGGCCGAACATTGGCCTTCCTTGCAACCGTGCGGCAGCGAAATGCCCTGGCGGAAGGCGGCGTCAAGAACGGTTTCGCCCTCGTCGACCTCAAACTCAACCCCGATGGGTTCCAGTCGTACTGTGTGGGTATCCGACATCTGTTTTCGGCCTTTTTAGGATGCAGTGTCCAATCCGGTGCCCATAGGGGCAACGGCTAGGGGTCTATGGGCCGGAATATCCGGCCCATAAATCAGGGGTTTAGTTGCAAGGGTTGATCGTAAAGCCCTTGGCATAGTCAGCGAGATGCGCCTTGCGGGCTGCATCGTCCATTCCGCGCAGCGCGTTCAGCGGAGAGCCAAGCTTGTTGCCGCGCACGTGGTCAAGTGTCCACATGTCCTTGTCGTCGAACCGCAGGTGCGGTTGCGGGATCAAGGTCTTGCCGTCCGAACGCACAAAGTTCAGATCAACAATCGCGTCAGCCAGATCCCAGCCATCATAAAGCGTTTCCCACTCGCGCTTGCCGCTGAAGCGGCCCATCGCGGGTGTTGGACGGCCCTGATATTCGTCCGCAAACGCCTCGACGGCAGTCCAGCGGTCAATCTCATGGGCAAACGTATGCAACTGGCCATCAATCGTATCAACAACCATATCTTCACGGATCAAGCACGGAACCAGGCACGACCAGCAGCGGTGCGGATAAGCGTAACCAACATCTGAATTGAACAGCAGCACTTGCTGATCAGGCTTGCTGAGTTTCGCATACCATTTCCAGAACTCGCCAAACTCGGCATACCAACCTGGATACTTGTGCTCGAACCATTCAAAGTCCTTTTCGGTCTGCGCTTCGATCCGCCAGAAGTTTACCGGCCAACCCACCGCAAAGAACTGCCCGACCTTGTGGACGTAATTCTTCTTGGTGATCCGCTCCCACGCCGCTGTCACGTCATCATGGTGAATCTTGATGCCGTACTTTTCCATCGGCAGCATGTAGGTGCGGTAGTAATCTTCATAGACCCAGCGATGCCACATTTCGGCATAGCTTTCTTTCGACTTGTCGCGGTCGGTGGTGCCGTATTCGATGAACGTCCCGATCGCCGCATCAACGATGGCGTGGTTCTGCCAGAAGGCATACTTCATATCGCGCTCGATCAGCTGGTGATTTTCAGGCTCTTTCAACGCCGCCATCATCAACGAGTGGCCATTGCCGATGTGGCGCGATTCGTCCGACTGGACAGAAAGGAACACGGTCGGCAAGGCATAGTCGCCATTGCGGGCAGCTTCTGATGGCATGGCCACGAACAGCGTGTTGGTGAACGCAGTTTCGGCCACAACGGTCAGATACATGCAGGCTGCTGTCATCGCGTCGCCGGTAAGGAACCCTTCGCCGAACTGACGCCCGATGGTGGTGGCATAACATTTCCCGAACGCCTCTTCGGTGATGTCAAAGCCAGCCGGGTCGATGTAGTTTTCCATATACCACTTCTT